>NZ_JBBPCC010000005.1:0-313202 GCF_038070315.1 Paenibacillus filicis | reverse complement strand
TGGTTTTTACTAGAAACCCGAGCACATATCACCGTTTGGAGTCGGACGGAAGTTTGACCTCAACCACCGTCATCGGCAACATTCACCCCAATCCCGATCTACTGGAGGTATCCCCATGACCTACACAGTAGAGCAGATACGACAGATGGGGCCTGGGCCGGAGTTGGATGCGGCACTTGCAGAGGCGCTAGGCAAACCTAATGTCAGACGGTTCCGCAGCAGATATGTTTATGACAACGCTGGGTACGTTAACGGCAAGCCAACTGGACCAGTTATGGGGACGGTGGATGTCGAGGAGTATTCCACAACTTGGTCAGGCATGGAACTGGTAGTAGAGGAGATGCACCGGATTGATAACGGCGAACGCTTTAATCTCGCGCTAGGATGGTTCCCGAATGATAAAGAGTGGGGCGCTGATTTTGATGAATGGGGAGTAGAAAGTCGGGCGTTTACCACTACAGCCCCTCACGCAGTAGCCATTGCGGCTCTGCTGGCTCTCAAGGGGGATACAGCGCATGAGTAAATTCAAATCCTCTACCCACCAGGAAATTGATCAGATATTCAAGGAACTTCATCGTCCTATGCCTGTTGCTGGGAAAACCTACAGATTACGCGGACGAGGCGGCGAAGTCTTGGAAAGGCCAGTAGTATCGGTAAGCAAAACACACATGATCTACTTGCGCAATGGTGTAGAGACGAAATGCCAGGTAAAAACATTCCAACGCATGTGGGAAGAGCATGGGATTAGGGACGGAGGGGAAGTATGAGCCAACGAATTGAAGAACTGAAGGATCTTCACATTAAGTCCAAACCTGAGGTTGAAAAGTTTATTGCAAACGTCGCCGTGGCATTGAAAGCCGGTCAAGTACCACGCCTCCGCTATATGCTGTCTGGCACAACTGCTGTTGTAAAAGGATACGATTCGGTGATTGACGAGCTTTTCGAGCATATCGAACATATCGAACGTATCGCCAAAGAGAACGCCGAACTGCACGATAGCAACGCTCGACTGCATGCGGACATGGAGGGCCATCCGCAGCAACTGAGTTTCCGCGAGGAGCGTATTCAGGACTTGGAGCAGAGGATAGCGGATTTGGAAGATGCGCTGCGGTGGTACGCGAATCCCGATAACTACGGCACGGAACATCTGGAAAAGCACGGATACATTCCGATCGACAAGGACGGCGGTCAGCGAGCCCGGGCCGCTTTGGGGGAGAGTGAACAGCCATGAAGGAACATCGACTGAAAACATGGCCTCAATATTTTCGTGCTGTAGTTGACGGCAGCAAGCCTTTCGAAATTCGTGAAAACGACAGGGACTACCAAGTCGGTGATAAATTAATTCTTCTTGAGTGGGATGAACTCTTTGAGCTATACACCGGGGCTTCAATTCAAGCAGAAATAACATACCTGACCGCTTTTGCTCAACGCCCCAATCATGTCGTAATGGGAATTAAGCTTTTGAAAGGAGAACAGTCATGAACAAAGAGCAGAAAGCCAAGATTGAGGAACAATGGAAGTCGATAGGATTGGCTGATTGGGACATTACGGGAAAGGTAGTGTTTCAGGCCCTAAGGGAGCAAGGGGAGATCATAGAGCAGCAAGAGGCTACCATACGCGACAAGGATGAGCATATCCGCGCTCTCCGGCTCGCCAAGGAGCAGGAAGTAGAATCCCACCTCAAAAGCTGCGAGCAGCACCAGGACGCCATGATAGCAAAGGATAAGGAGATAGCTCGGCTCACTGCATTAGGGAACGAGGTTGCTAGGGAGCAGGCATACGCCAAGGCTCAGGCGATCAAGTGGAATGATGAGGCTGTCCGGCTCAGGGAGTCTCTGGATATAGCAGTAGAGGCGCTACGGGACATTGCTTCCAACGCTGACGGTCGATCAACCGTACCTCTCCAGCATACGGCTGCTGAGGCCCTATCTCGTATAGCCAAACCAAATGAATAGGGTGATTCACGGTGGACAAAGAAAAACTACTCGCATCGCTTCGAGACGATGAAAATGCACATTCCGTTTCAGGGGACTATGAATCTTCTGCTGTAGCAAATTACATCGAACGGCTGATCAAAGAAATCGAAAGTGGAGTATTTGATGCAGATAAATCAGTAGGCACCTAAATACAAGGGAGGGCTAAACATGTTTCAAATCACCTTCCGCGAACATCATGGGGTCCAGAGAAACGTGCAGATGGACTGCAGTCTGCTCCAGGCGTTGAAGGCTGCGAGAGATTTAAGGCGGTCATTCCCGCACGGCACGGTCGATGTGTACTGCAATGGCAAGTGGATAAAGGAGTTTTGCTAATACAAGGGAGGGAATACCCATGCATGTCAAATCTAACGTCACTTACTGGGGCATGGCCGGTAAGCGTGAAGTGAAGCGAAAGGTCAACAGCATTGAAACAAGATATTTGGGGACGCAATACGTCAATTGGACACTGATCAAGAAAGATGGATCTTCCGGTATGTCCGGTTTGATGGAGCGTGGAAAGTTCGAAGAATGGGCGAAAGGCATTTACGAAATCCACGAATAGGCAGCTAGGGAGGGAATAGTATTCCCTCCTCCTATACCCAGAATGGAGGCGAGCCATGGAAGTTTTCGAAACCGCCATTGAGGCAATGCGATTTCTGAAAAATAAACTGAAAACGCTCGAAGAAAATGATCGGAACAAAATTTACTTCACCTATGACGCTTACCGGGAAGAATTTATCGTTACATTCGGAGAAAACGCAGGCCCGGAGATAGCGCATTATATCGAAAAGATGTTTTACAAGGACCCGGATGACGCAGAGTATCACGCAAAGAAGTATACAGTTTATGGGTATGCGCTTACCGCACAGACGGTTGAGTATCCTTACATTTTCCTGGGATCGCGCGCTTCCAGATTGGCAGGTGGGACGAAGTTCAGCCGGAAAAAATGGGGAATCGGAACGGAGTACAGCGTAAGTTTCCACATTGCTTGATCACTCTCAAGAGGAGGCATAACCATGCAGCGCCTGAAATTTGAAATGTGGAAGGACCGGGACGGGAACATCATGTCTCGGTTCACGGACGGGAAGGGCCGCAGCACTGACTCATATTGGAGCAGCCCTCCAGCATCGATCGACCATGTGGGGCCGGAGTATCTTCCACAGCCCCACCGGCATCCGAACTGCGGCAACGCCCGGCACGATGCTTTTATCAAGCAACGCTACAAGGAAGAAGTCGTCAAGGTTCGTGAGTTTCAAGGGTCCGCCTCATGAACCATCAAATGAACATAGATGACCTAATACCCCTTCCTGCAGTGGTTGGGGAATGGGAACTCATCGCACACGGCCGGCTGATCAAGACGTTTGAGACTGAGGTAGCTGGCCGATTGTTTCTGGAGCAATTTAGACCTGATGGATATTTTAAAGGGGCCATATTGGCCCCCAGGGAGAGCGGAGGAACAAACGATGACAATTAAAGTTGAGGTACCCAAAGTTAAATTATCAACACTGGCAGATGATGTCCAGCTTGCCTATGTAGACGGAAACGAACAAATCACAGCAGGGCAGCTGAGAGCCGATCCTGAGTCGTATGATCATTCAACTTGGTATGTATGCACTAACCGCCGATGGCAACCAAATGCTAAAACGATGATCGATAACTACATTGAAGGCGAGTACGACACCATGTACGAGGATTGGGACGACCGCGCGAGGGATTGCCTCAAACAAGAGCATTACGACCGTATTCAAGCCATTTTGGACGAGGCATTCAGCGGCGACCACGCAACTGTATACTGGATTCTGGATGGACCAGAAGTCGAAATTGACACCGGGGAGAGCGGAGGAAGCGATACATGGTAAAAGTTCAAGTATATCTTAAATCAGGGCACACCGTAGATTTCGAATGCGCTGGTTGCTCATTCACGTTCGACAGGGTGACCGGCGAGTTCGTAGGATACGAATTTAATGGTCTTGTAGGGTGTGACAAGGTGAGTTTCGTGCCGTCTCAAATTGCAGGTTATAAAACAAAGAAAATATAGCAAGGGTAGGAAACATTTCCTGAAAGGGTGATAAACATGCCAAACAATAAAGGCTGGTACAACAAACAGGAGGTCCTGGATACGGGCCTGCCTTACTGGATCAACGCAAACCGAGGGTGGACACAGCAGCCATATCCATTCGCGGTGTTGCTGACAAAATCCCGGTGCAAGGAGTTTGGGGTCCCAATCCTGAGCAGCGGAAACGAAAAGCCCTCAGCATTTCGCTATGCCGCTGCTGCAGGCACAGGCACCGGAGATAACAAGCATCGGTATTATCCGCTATATGACCGGACAGATGTCTACGAAGTCGGGGAGATCACTAAAGAACAACTTTTCCGGCACGAAGTAATGGGCGATTTTCCCGAGGAGGAAGGTGCATAGATGCAACCGAATGAAAGCGGCGAACTACAGGAAATGAAAATATCCTGGTGGGACGAGCAGCGGTATTTGATTGGTTGGTGGATCGGTAATCAGTGGAGGCGTCTGGTATTGAGGATGAAGAGGAGGGGTTAGAGTGGCCGAGGGTTTCATAGGATTACATCGGCAGATTAGGGATCATTGGATCTATCAGGACGCTGAATATCTTAAAGTTTGGATCGAGATACTATTCTGCGCGAGGTATTCCAGGGAGCCTGAGACAAAGATGATAGATGGTAGGTTGATAACCATAGGCTTTGGACAGTTTATCTTCGGTAGAGTGAGTTGGTCCAATAGCCTCGGGATAACAGAGCGGAGGCTGCGGACACTAGTCGACAGAATGATCCGAGACGACATGATCAGACTGGAAGTGAAGTGTCCAAAGTTCACCATTTATAGCGTATCCAACTTTGAAAAATACCGTTCTAGCTCGCCGGAATCTCGCCAAAACCTCGCCGGAATCTCGCCAGAAATAGACCATCACGGCGACCAGCAAGAATCCCAGTCAGGACAAGGTGTTATGGACTTGGGCGACCAGCAAAATGACCATCAAGTGACCAGCAGACGACCATCAAGTGACCAGCAAACGACCACACAAGAACAAAGTAAACAAAGAAAACAAAGAAAAAAAGATAATAAAATACATTACGCAGAATTCGTCAAATTTACTGAAGATGAGTATCAGAAACTCAAAGAAAAGTACGGCGAGGATATGAACAATAGATGCATTGAGTTTTTGAATACTTACAAGGGAGCTAACGGGAAAAAATATGAATCGGATTATATGGCAATTCTGAATTGGGTGGCCGGCCGAGTATTGGAGGATATCGAAAGGGAAAGACGATCGCATAACGTCACTCCATTCAAGCGTCAGGGTCAACGACAACGAGAACCGCTAGCTGTAGTCGATCCGAGCGGAGGCAAAACCTTAACGGCCGAACAACGTGCTGAAGCTCGCCGAAAAGCTGCTGAATTAGATGCATACAACAAAAACAGGGACGCCGCACACTGAAATAGAGAGGGAGATAACGATGATAAAATTAAATCACATGCAGGCAAATCTGCTGGAACTTATTATCAATGGAGCTTCTAGAGCGACGATGAAATCGCAGCTTCGTACAAGCCATGCGACGATCATGAAAGAATTGGGTAAGTTAGAACTCCTAGGGGTACTAGAAAGACTTCCAGACAAAGGAAGCGAGCGTCGTTATTCTCCTCTCTCGGTTCAGTTTGAAATCGATGACCGCAGGCGTCCTGTAAGAGTTCCGAAGAAGCGATTCAGCCGTATGAAATTTCTGGTGCGAAACTATGGAAAGGAAAAGATCAGATTTATCTCGTACCAAAAAGATATCAGTGACGTTGAATACATCGCAAGGAAAACGGATATCAGAGTCGCGGAAGTTGTTGACATAATGTCATGGTTAGAAATTGCATAAGGGAGGCTGTCCAAATGATCGACCACTCGCCGCACCGCAACCTTCGCCCCGTCCCTAAGCAGGACACACTCAATAGCCCTGCAACCGAGGTGCAAACATACCGCATCAGCGCCGAGGAGGCTGCGGCCATCCCGTATAAGCCGCCACGGGATTCGTACGGTAGACTGATTCGCCGGCCTGTCATATTGAGACCATGGGGAGGGGATAGCGCATGAAGGGTAAAAAGGCGCCGTTGATCAAAATGGACGAATTACTGGAGACAAGCCCGGCCAAGAGTGGCAAATGCATATCGTACCGGATTACCGACTTCCCACAAGCGGACCAGGACCGGTGGAACAGTATTGGACCGCTGCCGAAGTACGAAAGCAAGCCGATCCTTCAGGGGCTGGGTGGAGCGAGGAGGAGAAAGGCATGACCAAGGTTCGGCTGAAGATCGGAAACCAGTACACCCGGGAGATGGACGAGAAGGAAGCCCTGCTACTGGCGAGTGCTGATGCTGTCAAAGAATTCTTTGGGACGGTCGAGATTGAGTACCTGGAGCCGAAGCCGCCAGAACTGAAGGTGATCAAGGGAGGGGCAAACCCATGAAACTCATCATACCCGGTACGCTGCCGGGGACCAACGAGATACTTAACGCCAGCAATAACAACAGGCACGTTTACAACGAACTCAAGCGGAATTACACCCATCTGGTAGCAATATGCGCGAAGCAAGCGAAATTGCCCGAGTTGCCGCCAGCCGACTACACGATAACCTGGTACTGCCCCGATCGGCGCAAGGACAAGGACAACGTTATGGGCGGACAAAAGTTCATCTTTGATGGTCTGGTACAGGCTGGGCGACTGCAGAACGACGGGTGGAACGACATCGGGGATATCACCCATAGGTTCCGGGTGGACAAGGTGGCGCCCCGGATTGAGATCGAGATCACGGAGGTGTCGGCATGAAGAACCCACACCAAGAGCGCTCCGAACTAATCGAGAGGCTGAAACTGATCAACGTGGCATCACCGGGGCGTGATAAGTTGCTGCTAAAGCTACGAGAACTTGATGTGGCCATTAAAGTCGATTTTGAGGCGTCTGTATGGCCTCAGGAACGATCTGAGATCACAGATAAAGTAAATAATCACACGTAAGTTAAAGTGTCTTAAAACGGATTGTAGGAGGTTTTATCGAATGGACGCTAAATATGTCGCGCTGTTGTCGAAGATACAGGATCGCAACGTGAAGTTTGTATTGACTGAAATTATCAATGACATGGAGAAAAAGGCGGCGATTCAGCCGGTTGACGCCATAGGTAAACTGATGCCGCTGATGGCTCGAGGGCCGGTCGGGAACGACAGAAACATCCGCATGATACCAGACTAAGAAAATAGCAGGAAATAGGACGAAAACAGCAGTAAATGCGTGATTTTACCAGGATTTTGTGCTATAATATATTTAGACTAAGACTAATTTGAACGGCGAAAGGAATGTGACAAATGAGTACTTTGACGGCGGAAATCGTGGAGTTGGAAAAGCAACTGGAAGCAGCAAATGAGCGTGTACGGATGTTTGCGGGTATCGACGTTAACGCGAATCGGCAGGCGCTGACTGATGTGGATTCCATCACGGCGGAATTGGAGCGCAAACGTGAGGAATTCGGACGTCAACAGGAAATCGAACAGAAAATCGAAGGCGAAGGGATTACATTCCAAGTGCCTGGAGTAGACTTCACAAAGCTTCCAGCGGACCTGATCAAATTGATCGATGGAGTTGTTCGGGCAGATCGCCGTCGAATCTACGCTGAAGAGAGTGTTCGGTACGATGCGCTGGTGGAATCAACCAAAGAACGCTTAGAGGCAGCAGATGCCCGGGAAAAGGAATTCAAACAGCAGAACGACACACTGTATGAGACTAACCGGAAACTGACTGCCGAAAATGCTGAACTGAATTCGGAAAATGCCCGGCTTACGGAAGAGAACGGGATGCTGAAGGGTGAAAATGATGACCTTCACGCTCGTCTCAAGAATGCAACAAACCAAATCGAAGAGGCCGACCAGGAAATCAAGCGCCTTAACTCCCATGTGGATGAGCTGCGTGCGGCGCAAGTGTTCGGGGAACGTAAGGCACAGAATGTGATCGACGTAACGCCTAACGAAGCTGAAGACCTGCAGGATGTCGTGAACCGGATCGTCGGTATCCAGCACATCAACGGAAACTGGCACGAAGTGGTGAAAGAAGACGGTAGCAAGATAGTCGTACACCAAAGCGAACTACCGGAACTACAGAAACAGGTTCAGCAGCAGGTGCCGTCATTTCGCGGCGAAGATACTCCGTCCCTGCCTGGCGGCGATCAATTTCATACTCCCGAAGCGACTGCTCTAGTGGTGCCGCAGTTTCCCGTACCCACGGGCGCAGGACTTCATGTGGAGGCTGGAGGAGCAGCGGAAGATAGCCCGGGAGTTGGAGCGTCGAAAACGCTTGAAGAACGCGTCGCAGAGCTTGAACGGCATTGCTTCGGACGTGTGAATGGTGAGGTGGCATAGATGGGACTGGAAAGGGAAATAGCCCATAACTTCTCGGGGTTGGACGCCGAGGTGCGGATTAAACTGCTGATTGATTACATTCGGGTACTGAGAGAAGGGCGTGGTCCCGAATCAGGAAAGCTATTTGATGGCAATGGAGATATTAACCACGCAATGAACACTGCCTACAAACTGCTGGAACAAGAGTTCAAAAAGTAACTCATAGGCCGAAGGCCCTCGACTGCGACCGAATCACCGAGCGTCAGCGGGGGCCGTATAACTTCATTGATCTGGCAATAAACTCGTCTATAGGAGGTGTGCGAATGAAAATATACGTAATCTATGAGGTGCATGTAGGTGGCGGCGGTGAAGACTATGCTGCCGGTGAAGCTAAAGTTCTTTATGCCGGAACGGATGAAGATACAGCATCGGAAAAGTTTGACGAGGCCGAGAAAAGTCGCGGAGAATATTGGGAAATATGGTCCGAAGTATGGGAAGACGGCCAGGAAATAACGTTGCAAGAGATTGAAAAGTTGAGGAAGAAATAAACCCAGGGAGGTAATCCGGCATGATTGATTGGAAAACAACGTACAACGACTTGGTGAGCGAAATCGAAATCCTCGAACTGCGTTACAAAGACCTGGACTATCAACTCAAACTGGCATACCGCCAATGCTGGAACAATCAGGTCCCGCTCGACAGGTCGCTGGCGCAGCACGATCGGGTGAAGGACGAGGCTCTGGCTGTAGCAGAGGTGCTTGAGCATAAGAGGAAGACAAGAACGCTCATGGAGGAGAAGATGTTTAACTTCACGGGCATAACCGAGCAGATCGTTGTCATGCGGGATATCCAGCACAAGCCGCTGAAGGAGATCGCATCGGAGCTTGGATACAGCTACGGGTGGGTGCGGCAGATGAGCAGCAAGGCACCGAGACTATTCCGGGTTAACAAGTCTAAGGGGACGATAAGTCGGATATCGTAATAAAGAAGCCCCCATTCCCCAAAGGAGTGAGGGCTTCTACTATTAGTTATTTAGTCTTTATTTTCTTCTTCGTTAGGCATACTTTTTTTGTTACGTCCTTCATGAATCTTTCTGAATTTAGCGTACTGTTGGATTTCTTCTCGGTCAAACCATGGGTTCCCTCCGTCCGGATCTTGCTGGACGGCTCTCGGAAATTTACCTCTGTACCCATCTTTTTTTGATGCGTTATGAAAGGCATAGACGGCTTGCCGTGTAATACCGATAATTTCAGCAGCGGTGGATGAGTTGACAAATGAACCTAGCGGTTTATTGACAAAGACCCTGCCTGCGCCGAGCTCGCTGAAATCAACAGTATAACTACTTCCGTTTTGATGGAAGATGGACGTTTGCTCATAAAGAGCTAGTACCTGGTGTTCGCTAACCCCGTCTGGAACGTTACATATGCGAATGTGCAACGGGCCGCCTCGCCTAACGAATCCTGGTGTTACCTCTGGATGGGCGATGGAAAGCAGGACACTAAGCCCTGCTTCGGTCTGTTTCAGCATAACGTGTCTCATCGTATGTACCCGTCTTCGTACAAGAGCCCGCCGTCAGCCTCGATCTGCCAATCGCCCCAGTCATTTTGAAAGACAGTTACTCTGTTCCAGCCCAAAAATTCACTAGCTTCCTTATCGGCATCTTGCTGAGTATCAAAGTATTTTATTCTATCCATCGTATGATCCTCCTTTAATTAGATCCCCCGTCGAATGGCAGCTACGTCGCCATAATCTTCCCCATACTCTCTCCGGTGCTTTTCGCGCAAATAAGGTTTTCTCGCTTCGGCTAACGCCGCCTTGTTTGCACGGGCTTCTTTTTCGATAAATACACGAAGCTCTGATGGGAGAATAATGACTGCCTTTTTTCCGTCCACTACAAATTCAGCAGCCAGATTCCCTTGATGGCTTCCCTTAACGGCAGGAACCTCTTTTCCGCCAATGATCACTGCGGAGATTATATACTCCGTCCGATGAGGTGTAGGGTTTGCGGTAGTGACTACGGAGACTTCAGAGCCGCGGGGAGTTACAAAACTCCACTCTTTACGTCTTTCCAATCCTCTTGCCTCCCTCCATGCTTGGCGAAGAGATAAGATCAGGCGAGCAGAATAATGACCAGTCATCGTTTTAGCCAATTCATGCGCTCTTGCCATCACCTTTTTAATCATCTCATCCGCCTCCAATTGTTTTTGCGTTAGTAACTGTTTTAAATATAACAAATTAAACTTTACATGTAAAGCGAACAAAAAGGGAACGTAAGTGAAATTTTTGGGTGTGAAGTTTTTCATCGCCTAACATTCAACGAACAACGGCATTGCAAAATCCGTGCTATACTGATATTAGGTTAGTCATGCCGGATTAGCCGCCGATGAGAAGCGCATACCAACTGGGCATACCCGGGGGATATGACGCTTCTTTTGCATTACGGCCGGAGGCCATCGAGTCGACCGAATCCACATAACGAAGTGGTGGCCGAAAGCCATGATCCTCATGCATCTAGACAACCTATGCATCATAGCCCCACTAATAGCTTACTGGTTTCGGTTCTACGCAATCGTGTACAGGGAGTGGTAGGGTGGCATTCCTCATATTTCTGATAGTCGTGGTCGTCCTAGGGGCGGCTTATTTTATTTCTTACAAGGTGAGGTGATTGTATGGGTCGACCTAGTAAGTATGAAAGCCACGTATTGCCGAAACTTAACCTAGTGGAATCATGGGCTAGGGATGGCCTTACACTTGATCAAATTTCTCATAACCTTGGGATTGCCTTGTCGACATTTTGCGATTACAAGAATCAATATTCGGAATTGTCGGAAGCCTTAAAAAACGGCAAGGATGATATCGATATCTTGGTCGAGAATGCCCTTCTTAAAAGGGCTGTCGGCTATGAGTACGAGGAAGTGACGAAAGAACCTCTGTACGGACCGGGCGGAAAAATGTTCCGAAACGATGATGGCACGCCGATGATAGCGGTCACTAAGATCGTGAAGAAGCAAGTTGCCCCTGATACAACAGCTCAAATATTCTGGTTGAAGAACCGGAAGCCCGGGGCTTGGAGGGACAAGCAGGATATCGAGCATAGCGGTACGATGACGCAAGAGGTTAAACATGATCTTCGAAAACTTGATAAAAAGGAGTTGGCGGCGCTTGAGCAAATTATTGCAAAATCTGCCGACTCTGGATGAAGTCAAGCGAGCGAGGTCATATCAAGACTTCCGTTATTTCCTGGAATACGAATCAGAAGGCCGATGGAAAACCGCGCGACACTTAGACGTGTTGACTGACACGCTGGAAAAGGTGTCTAGCGGTCAGCTAAGACGTGTGATTGTCACGATGCCTCCTCGACATGGTAAAAGTGAGGTGGTGTCCAAGAAGTTCCCAGCATGGCATCTAGGGCGTAACCCTGGGGATGAGATGATCATCAGCTCCTACTCACTTGATCTGAGTCGGGAGTTCAGCAGAATATCGCGAGATACCTTGACGGCCAATACGGCCGTTTTTGACGTTTCGGTAGACAAGGCCAAGGCCAGCTCTGAAACGTGGGGCATTGATGGTTATCGGGGCGGACTGAACGCAGCTGGTGTGGGCGGTCCAATCACCGGTAAGGGTGCGCGTATCGCGATCATCGACGACCCTGTGAAGAACGCTGAGGAAGCCAACAGCGAGACAATGCGTCAGAAGATATGGGAATGGTATCAATCCACCCTGTACACCCGTTTGACGCCTGACGGCAGACTTGTGGTAGTCATGACGCGATGGCACGAGGATGACCTTGTCGGCCGGCTCTTGAAGAAGGAACGGGAAGATATCGAAGCAGGAACTCATAAAGGTGAGCGCTGGACGGTCATTAACTTCCCGGCGATAGCAGAAGAGGATGATTACCTCGGAAGAACTCCTGGAGAGCCACTGTGGCCCGGGTACGGGTTCGATGCAGATAGAATGGAGCAGATCAAGTCAGACGTTGGCTCATACGTCTTCAACGCTCTCTATCAGCAGCGTCCGAGTGCGGCAGGGGGGACGATCTTCAAGCGGATTCACTTCCGGTATTTCCGGGAAGAGTTGATGCACGGCAATGTCCATTACTTCATCGTCGGCGAGAAACGTTATGAAAGGCATCGCTGCCGAGTGTTTCAGACGGTGGACACGGCCAATAGCGAGAAGACGATCAATGACTACTTTGTGGTGACCACGATCTACGTCACACCGGACAACGACATTCTGGTGTATGACGTGTATCGGACGCATATCACCGGTCCGGACCAGAAGCCGTTGATGAAAGAACAAAATTACCGGTACAAGCCAGTGTTCCAGGCGATCGAGGACAAGACGTTCGGTACGAACCTCATCCAGGAGATGAAGCGTGAAGGAATGACGGTGCTGCCGGTCAAGGTGGATAAAGACAAGGTCACGCGCAGTTTGCTGATCGCCGCAAGGTACGAGGTCGGAAAAGTTTTTCACCGGGAAGACGCTCCGTGGTTGACGGACTTCGAAGATGAACTGCTCAGCTTCCCTCGTGGAAAGAACGATGACCAAGTGGACACGATGAGCATGGCCGGTGAGTTGGTGCATACTATTGCGTATGCTGACAGCGAGGCGTGGGCAGCAACCCCTGAGTCGATCAAGAGCAAACGGCACGGATTTGACGAAGACGATGACGACGATACTCCGCGTGTAAGCGGATTTTGGTGAGGTGATAACATGATCGAATTCATAGACAATCTGCTGCAAATCGTTTTTGTTGCAGCGTGTCTCAGTGTGATGTACTGGATCATCCGTAGGCAGCAGCGCACCATAGACGCTCTGAACGACCGTTTGATGGCTCGGGACTACCGGGAGTATAAAGCCATGCAGACTACCATTGTAGAGCCGCAGGAGCAACTTCGGAAGCCCAAGAGTTGGTATGACGATCCTACAGTTGAGGAGGTCAACTGATGGCTAAGGTGATTGATAAAATCGTTGGGTTGTTCGGGGGCGGTCTGGACGATAAAAGTCCTGATAATCCCAATACATCCGAGCAACAGAAGATTGTGGACATGATTCAACAGGACTTCCAAACGTTCAGATCGGCTCGGCAGCCGGTGGAAACACACTGGCGGCAAGAGCAACGATTCTACCAGGGAGATCACTGGCACGGGTTGCGGTCCGAGGAAGTGTCCCGTCTACGGCCGGATGCCGTGGAGAATATCGTATTTTCTCAGGTCGAATCGATTGTTGGTAAATTGGCAGGCTGGATGCCGTACCCGGATTTCACGCCACAGGAGATGGGCGATGAGGAGAAGGCTCGGGACCTTAACGACTTCATCCCGTACGAACTCAAACAAATCAAATTCCAACAAAAGCACTTGCGAGCCGTCCGGCGCATGGTCATTCATGGGCCGCTGATCTACAAGGTCATCTTCGACCCGACAGTCGAGGGTGGACGTGGGCTGAATCGATACCAGGGCCGGAACGATGTGATACCAGTTGACTTTGATACGTTCTACCCGGATCCACGTGTGAGGGATTTCATTGACCTGCAAAAGATGGGTGCCGTGATTGTCAGGGCGCGTAAGCCGATCGAATACTTCCGGGATCGTTGGGAGAAGCAAGGTGAAAAGGTGCAGCCTGACCGGGACGAGGATGGTGTATTCGACCAATACACCACGAACCAAAGCGCTTTTAGCTATGTGGATGGCAGCATGTCTAACGATACAGTCACATCTGACCAGACCAGCGGACTGATTGAGTACTGGTATCGCGGACTGCCCAAGATGATCAGCAAAGAGGACAAGCAACTGTTCCGCGAACAGGCGAAGGAGAAACTTGCTCAAGGGATTGACCCGTCCGAGGATATTGCGAAGTCAGGTGGCAAGATGGAAGGCATTCACTGTATCTACATCTCCACTAGCGGCGTGTATCTGGAGCATAAGGCATACGTGTACGATCATGGACAATACCCCTTCGTGGCCCGTACGCTTTACCCGGACGAGCGAAACCCATGGGGTAAGGGGTTCATGCGGGACATGGTCAAGCCGCAAATCTTCAAGAACAAGTATGCTGAGATCGCCATTGAGACCATGGCGAAGGCCGGAAACAACGCAGTGGTGTATGAGGAAGGAGCAATTACAAAGCCCCGTACATGGCAGGAACAGCGGTCACAGAGCGGCGCGATGCTGCCAGTTGCTCAGGGCCGTATGGATGATTGGAAAGAGCTGCAGGGTGTAAACATCCCTGGCAGCTTATTCAGCGTCCTGGACTATTACGACCTCATGTTGCAGAAGATTCCCGGGCAGTTCGACTCGGCCAACGGTCAGGCTAACCCGAACGTTACGTCCGGAGAGCAAGCCAAGGCGCTGATAGCCGCTGCAAGCTCCCGTTTGAACCCAGTATCTGATGCTGTATCAGACGCACTAGCAGAGGTTTTCGGGCAGTATATCGAACTGATTGCTCAATTCTACACAACGGCACGTGTAGCTCGTATAACGGGGCGTAGAACGGTAACAATCAGCCGTGATGCTATCATTTCCCGAGCGCCAACCGAGATGATGGGGCAGTTTTCGGATCCCACCATGGGCGAGATGGCTCAGACGCCTGTGCAGCTTCAAGAGGAGTACGTGCCGGAGTTTGATATTCAAGTCAATATCGGCGTGGATAAGCCACATGACCGGGAATACTGGCTGCAGCTTGCCTTCAACCTCTTGCCGATGATCGACCCGATCACGCAGTTGCCAATGATTGACGCGGAGGCTGTGCGTTACGTGGTCCAAAACGGCCGAATGGAGCCGATGGACGTTATAAAGCAGAGGATCGAGGAGGCTGCAGGGTTACAGCAGCAAATGAGCCAACTCCAGCAGCAGAATCAGCAGCTTCAGACAGATAATGCCGGTATGCAGCAGGCGCTGGGTGAATTGACAAGTCAGAAATCGCAGCAGGACCAGCAAAAAGAACAATTCAACCAGCAAATGCAGCAGCAAAAGTTTGATCTCGACACGATCAAGACCATGCATCAAATGTCCCAGCCCACTGGCGTTAGGTGAGAATCCTAGCGCCTATTTACATGCCGCCAGCCATAGCGGATTAGGAGGGTAACCATGGAAGATGAAGTAATCAGCGCCAGCCATAGCGCAGAAGAAGTAAACAATGTAACCGAAGCGGTTGAATCTGCGCGTGCGGCATTCGACCTGCCAAAGTCGGAGCAGGCAAGCGAAATTGAACAGCCGGAAGTAGATGGAGGGACTGTAACCGATCCGGCAGAACATCCACAAGGCAAGAAAATTACGGTCAAGTACAACAAGCAAGACGTTGAAATCGACGAGGAATCCGTTCCTGAGTTGCTTCAAAAGGGACTTGCCCTTGAAAAGGAGCGCGAACGTAAAGCGGAAGCCGAGAAAGCCCTACAGCGAGCTGCCAAACTCGCCGGGTATGATCGCACCGAAGATTACCTCGCTAACCTCGACAGGATCGAGCAGCAGGCCGTACAGACGAAGCAGGATCAACTGGAGCAGTACAAGCGGCAACTGCTTCAAGAAGCTGAGGACTCCGGGCTTGATCCAGAGACATTGACGCGATATCTGGACAATCACCCGTTGTTCCAGCAGGCTCAGGCGGCACTGGATCGCGAGAAGCAGAGCCAGACGGTCCAGAAACAGCAGGAGAGCGAGCAGCAGCAACTCCAAAAGTGGGAGGCGTTGTTCACGAAATACCCTTCCTTGACGGATAACCTGCCGGAAGACGGATCGGCGGCCGCATGGCTTACGCCGGAGATGAAGGTGCGTATCGATCGGGGGTACGACCCCATTGATGCGTATGAGTTGGCTCACAGAGACACGCTCACCGCTCAGACAAAGAAACAAGTTGAGGCTGCAGCGATCAAGGCACAACGACTCAATAAAAGATCCGAAGCGCTTGGGTCCGAGGGTGGAGAGACAGAACCTCAGGTGCCTGATGAATTGGTATCGGCATTCTCGATGTTCGGCCTTAACCCAGCCAATGCGAAAAAATACGTGAAAAAATAAGGAGGAATCAACGTGGCACAAGGATTCAACTTTGTATACAACGATTACGGCAAGGACGAAACGCGCCTGACGGACAAACTCTTCACGAACGCAGAGGGGGCATTCGCAGGACAGGCGGTGAAACTGGTTTCGGGGCGATGGACCAAGGCTAGTGGTACTGACGCGATCGGCGGCTTTCTAACCGCTAATGTTGTAGCTGGTACGGACAAGGAATGCGAGGTCATCATGGCTCGCGAGGGAGACTGGTTCGAAGTCCCATACACAGGTACGCCAGCAGCCGGCTTTGTTGCTGGAGCTAATGCAGTGACGGTTGCTGCAGACGGACTATCGCTTAACTCCGCTACGGTTGCTGGTGGTGCCGTGGCTGTATACTCGATCAATACAAATAAAAAGACGGCGCGTGTCAAGATCAAACAGCGCCAATTTAGCTAAGGGGGATTGACAAATGGCCGTTCAAACTAAACTTCAATGGCATCCTAATGTACTGGAGCCGGTATTCAAAGAGCTTTACAATCTTGCGATGAAGGACAAGAAGGACTTCATTCCGTTATTGTACCTTGTGACGAATTCGGAAAAAGATACCGAGTCGTACAACGGCGCAGGCGGAGAAGGACTGATGGAAGAATGGAAGTACAGTAACAACCAAGTCTTCTACGATGAAGTGGATGAACTCTGGCAAAAATACATCAAGAACCGCAAGTTCTCTGATGGACGAGAGATCGAGAAAGATTTCGTGGACGACCTGAAACTGACTGAAATTCAGCGCCGTATTACCTCGCTCGCCGATGCAGTGTATAAGACGCAGCAACTTCAGGCAGTGGAATTCCTGCACAACGCATTCGCAACAACGGGTCCCAACTGGCGCGGTCGCGTAGAAAATTATTCCGGCCCGGATGGTCAACCGCTTTGCTCTGCGTCCCATCCGTATAGCCCGACTAATACGGTAGACGTGCAGTCTAACCTGGGAACATCTGCACTTACGTTGGACTCTTGGGACGAAACCGCCGTAGCTATGCAAGAGTGGGTGGACGACCGCGGGAACCCCATGGCTGTTATCCCGGATACGCTCATTGTGGCTCCTTACAATGCCCGTGCAGCGTTCAAAATCGCTGGCTTGCCTGATGCTGAGTTGCCTAAGTACGAACCCGGCAGCAATCATTTCGACGCCAACATGTACATGGGCAATATCAAGGTAATCGTCAATCCGTTCATCCGGCCGCAATTCCGTAAGAGTTGGTTTGCTGCAGATAGCTCTCGGATGAAACAATTTAACATCTGGCAATGGCGCCGGAAGATCGAGAATGGCAGCATGACAGACTTCGATACGGAGGTCAGCAAATTCAAGGCTATCGGCCGGTGGGGATATGGTTTCACCAACTATTCCTTCATCTACGGCCACAATGTTACTTAGGGGGAGCTATGCTCTCCCTTTTTTCATAGGAGGTAACCATGTACCGAGATGAATTGATGGCGTTGAATGCGCTGGTGGAAGAACAAAGAAAGACAAATGATCTGCTCGAGCGTCTTATCGAAGCCCAGTCCAATGAACAAAAACAAAAGAGAGGTGCTAAACATGCCGATTCCAAAGGACCGGACGCCTGATTTTTACCAAGTCATTCCTGCAGCAAGTGCTCCAAAGCTTCCGGATAAGCGATATCCGGGCTATCTGGTATTTGTCGATGCCAACGGTCAGCCTATTGATCTAGGCGGAGGTGGTGGTGCTATCGCGATTGGTGACGTAACCGGGTTGCAGGCGGCGCTGAACGCCAAACTCACAGCTTCTAAGGCGGCAACGCAAGCCAACAGCGCTGCCGCGGATGTAGCTGGTCTTGTAGCTGATTTCAACGCCCTGCTGGTGAAGCTTAAAACCGCTGGATTGATGAACTAAAAGGAGGGTACTGTGATGCTTGTACAGGAAGTTCTCGAGGAAATTATTGAAAAACTGCCGGACAATACGCTGTCTGTGCCTTCAATCCTCCGCAAAATAACCACGGTAAGGGATGAACTGATTCGCAGTTCCGGGGCAGCCCAGCAGCATACAGACGCGGTGGTGTCCTCGCTCGACTTGTTGCAAGGTGTATCGCAGTACCCTTTACCTTGCCCGGCCAGCAACATTATCGACGTTGATGTGCAGTGGGGCGATTATGTACCGGGAGCAATAACGGACAATTATGGTTTCTATTGGGTTAGGTTACCCATGAAACAGTTCAACCAACGGGGAAGAATCCCATATTACTACATCTTGGCAGGTACGATCGGCATTTATCCGACACCAGATGTTACAAGAGAACAAGGAATAAAGATATTCCACCTTCCGGTGATCGCGCCGTTGACGATTAATGATCTATCGGCCGGCACTGGATTTGACCCAAACTACGATATGACGCTGGTTTTCGGCGTCCTCAAAGACGTGACTACAGGCGCGCAGCAGTCGAGATTTACCGAGCAGTACGAACGCTGGGCGCATGATTATAGATCAGCCAACAACGGCAATGAACAGTATGTCATAAAGGAGAGATGGTGATGAATGATAGATTCCCCTGGTATGGAGGTACCAGTCCTCAAATTGCGGATCAGTCCGAAGTGGCCTATGAGAATTACAATAAAATCAAGCAGTTTGAGGATGTCGGATACTTTCTCGTTAATTACGTGGTACGTGGCGGTGTGGTAAGCAAATCCGTCAAGCGTAACGACGAGATCGATGTGACGGACATCGTCGCTGTTATCGCGGATGACGTGACTGAGCGCAAGGGAAAGAGTTTTAAGACCAAATATGCGAACGCGACCTACTATCTGGACTTTACGCCAAATGGTGATTGGGCGTGGGGAACGTCGCATCCAAGCGGCACGGTGGACGTGGATTATCTGGCCGTGGCTGTGGTGACTACGGACGCAAACGGCAATGTGGTGACAATCACGGATAAAGCTGATCCTCGTGGTGGATTTAGGCTTAAGAGCGACTACGGTCTAGCCGGTTACTTAAAAAATATTATTGACGTTAAAGACTTTGGGGCGCTAGGAGATGGTATTTCAGATGACACATCAGCAATTCAGCGAGCAATCCAAGCTGCGGAAGCTGTGTCTAGAACAACAACGACTACGAATAACGGCATTACTTTTAGAACCGGTGGAGCTGAAATAAGATTTCCCTCAGGAACATACCTAGCAAGTGGTCTCGTTATAGCCGGAGACAACATAAAATTATGCTCTGCAGAATTTGCTAATGTTACAATCGTTGGGAAGCCGGGACAGGACACGATAACATTTGCTAACAACGTCTATGGATCTTTCGTGGAAAATTTAAATTTTTTCAAAGGTCGAACCGCTTTGAAGTATGGAAATCAAGTGCGTAGCTTCAACGAGGTTAAAAAATGTGCATTTTATCAGATGGACGATTATGCAATAACCACAGGTATAAGCACATACAGCATGTACGTTTATGCATGCAGATTCCGCGACTGCTATGGCGGTATTAAAACCAACATTTACGACGATCTTTGGGTGATCGATCAATGTTGGTTTCAGCGCATATCAGATAATTGCCTGTACCTTAAGAGTCCAACAACTCTTGTCAAATCTTGTGACTTCGAAGTTCACGGAGATGTAAATAAATCATTCGTAAAAATAGCTGCAGTAGGATCCGCTGAAGATGTGGGACGCATTATATTCCAGCACAATCGATTTGGACCTGAAGGGACGCCAAAATATTGCGTGGAAATTGGCGATCCTACAGATGTTGCTACGTACGCTGTAAGCGTAGCGATGTTTACTGGTAATTTTTTTCAAGGCGGGGCTTCATCTCTACCCAACACCACGGAAGGTATATTTAAACTTAATCGAGGAGTACGCGGTCTCGAGATTAGCAAAAATTACATTGCAGGGAGCTATCTTGGTGCTAGTTTGGTCCTTGAAGCTTACTCGAATTATGAGATACCGATCCAAGGTGTTTGGGAGGATAACTATATTAGCCCATCCTATGGAGGTCAAGTTTTTTCCAACGGAGGCATTGGTTTTACTATAGTCGATACAGATAGGACACCCAGCCACAGTGCGCTGCCGGAATCTTTGACAAACTACGTATTGAGCAGCAATGACTTTTCTACGGGGTCGTGGGCAACCGCAGGAGTTACCGTCTCTACCGATGGAGCAGATATTTCCCCACTCGGAACATCAGCTTATGTATTGACGAAAGGCGTCGGCACTACTGATCGGATTTTCCAAAGCATATCCGGTCTTCCGAGTGGTCCAAACGAGCTTGTTTTCTATGCAAAACCAGGTAGTAAGAGTTCGATAACAATTGTCTGCAGAAGATCAAGCGACGCAATAAATTTGACATCAAATACCATTATCCTCAAACCAGGGTGGCGCAAATACAGGCTGAGATTGCCGGATCTCGGGGGCGTAAACTTTAGTTTCAACATTTATCTTGACTATCAATCTGCAAGCCCTAGTGCTGGAGATGTAAGGTTAGCGTATGTTGGTTTGTTCAGTGGAAGGGCACCATCATCGTTATTACCAAGCAATTCAACGACACGCAAGTTATTCAGTGCTAATGATCTACCCATAGGCACGAAACGGATATCTTATGGGTCGAATTCTCCGACATCTGGCGCTTGGGAACGTGGTGATATAGTTTACAACACGACGCCAAGTGCAGGGGGATACGTTGGATGGGCGTGTGTAACTGGTGGTATACCAGGAACGTGGAAAGGGTTTGGACTAATCGAGACATAGGGGGATGCAATATGGCACTACAAAAGAAAGTATTGACAGATTCGGGCGTAGAAATAACTCAAGCGTATGCTCGAATAGATACGATATCCGGATCCAAGGAAAGTGTTGATATAACACTTAATTACTATGTGTCCCAGTTAGCTGTATCCGAAGGAAAATCTTATCTCAAGCAAGAACTATACACATTTATTCCTTCGGTTGAAGATGAATCTGATAATTTTATAAAACAAGGATATGAACATCTTAAGGCACTTTCTGAGTTTGAAGGCGCGGTGGATGTTTAATGGCTCTTACAATCCAGCAAATTATTTCTGAATCCGACCTGCTCGTCCCGAACTCCGTCCCCATAGCCGACAAGATCGTCGCCCTTAACGCGATCAACGGGGACTTCTTCAACACAGTGAAAATCCCGGTCATCCACCGGTTCTCGGCTACGGCCAATCAAGCCACATTCACCCTGCCGCCTGCAGTCCGTAGCAAGGACATCGACCTCGTCACCGTAGGCCTGATCAAGTACCAGAGCCTGGACGAGGACAACGTTTCGCCGTTACAGAACGCCTACAGCTACGACGACACATCACGCACCCTTATGCTATCCCCTGTACCCTACCAAACGGGCCTACAGGGGATTGTGCGTTACCGGAGGATTGCAACTACCACTTTCCTCGCCAGTGCGCTCACGGCGGTACCTGACGCGCCAGACGAGTACCAATGGACGTACATTCCGGCGTTGGCATCGTGGTTGGCGGACATGGAGGATGATGGTGGGAAGTCCAGCAAGTACGACATTCAGTATCGTAACGCTTGGAATGCTGCGGCTCAGAATTATATTAAGGAGGCACCGCCCAAATGAGGAAGCCGATCCAATACCCGGTATCCCCCCCTAGAGGTGATTATCCCGGCATCATGCCGCCTCAGTCTGTTCGGATCTTCAAGGGGTTAAACACCTTCGATCCTTTGTCGATCGATGATTCGTTCTTCACGGACATGAGCAACATGACGCTGGACGAGTACCCGACGCTGACGGCCGGCCCAGGGTACTCCGTGCTGGGTACACCTGTAGCCAAGGTTCTCGGCCTGGGAACGTGGAAGGACGCTGAACTACATGCGGTGTTCGCGGACGGCACGTGGCGTAAATGGAACGGATCAGCGTGGACGACTCTTGCCAGCGGCCTCAATACAACCGCAGAATGGACCTTCACCAACTTCGAGGGCAACCTGAACGCGATCAACCTGATCGGTAGCAACGGAGTGGACCCTATCAAACGGTATGACGGAAGCACCGTTCAGAACCTCTCAGGAGCGCCTACAGGCGGCAACTATATCACAACGTACCAAAACCGCCTCTGGTGCGCCGTGGGCAAGGAGGTGCACGCCTGCGCGCTTGATAGGCCTACGGAGTGGACAACGTTCGGAGGTACGGACGAGGACAGCTACGTGAAGGATATTGAGACCAGCCGGGGAGAGAACGTGTCGTTCCTCTCCGGAAGTCTCTCCAAGCTAACCATAGGCACTCCAAACAGCCTACAAGAGTTGTACGGCGGCATTCCGAAAGATTTTAACGTGCAGATCGTGTCAGAAAGCGAAGGTTTTCCAAGCAACAAGAGCGCCGTTACCGCTGATGGGGTAATGCGTTTCATCAACCGGTCCGGCATCTACTCCTATGGCGGCGCTTCCCTGCCTGACTCCGATTTCTCTGACGTAATCAAGAAATTCATTACTGGTGTGGACGCCAGCTGCGTAGCAGGCTCTGACGGGACCCGACTGTATTTCCGGATCGGTAGCCGCGTCCTGATCTACGATACAAGGTCAGAAGTACGGTCGTGGGTCGCCTGGACCGGGGTCAACGTGACGCGGTTCACCATATTTCAGGGTGAACTGTACGCCGGGGATGAAGCAGGCCGCGTCATTAAGCTTGGAGGCACCACGGCCGGCGGCGCGCCGATAAGCTGGCGAGCGGTCACCAAGCCGTTCACGAACAATACGATCGCTCAGAAGCAGCGCTGGCTGAAACTATGGACGTATTGGGAGTTTGCCGCAGGTTCCACGCTCAATGTCTACCTGAGCAAGTCGATAAGCGGTGATGCCGATTGGGAACTCGTACAGACCATCACAGGCACCGGAGAGCCTACAATGCAGCGGATTATTGTCCCGGTCAACAAATACACCCTGGAGCATCATATACGGATCAAATTCGAAGGCACCGGATGGGCGCGTATGCACGAATACATGCGCCAAATCCGGCAGCTATCTATACATTAGGAGGACGTTATGACTCAGTGGAAAAACGCGCCGATCGGCATTAAGGCGGCACCTCAGACGCAAGACATTCAGGTTCTACGGGATTATGTTCAAACGCTGGCCGACATGCTGGCGATCACAATCAAGGAATTGAACTACATCATCAATGGAAATTTGGATGTGAAGAATATTCGCGCCAAGTCAATCACGGCGGACCGGATGGATGTTCAAGAGTTATCAGCCATCACGGCGAACCTAGGCCACATCATCGCTGGTCTCATCGAATCGGTAACCATCATCGGCTCTGAGATCATGACGCGGCAGCAGGGGCAGTACCCGCGCACGGAACTCTCAACCACCCGTAACCTTCTATCCGCAGAACAGTCTGCTGGGTATGCGATTAATATCTCGCCGGGTGGGCTGCAGCCGAATCCTTTTATTGAGTTTCTATTGGCTGGTGCTGTAAGGGCGAGTATGACACTTTACAGTGACCCGCAATTATCAATCACTACTTCCGGTTCTACAAATATATCGATTCAGGCAGGAAACCATGTTGACATCAGTCCAGTTGGACTTGTCAGATTCGACAGTTGGTCTAAGGTGTATAACTTCAGCAACAATCAGACGCTTCAGCAGGCCCTTAACTCATTGTCCAATTCAATCTCTGGCTTACAGGGACAAATTAATGTACTCAATAACCGCGTGTCAGCGCTCGAAAGCGGAGGTTCCGGCCCAATCGTAGGCCCTCCATGGCCTTGATGATACAAATGAGGTATAATGTCCTCAAATGTAAAAAGGTGGGATATTATGCGTAAATATATCATCGGCTTTGTAATAGGCATAGGCGTATCATCCGCTTTCGGAGCATCAGCTGCAGTAGAAGGCATCATCGGTAAAGCTATTGAGGGAACAGCGGCGGTTAAAATCGAGGGTAAAAAGCTGGACAAGGAAAGCATTATCGTGGACGGCAGCAGCTATGCACCGGTACGTGCGATCGGCGAGGCCCTCGGGCTGGATGTAGGGTTCAAAAACGGGGAGGTTATCCTCGATAAGAAAAAGGAGGCAACGAAGGTGAATGAAACAGAAGATATTCCTTTAGATGATAAAATAAAATTCACGAAAGAAGCGAAAGACGGGTATGAAAAATCTCTGGAGCGATCGCAAGTACTCCAAAATGCAGCTCCGGAAGATCAAAAAAGTATTTACGACAACGAGATAAAGGTATACAAAGAACGAATCGAGCAGTACAAGGCTCAGATTGCTGATCTCGAGCGCCAGAAGGCTGATTTGCAGAAGTGACGGTGTGGTTTCAAACCACATCGTACATGCTATAATAACCATGAGGTGAAGAACGTGGAAGCATTACTAAAACAAATGCTCGATAAGCTTCAGCAAATCGAAGCAGACGGCAAAGACCGGCATTTCGAGGTCATTCAGCGACTCGACAGGATCGAATCCAGACTGGAGACGGTATACGAGCAAGTGGCGAAGAACTCGGAGGCTGGACACGAAATCGCAGCCACGGTTCAGGATCATGAAACGGACATTCGGCTAATCAAGAAGCTGCTGACGAATCAATAACGAAAGCTAAAGAAAGTATTGCTGTTATATTTTCATCATGTTAGGATATAAATAGAAAGAAGGGAGAGCGCTACCTCTCCCCCGGACAACATAGGTTTACCCATGGCGTTCTGTTCGATCGAGCAATGTCCATCAAACGAAAACCCACCGTAGGTCCTCAACCTTTAGCGGTGGGTTTTCGCTTGGAACGCCTACGGAACCATCTGTAAAGCTTCCGAACGCTAAACCAAAGGCTCAGCAAGGTTGCGATTACCTTCAAGATCCAAAATAACGTACCAAGAGTAAACATGGCAGCTCACCTCCTTTCGGAGAGAGTAACGCCATGTTTCACCACCGTTGTCCAAGCCAAATTATACCACATAAGTCGTCCATCTGGGCGGCTTTTTTAGTGCCTAAAATCACCACTTATGATAAAATGGTATATAGTATATGTTATTTCGGCATAAGTGTAAAGTCGCTCAGGCGGCTTTTTTAGTGCCTAAAATCACCACTTATGATAAAATGGTATATAGTATATGTTATTTCGGCATAAGTGTAAAGTCGCTCAGGCGGCTTTTTATTTTACCCAAGGAGGGATACGGATGGCAGACAGAGTATGGGTCCGGCAGTTCCTGAAGGACAATGGATATGGAGACAACGATATCGGATATGACGGTTCCGGACCAAGCGGCAGGGTAACGCTGCAAGGACGTACCTTCGACTATGCGACACCTGATTCGGACGGCATGGTGCGCGGCACATACGATTCGATGAACAAGGCACTAAACAACTTCCGGCAGCAGGGGCTACAGAACAACTTCAACCAAACGTCCGATCAGATCCGGCAAGCAGCACAGGCGGCGGCTAGGCAGTTTAAGGCACCAGAGCCGTTCAAGTACGATCAGAACAGCGACCCAGCCTATCAAGCGGCGCTGAACACAGCACGGGCCAACATCACCCAGCAGCAGGCCGATACCAATGCACGGTTGCGTGCTGGCGGTCAAGGTAAGTCCAGCTATTCGGAGACGGTAGCAAACCAGATCGGAGCCAAGGAGATGGCCCGGGTGTCAGACACGGTACTACCGCAACTCATCAATCAGGCGTACCAACGGTACCAAGATTCGGCTAACCGTGATCTAGCGCTTCAGCAGGCGAACTACGGCGCTGAGCAGGACCGCATAGCGAATTTGGCTAAATCCTATGCCCAGCAATTCGGACAGTACCAGCAGCAATTCGACAACGATCGTGCGATTGGTAGAGACGCGGCTGCGGATAAATCGGCAAACTGGCAGGCGTACCTTCAATCCGCTGGACTAACCGGAAACCTGGGCAGCGGTCCGAAGGTGGATTGGTCGCTTCTTGGTGGTAATGACGGTGCACGTACCCTGCAGGGTCAGGAGTTCGACGCATCGCAACAAAATGCATTGTTCAACCGTGCGCTTCAAGAGGCCGGGCTAACCGGAACTTACAATGGATCACCGACGATGCAGCAGCGTGCTCAGGACTTCAGCCAGAGTGCGGAGAACCGCCGAATCGGTCTGCAGGCACAGGGTCAGTCACAGAGCGCTGCTAATGCCAAGAACAGCAATGATCTGGCATGGGCGCGCTTTAACGCCGACAAAGACCCGAACAGCCTGGACAACCAGTATAAGCAGGCTCAGATTGATAGCCTGAAAGGTAAGTCCGGCAAAGTTGACTACCAGAAGAATCCTGGGTACAGCGAGGATTTGACATTCATCTACGACAACCCGAAGACAGCAGTGACCGAGATCCAGAAGAACGTGCAGTCACTGATTGCCGAATATGGTCAGGATGGATACAATGCCTTGCTTAAGGAAGCCCAGCGGGTACAACGGGCAGCAGAGAAAAAATAGGGGAGGTGCATTATGGGTGTACTTGGACAACGAAACGATTCGTCATCTACCGGACAGGCAAGCGGTGGCGGTGTGTTACGTAGGGGAAGAGAGAACAGAATGCTTGCCCAAGAACAATCTGACCTTGCCCAAATGGACGCAGCTGGTCGTGTAGCAGCTGAACGTGCAACAGAAATTGAAGCTACAAGAGCGCTACAGCCTCCACCGCCGAAGCTTCCGGGCCGGGATATTCCGGTCGTTGGACCCGTATTGCGTGGACTCGATTATATCGCATCAAATCCAATTTCCCAGGCAATCGCGGAATACACGGTGCCGGATGCTCCATTGCTCAAATCCAAGGGGGCAGAGACAACATTCTCCGACATCCTCAATGTCCACAAGGATCGCGACTTATCGGACCTCATCTCTGGCGGAAACGGACGCACCATGCCGGGCACGAATGCGCGTCAAGCCTTCCTTGATCGGTCTGGTCAGGCTCCAAGCACCGGTGCTGCAAAATTAGCAGGGCAAATTGCTGCCCCGTTTTTCGTTCCGGCCGCTGGGCTTGGTACAGGAGCCGGACTTTCCAGGGCGGCAGACGATGCGCTGTCCGCTATACCGCGGTTGCAGGGTACAGGCCGCTTAGCAGCGCGTGAAGGTATTGTAAATGGTGCTATCTTATCAGGTTCGGAGTTTGCGCAAGGCACGGGAGACCCTGTACAAGCAGCGATTAATGGAATTCTTGGCGCTGGTCTTGGAGCAGGCATAGGTGCAGGGGCATCAGTGGCAGGCAAGGCATTCGCCAACAGTAAGTTAGGGCAGGCGTTCAATGATTTCATCGGTCGTAAAGCCCCGACTCCAGAAGAACAACTTGCACTCCCGTCGCCAACACTGGCCCTTCCTTCACCGTCCGTACAGCCGTCCACGGTCGCCAGATCGGCAACACGGGCTAACCCATACCGTCAGCAACTGGAGCAACTTTTTGCGGAGGGGCAGCGGCTGCAGCAGGCTGGGGAGATGAGGCCGGGATACGAACGAGAGGCACTGGAAGACCTTTGGGGCCGCATGGCAGGTCCGGACAGCCCGGGACTGGACGAACTCATCGACCTTGCCACGGCTCCGCGGCCTAGCCGTTTGAAGCCGGATCTTGTGCAGCAGGCGAGGGACTACCAGGGATCTCGGCAGGCGGCAGGCGTGGACTTGCCCGTGCGCTCATCGTCGGATCGATACCCGGGCGGTGTACTCGGTCAGGCTGCAGAACCACGCCAGCAGTACGTGACCAAGGCGGCCGAACAGGTAGCGAGTGAGCCGGCCGAACAGGTTGGGCAGAATTGGTTCACGCGGCTTTTCGGCGAAAGCAATCTCGGGATCACGCCGTTCGGCAGCAAGAAAAGCAACAAGATCGTGACTACCGAGCAGCAGATCGTGAACAATCCGCTGAAGAGCGAAGTGGGCGACATGCTCGGTAGGGCCAAGCAAACGGGTCGTACAACGTGGCAATCGACCGTTGACTTCCTCACACCGCTGAAGCGCATCAGTCAACAGACATATGATGCCGCTATGGACGCATCCCGGGCCAACAATATGGCGAACACGATCATACGCGATAAGTTCGTGGATCTCGAAGGCAACGTGATCGGTAAGAGCTTGGACGAGATCATGAGCAACACGCGAGGACTCGGCAAAAAGGTAGACGATTACCTTGTGCTCAGACACGCCATAACCCGTATGGAGCGCGGAGAGAAGGTCTATGCTACTGAACTCGGCATGACACCTCAGAAAGCCCGTGAAGCCGTTAGCAAACTGGAATCCCGTTACCCTGAGCTGAAGCAGTTTGGACAAGACTGGAACGATTTTAACGCAAATTTACTTGACTCAGGCGTGAGGGAAGGGCTAATATCTGAATCTTCCCGGGATGCCATGATGTCACAGAACCCAAATTATGCTTCCATGCGTCGGGAGTTTACGTTGGGGGAAAAGATGGCTGGTCCGAAGTTTGGCACCACCGGATCTTCGTTCAGTGGTCAGAATGCCCCAATTAAAAAAGTAAGTCCAACCGGTTCAACAAGGAAAATCGTCAGTCCTCTGCGCTCTGCCATTGAGCAGACCTATGCTTGGAAAAATGCAGAGCTGCGTAACCGGACAATGCAGGAGATTGTAAGTAAGATCCAAGCTGATCCGAAAAGTATGGAAGGTATCGCGGAGATCGTCAAGAAGCCCTCGACCAGCTACAAGAACCTGGACCAAGCATTAAGAGAGGGAGGTTCTGAACAATTCTTGGAACTGCTTGACAACGACTTCCGGACATTATTTAAAAAGACGAGCGCTGGCGAGGAAAATATAGTGAGGGCGATGGTGAAAGGACAGCCGGTATACGTAAAGGTTCATGACCCGGAGGCTGTGAAAGCTCTCGTAGGACTTGGAAACGATCAGGCAGGTCTTGTGTTAGGAGCGATGCAATTCTTGTCTAACACAACCAAAAGGGGAGCCACGGGGATGCTTGCTCCGATGTTTGCTTTAAAAAGCTTGGGCGGCGATACCGTTCAAGCAGCAATCCAGTCCCCCAATGCTATCAAGCATATCGCCGTGGATGTACCACATGCTTTCATCAGCTCGATGGCGGATGCACTCGGCATTCCTGGTCTCGGCAAGTTGGCAGAGGACTTCCGCCGCTCTGGTGGGGAATATTCGTCGCTACTTCGAGGGGACAAGCAGTTGAATAAATCTGTCAGCGAATTGAGGAGAGAGCCATTCCTTACGCCACAGGGTGTTACTAAGGGATTGAAGACTACCATCAAGGCCCCGTTTCGGGCTTTGGAAAAGGTATCTGACATCTCTGAAAACGTAAACCGTATGGCGGCGTTCCGGCGTGCCTTGGACGGCAAAGAACGTACCCCGGAGAACGTTCGCGATGCAATCAATGCTGCTCGAGAGTCCACGACAAACTTCTCACGTAGAGGGTCTGCGGCTAGGGAGTTTGAATCCGTTGTACCTTATACCAATGCTGCTATACAAGGTATCTATCGGGTCGGGAATGCGTTTGCCAAACATCCCGTTAAGACCACAGCTGCTGCTGGATTGTTGGTTGTAGCACCCAAACTGTACGAGTATGCAAAGTTCCATGATGATCCGGATTATAACAAACTTCCTGCCCGAGAAAGATACCGCAACCTGATCATAAGCAAGAACGCAGACGGGACGTTTAACAAACAGTTCATGCCGCCTGAATACGAGGCGCTAGGTGCCTTTATTACAGACGTGCTGCGCCATGTCGTGGACGATAATCCGCAAGCCTATAAAGGTACGCTAGACGCTGTAGTCAATGCATTTACTCCGCCTGCCGTTTCAGGAGCGCTTCAGGGATTGACTCAGGGCGAGGGCGTAGAAAAGTCTCTCGTAGGTCTGGCTAATTCCACAGTTGCAGCTCCTTTCGCGGCTACAGCATTTAATCAGAGTTTCACGGGTGCGCCTATCGTACCAAAACGTCTGGAGAACAATTCTCCTGAGTTCCAGTACGACGAGCGAACAAGCAGCATTGCCAAAAAAATAGGACAGGCTACCGGTTTCGCGCCTCTCAAGGTGGATTATCTGATCAAGGCATACGGCGGAGACCCGTCCAGGTTGATCCTGCCGCTATTCTCGGACGCTGGGGGCGGCACGCCGAAGAATACGCTTCTCAAGAACTTCATCGTTGATCCGGTGTTTACGAACAACCTGTCCGATGATTATTACAAGGCTAAGAAAGACTTCGAGACAGCAAAGAAGGACAATAAGGACTTCGACAAGCCGCTGCCGTCCTGGTACTCGGAAGAGTCCTATAAACTATTGAACTCTCAATCCAATAGTTCAGCAGCAAAGCAACTTTCCGATCTTGCACAGGAAAAACGTCAAGTCACTGGCGACAAAACACTGACGGCCCAGCAGAAAGCTGACCAGCTGAGAAACCTGCAACAGAAGATCAACGAGATTTACACGGACGTCAACAGCAAAATCGGTGCATCCGGCTACAAATTCCCGAATCGTTAGGGCCGATAAGGCCCTCTTTGCATAGGAGAAACTCACATGATCGAATCCGCAATCGTCACATTTTGCCGATGCTGCCAGCGGCCGGCTGATATCTGCCCTAACGATCCGCACCAGACATACGAGGAGGAAGTACCGCTAAAGGACCGGGTGACGGAGGATGCAAGAAGCGCTTGAGTTGCTGCAGAAAGTCCTGGAAGACGGCATATCCGTACTGACGCTGATCGGAGTGCTCAACGTCCTGCTCACGTGGTACGAGTCACGCCGTAAGCGCAAGCGTTATGAGCGTATGGAGGCTATGCTGGAGGCCTTGGCGCAGAAAGAAGGGGTAACATGGAATGGACCATCGAGCAGGTTACACACGGCTCTGACGAGCTTAGAGAAGTCGTTGCAATCGTACTCGGCGGGTATCTGCCCGGGGGTAGAAAAATCGAGGAGGCGAGGGAAGATGAAGTTGAATAAGGCGTGGCTTGTCGGCTTGCTGGGGTACATCGCGTACTTTGTGAAACAGCTTTTCGGGATCGAGGTATCAGATGAATTGATAGATAAAATGTCCGATCTGGTGCTGCTTCTAATCATGGTCCTTCCCATGATCCTAAACATGGCGAAGAAAAAGAAGGAGGTCGATCCAGTTGAATCTCAGTATCAGCCAGGAGATAATAAGTAGCCTCGGCGTTCAGCAGCTCGTAGACTGGCGCCGCGAACTTCCGGTCAACCCGAACTATACTTGGGCGCAACTGGCCGGTATCCGGGACGTTAACGCCTTGACGACCATCGCGGTCCATCATGACGGGATCAAGAAGGCTAGCGTCGCGGACAAGACTGACAAGCAGCTTGCCACGATCATAGCTAACAATCACATCCGGCAGACGAACAATGAGTCTAAGGGCGATGCCGGTTTCCCTTACCATGTATGGATCCGAAACGGAACAGCCTACTATTGTAACAACGCAGAAGACCGCACATACGGCGTAGGCGGAAATAACGGGTATACAGTCCATGTGTGCGTTCATGGGGAGTATGCTGGTACAGACGCGCTCACAGACCAGGACCGAAATGCATTGTATGCAATTATCTTGACTCTTAAGTCGTCACTTCCGAAGTATCAGGCTATCAAGGGGCACAACGAGATAGGCAAGACGGATTGCCCGGGATTCAGCATGCAGAAGGTACGCGAGGACGTGGCAATCATCGAAACACGTTCCGCCCAGCAGCAGACATGGGCCGCTAAACTCAACAAAGTGGGCGACCTCGCTAACCAGTATCAATATATGTTTGACCTCATCAAAGCTGGCGAGGGGGATGGTAACGCTCAATGGGCCGTGAACCAGCTGCTCGCCGTTCGGGACGTCCTCGTGGAGCGAAAGCTTCTATAGTAGAATAAAGCCTCCTCGTAACCCGGGGAGGCTAATCATTTCCATATATATCTTTTACCTCGTCTTTCGTGAACTGCTGCAGAAACCTATACTCTCCGTCTACCCAGCGATATTCCTTGAATGCGCCATCTGTAAATACGCGGATCGACCTAATCCCTGGAGGAGCATCTTCCACGGACTTATACCACCCCTCACACCCAAAATGTACATGTGCCTCCCACCATGCCCATACTCTCCTATGCCGAGGTTGCGCCATGACCTGGGCGACAGTCCATCCATGATAACGGTCCGGGTATTTGTCAAGGAGATAATTCAATATGTACTCGGCCATATCCAGATCAAAACTCATTATTCACACGCCCTACATAGTTTACTTCCTAAATAATAACATTCATCCACAGCATGTGTACAAACTGTTAATGCATACACTTCCTTGAGGTGATGCACAGATGCATGTAAGGATGATCCTATCCGACTCTACTGACAAATACAGATCCGCCTGTTATGATTATTTGTATCAAAAGTACAGGAGGGAGTACCTTGATCGGAATCTATGCCCGGGTATCGACAGAAGAACAAGCCAAGAAGGGGACCAGTCTCACAGAACAGATACGGGACTGCCGAAAAAAGGCAGGGACCGAATCAATAAAAGAGTACATCGATGATGGTTACTCAGGCGAGTTTTTGGACCGCCCTGGACTCGATCAGCTACGGGATGACGTTAGAAACGGGATCATAACTCAAGTGATAACGCTCGATCCTGACCGCTGGAGCCGTAGCCTTATGAACCAACTGTTAGTTACGGATGAGATAGAGAAGAAAGCTGAACTATTATTTGTGAATGGCGAGTATGCTAAGACTCCTGAGGGCCGTCTATTTTATCAGATGCGTGGTGCTATCAGTGAATTCGAGAAAGCGAAAATTAATGAGCGAATGAGTCGCGGACGGATTGGTAGAGCTCGAGAGGGAAAGATTCTACGCGATTACCACGTGTACGGTTATGGATATGAAAAGTCAACCAGATCCATGTATGTATTAGAAGACGAAGAAAGAATCGTTAAGTTCATATTCGATTCCTTCACTTCTCCTAGTCAATCGATACGAGGGATAAACGGAATTGCTCTTTACCTCACTGAGCAAGGCATACCCACAAAAAAAGGAGCTGCTGTCTGGCACAAACAGGTAGTCAGACAGATGCTTATGAATCCAGTATATACGGGTAAATTCTATCAGCATAAATGGAACACTGAGGGGATGCTAGGTAACAAGTACAAAAAGAACAAAGAAGACAAAGTGCCGATGAAACTTAGGCCTGAGGAAGATTGGATATACATACCCGTGCCAAGCATCATATCAGAAGAACAGTTTGAGCACGCCCAACTTCTTTTGGGAGAATCCAAGCGTCGCTTTGCGCGTGAAGCGAAAAACAAATACCTGCTCTCCGGCATTATCCGCTGCGGAAAATGTGGAAACACGATGACCGGTCGAAAATCGAAGAACTGGGGAAAGTATGTATTTGAATATACTGACATCAAAAATACAGCAGGATACGCTCAACGAGGCTGTGGAAACCGTGTGAAGTGCGAAGATATCGATGTTTTTGTTTGGGATCAAGTATCGGCTTGGCTGAACCAGCCGGACGAGATTGCTGCAGCGAAGCAGCCTGAAAATGATCAGTCGTTTGAAAGCGCTGAGTTGGACCGGATTGAGCGAGACATGGAGAAGAATCGATCCGGTAGAAAGAAATTGCTCGCCTTATTCGCTGGCGGGGGAAAGGATATTGGTGAAGATGAAATACGCGACATGCTTCGTGATATGAAAGAGGAAGAAGAAAAACTGCTTCAGCGTAAGTCCGTGCTTGAAGGTCAACTTGGGGAGAAGAAAAAATTTGATGTTAGTCGAAATGTGGTTAAGGAGGCGGTCGAGTATTACCTGCAGAAGAACCAAGGGGAATTGACGGTTGATGACAAACAAGAACTCATACGGCACATAGTTAAGGAAATCAGGGTGTATGACGATGAGGTGGAGATATATACCTTCTAATGCACATATCAAGACATTAGGATGGAGATTCTCATGCACTTGCGTTCCCTCAAAAAGACCCGAAAAGACGTCTCGCTTCACGACCCCATCGGTACGGACAAGGAGGGAAATGAGATCACGCTGATCGATATCCTTGGCTCGGAGGCCGATGAGGTCTTAGATAAAGTGCAGCTCAAGATTGAGAAGTCCAAAATCTACCGCAACCTCGATATTCTCGACGAGCGGGAACGTGAAGTGGTGGTTGGACGCTTCGGCCTGGAGCATGGCGGGGAGGAGCGGACGCAGCGCGAGATTGCCAAGGAGCTGGGCATCAGTCGAAGCTATGTGTCGCGGATTGAGAAGCGAGCGCTGATGAAGCTGTACCATGAGTTTTATAAGGCGAAGCGGTAAGTTGGAGGGGACAGGATTTGCAATTTTCAAAACATTTCGTATGAATCGCATTCTATGAAAAGATGGATGCTCAGCTGGCTGATTGTTGTGCGGTTTAGGGATGGGCGGTTAGTTTATTAGATTGGGATAGAGAATAACAGTTAATTGATACTTGCCTTACGAGAAATCGTAGGGCTATTTGATTTCTCTAGAGGCTTTTCTGGCCATGGATTCAAATTTTCCAGCGCTGTAGGCGCCCCGCTTGCTGATCTCATTGAACAATAAAGATCATATGTCGAGGTATCGTTGAACATGGGAGCTAATGTGCTGTTGGGGAAACCGCTTCAGACCACGACTGATGATTAGCAAAGATTTTGGCCAAACTTTAAAGTACCAAATTTATAGGAAAAGACTTATATTAAAGTATACATGCGAACATAAACCAATTACAGTGAGATGACACCCTACATAATTCCGGTAGCACGGTGGGACTGATGCATGCCAGTCTCTTTCACTTCGAATAAAGGAGAATATGGAGGCATGAACATAAAATCTTTTTTTGGAGTTAAAGCCTATTTTATAAAAATGGTTCTTTGGATTAGCACGGCTATTTTGATTCTTGTATTTGTTCTATCTACAGTTGTATATATAAATTCGCAAAATCTTTTGGTCAAAAATGAATATGCAGCCAATCAAAAAATACTTTATCAAGTTAAGTATAATATGTCGTTTATGGATCAAACGATTACCAATTTATCTAAATTTCTTTACTTAAACAGCGATGTAACCGCTATCATGTATGCAAAGAATGAAGATATGATTGAGGTGTCAAAGCATTTGACTAAAGTCGTTAGCTCTGTCACTTCGGCTATTCCTTATATTCACTCCGTCGGCATTTATAATCGGAATCTGGATCAATCCTATAGTTCGGGTTTTCCTTTATTTTTTAAAGATCAGATGCTCTACGACTTTATTAATTCGGATCAAGCGCTTCCTAAGCTTAAACCGATTTTCCGTGATATCAAAAAACTGGTAAACGGAGTAACCGAGCCTGAGTATGTTTTTTCCTATTTTATATACGATACTCCGGCTAGTGGGGCTAAACCGGATGGCGTTGTAGTCATTAACGTTAAACCGGAGTGGTTGCTAGAGAACATTAATCAAATCAATATGATAGATAAACAAAAGGGAGATAAAGTATTCATTCTGGACCAGGTTGGCGAATACTTGGATGATGGAACCCATGATTCTGCAATCAAGAGTTGGCTGAAAACGGATTTTTTGGCCTATAAAACAGCACATCCAGAGGCCGAACGAGATGGTTTTTTTCAAAGCAAGCGTGGTGGAACGCAATATTTAGTCACTTACACAAATGTCGACAACACGGGGATGACGCTGCTAAAAACGCAGCCTGTTCTTGAAATCTATAAGTATATCAACAGCTTAAGAACGAGTATTATCATAATTACACTCATTTTCTTGGTCATGGCGTTGGTGATATCCATAAGCATTTCTCGAAAGATATATCGACCCGTTGGGACGTTGGTGAATTCGATCATGTTAGATCGGATTCGGAGATCGGACAAAGACGAGGTCGTTGATGAAATTTCTTATTTGAACACCGTTTACAGACAATCCATGGAAATGCTCGATCATTTTGATAAGGAAAAGGTGCAGTACAAAGATGTTATGAAGCACTATTGGTTAAGCAGGCTGCTTACGGAGAGTTTATCCATCGGCAGGGCAGAGATGGAAAGCATTTTTAAAGAAATGAGGATTTCTTTAGTCATGGAGGGTTCCTTTGCCATTTGTTTATTGAAAATTGATAACTATAAGGAATTTCAGCATGCGTTCCATGCCAAGGATAAAGATACGATTCGCTTTGCTATGATCAATATTGCATCAGAAATTATGGCAAGAAAGTATCCAAACGAAGGTTTGGATATGAAGGACGATCATGTCGTATTCATTGTAAGTATTCCGGAAGAAGATGCTCACTTTCAATCACATATGCACGCTCTTCTAGAAGAAGCTCAAGAGAATGTCTCCCGTTTTTTTAAAATTACCTTTACGGCATCGATTAGTGAAAAGACGAGTCACATACAGGAATTGAATAGTATGTATAATCAGGCTCTAGATCAGGCGATGTATCGTTTATTATTAGGGCATTCCTCCGTTATCACATACGAAACGATTAAAATAAATGTGGAAAATAAAAAAACGAGCTATTCCAGAAATTATGAGGAGTTGCTTGTGGATGCAATGAAATCAAGCAACACCGAAGCGAAAGAGAAGGTTTTGGGGAACATTTTTGAAGAGGTGGGCACGCTAAACTATCACAATGCGTTAGTCTCCATGATAAGACTCGTGGATAAGGTTATAGAGACATTGGAAGAAATGAAAGTGACTGTTGCGCCATCTTTGCATATCTCTTCGATCAGTCGCAATATCTTGGAGAAGGAGACGATGGTCGAGATTCATCGGATCATTGTAGATGCCCTGCAAGACTCGTTCAAAAAAGATTTCCAGGGAAATACCACTAAACTAAACTACTTTTTGGTAGATGCGGTCACGGAATATATTCAAAACCATTATCAAGACCCTTCCTTGAGCTTGACTTCTATTGCTTCGATTATGAAAATATCCACAAGAAATTTAAGCAAAACCTATAAGGAAGCAACCCATATCTCGATTCCTGATTATATCAACGAGTTTAGGTTAACCAAAGCGGCAGACCTTCTTATCCAAGATGACCTTAATGTGTATGAAATTGCGGAGAAAGTCGGGATCTTGAATGAAACCTATTTTTTCAGCATGTTCAAAAAGAAATATAAGGTCACACCGAAGGAATATGCCTTGCGGAGAAATATGATTAATTTGATTCAATAGGATCGTCCCCCTATCGACCGATTTCATCGGCCTGGAATTCATTGGAGATAGCAGCGATTTGCGGCAGCCAGCTTTTATAAGTTTTCAATGAGAAAGCTGGGAAACCAAGCAGGTAGTGATTGCCATAGGTTCGTCCATTGAAGTTCCATTCGATTAGAAACAATTGCTGCTTGGCATGTGAAATCGGGATTTTCCCTAGCTCGGAAGTTCCATTAGCCTCCACCTCAAAGCTCCCTTCTATAAGCGTTTCATTGGAATCTGCATCCCAAATACGATAGGTGCCGGCAACTGATTCTCTGGAGTCATTGCCTGCGGCTACTCGGACATGCCAATTCTCAGGCTCATCGATCATTATGCAGACGGGGGCCTGGCTTCTTTTGATGTAATGAAAAGCCAGCTTCTTGCCATAGTAGTAATCAACGACCGCATCTGAGAATTGTGGCCAACCGTCAATCATATTCCACCAAATGATCCCTGTTTTACGCCATTTTTTGAGCCGCGCCGTCTCGATAAAAAACTTTTTGGCCTCGGCTTGGGAAATTTGCGAAGCGAGTATAAAGTCTTCCAAAGATTCAGGAATGGCCCCAAATAACTCCTTAATTTGATTCGCCATTAATTGGATACGCGTCGCGTTATGTCCTTGTGAGCCGCTAACTTCCGTTGCGTGGGCCATCCATTGCTCATCCTTACTGTTAAACGGCCATAGATGATCGGGTTCGATGAACTTCTGGATCGACGATAGATTCGGACAGCCATGGTAACCAATTTCACTGATAAAATGGTCCGTACTCGTCTTATAAAAGGTGCTTTTATAATAATCGCGCGGCCCCCAAAGATGCCGCTCAGGAGCTAAGTTCATGTTCCCTGATCGGATGACCTCAGGAGATAAATAAGGAGAGCTTGGCAGATAAGCCCGGTGAGGATCATATTGCTGGATCATTTGCGGAAGCAGGTTACGGGTAATCTGATTCACACCGGGATCAGGCAACCCATACCACTGATAAGCTTCGTCACATTCATTATCCCCGCACCATAGGACAAGCGAGGCATGATTCCGCAGCTTTTTGACAACGGAGCGTGCTTCAAGCCGAATGGACTCACTAAATTCGGGCGTTTGGGGATAGACCGCACAAGCCATTGCAAAGTCCTGCCAGACCATTAACCCATGACTGTCGCAGAAGTCAAAAAATGCATGGTCTTCATAGACGTTTCCTCCCCAGCAGCGGACGATATTGCAGCCTGTATCAGAGAATAGCTGAAGTGCGTTCTTATAGCGACTGGCGTCTCGGCTATGAAACGCATCCATCGGAACCCAATTTGAGCCTTTGCACATGATCGAGATGTGGTTGACTTTAAATAGAAATTCGCCGCCAGCCTCAACAGTCGTTGTTTCTGTGCGAATGAAGTCGACTTGACGAACCCCGATGCGCTCCGTATGTGAAGCAAGTGTACGTCCCTGATAGATCAATTCCGTTGTAACCTCATAGAGATGGGCTTCCCCATACCCATGTGGCCACCAGAGCTGAGGATTCGTTAGGGATATGGTTAAGGAGCCTGTGTTGAATAAGACGGGCCTACTCATCTGAAACTCGGAGGTACCTGATTTACCTGTTACTCGAATCTCCAATCCATGATAAAAATACGCAGGATCTGTTGCCACTCGGTAAAATAATCCGATTTGTGCAGCAGAAAGATTTTTATCCACGGATAAGGTATAGAAATAAAGCTCACTCCAAGCATGATCCTCACGTGCGACCAAAGATACGGATCGCCATATGCCTGCAGAGACCACGCGGGGCATAATATCCCATCCGAAGTTATGAGGCGCTTTCCTCACAAATAACTGCTCGCCATTGGTAAGCGGTCCATAACAAATGGCGTCAGTACTACGCTGCATAGCTTCAATAATAGGCGAACGCAACCGTACAAAAAGCTTGTTCACCCCATCGCAAAGCAGTGAATGCGTGGTCTCGAGTCTTATCTCGATCAACATATTGTCGCTGGAGCCAAGCTCTTCGCCGTTCAACCAATAGGTTGCGCAGCAATCTACACCTTGGAACACCAGTTCGGTTCGCTTGCCCGCCATCGTCGGCGGAGCGGAAAACTCTAAGCTGTACCACCACTCATAAAGCTCGTATGGACGGAGTTCATTGATATTTGTTCCCAGGAAGGGCTCAGAAATCAGGCCGCTCCTTACCAAGTCGAGCTCGACATTCCCAGGTACCTGAGCGCTTATACAAGGCAAATTTAAGCTATTTAGCTCATTTGGATGGTGGATAGGCCATTTTCCTTGAGGAAAATAAATAAGCTTCCATTCTCCATCTAAACATGTTGCAGTTGTCATAGGTAATCCTCCTTAAATAGGTGGGAATGAACCCATTGTAAAAGGATGCTTCAGAAAAAACTTGCCGTATGTTCAGAACAATTGCATGATTTTCGGTTATGACTAATTTTGAAGGAAAATGCCTAATGTGAAATATACTTTCCCAAAATCATCGCCTAAAGTGGAGTTGTGCAGTGAGAAAGATTTGAAATCAGGCTGACCTCGGGTGAAATGATTTTACAATTGAAGGAGTTGCGCGCCCATGAATGTAGAGAGCCGCCGACAGACTGCGGAAGCATTCATTTTTGCAAAAGAAGAGAACATGTCTATCCGATACCGTCCTTTAGCCAAGCTGGGTATGGTATTGCGGAGTCATGCGGATGAGGATCATCCGGACAATATCATTTACGCAGAGGGAATAGACTATGTCGTCGATTACGATCGCGGTGTCATTCGCCGGACGAAGCAAAGCCGGATCCCGGATTGGTCCCGTCACGAATTATACGGCCAAACGGTGTTTGATCATGCAACGTTCAAAAACTGCAGCAATCGTGAATTTACCGTGTATGGGGATTATGTGTATGATAGCGATCCGTTTACGGAGTTCTTCGTTGCCCACGATAGCGGAAATCGAGCCAGGGTGGAGCGCTTGCTTTCCAAATTGCGAACCGGCGAGGAGAGTTCGATCGTTGTTTTTGGTGACAGCATTAGTGCAGGTGGGGAAGCGAGCGAAGAAAAGTTTATGTACTTTAACCGGGTTCATCAATTTCTCAATGACTACTATCCGCGCAGCCGAATCTGTCTGTTGAACAAATCAGTCGGAGGTGAAACGAGCAAAGATGGAAAGAATCGCATACAGCGCGATGTCATTCCTTTGTGCCCTGATCTCGTGATCATAGGATTCGGTATGAACGATCAGAACAAATATGGTGAAGAGTTGGGCGTTTCGCCGGAGGATTTTGAAAGCAATCTATGTCAAATGATCGAGGCCGTCAAGAAGTTGGACAACTGCGATCTTGTGCTCGTGACGCCTTGCCTGCCGAATCCGAAATGGTGGTATGCCAGCGGATTGACTGGCACGTATGCGGAAATCATCCGCCGGCTGGGCCGGGAATACGGCGCCGGTGTAGCTGACGTCACAGCGGTTTGGGAGCAGGAACTTGAAGCCGGCAAATTGCCGGAAAGTCTGCTTCTGAACAACATCAATCATCCGAATGATTATGGGCACTGGCTTTATTTCCAAGCTTTTGTCCCGCTGCTGAGGGATCATCTAGAATTCACAAAACCCGCCGCCCAGCACTCGGAGACACCCCATACTTACTTTTAAAACAACGAATAAAATAAGGCAAGGAATTAAAGCCGGAAGCCATCGCTATTTCCGTAACAGGTAAGCTGGAATTGAGCAGCAGCCTATGGGCATATTGAAGTCTATGCTCCTGCACATATTGCTGAAACGATTGGCCGATGATGGTACTGAATTTTTCGCTGAAATAGTTCGGGCTCCAAGACGTGTGTGCTGCTGCTTGTTTCAAAGTAATCGGTTCACGAAAATGGAAATCGATATAGTTCAGGGCTTTGCGCAGCTTGATCCGTTCTGGCACATCGCTGGAAGGCGTGTCTAATGTAGGTCCAGCATCCGTCGAATCATACGCAGCAGATCGACAAGCAATCTGTCCAACGTGGCGCGGATGGCTTGTCTTTTGCCGATTCTGGATGCTGTGCTTTCTGCTAATAATCTGCGACATTCCTTTTCGATGTTAACCCAATGCTCACCTTCACAGCGAACGATCAAGCGATTAGGCTGCCTAAAGAGGAAGAGTCGCAGCTCCTCATCGAGCCACTCTTCCGTAAATTTCAAATTGATTAAACGAAGAGGGAAGCCTGGGACAGGAATGATGGTATGAAAGTCAACAGGGGTTAGCAGGTAAACCGAGCCTTGGACGAGCTGGGATGACTCTCCATTCAGAATTTGCGTTCCTTTTCCAGATAGAACAATCTCCATCTCAAAAAATTCATGGCCATGCAAATCGTGAAACCGGCTTACCTCATACTCGGAGATGCTGAAATGAAAGGATGGCGTGAGAAATTCATCGATCATATACCGATATGTCGCTGGCATTTTTCGCATGTCTACGCTCCTCTTCTTAACTTTCTTATGTGTAGTATACAATATCAACTGCATGAGTTGGAGGAGATAAGACGCTTTTCCTTCCACGCTTACCAAGCTTAGATGAACTCACTTGATTTGGAGTTTTCCAACCCTATGGAAAAGCAGATTACTTACACATTTTGAAGGAAAATACCTAGTTTATAATGTACATTCCCTGGGGCATTCCCTAAAGTTGGGGTATCGACCAAGATGGCAGGCAAAATTTCAAAGCTAGGATGTGTTGGATGGATGGTAAGAACTTTCAAGAAAAATTTCGGGGTGACCCTGCTGGCGCTGCCAGGCTTCCTGCTTATTTTACTGTTTAATTATGTTCCGCTTTATGGACTGCTGCTTCCGTTTAAGAATTACCAATACACTCTGGGAATATGGAATAGCCCTTGGGTGGGGTTAGACAATTTCGGTTTCTTATTTCATGGCAATGTGCTGTATCGCGTTCTGCGCAATACGATCCTGTATAACATGGTGTTCATTATGTTAGGGACGTTTCTCTCCATCGTCATTGCCTTATTGCTGTTTGAGCTGAGCCGCAAATTTGTGAAGGTCTATCAAACGATTCTGTTCATTCCTTATTTTATTTCCTGGGTGGTCGCTGGCTTTGCCTTCAGGGCGCTGTTTGATATGGAGCATGGCGTCATCAACAGTATCTTGGTTGCCGCGGGCAAAGCGCCGATCCTCTGGTACAGCGAGCCGCAATATTGGCCGTATATTCTCGTGGCGGCTGCTGTCTGGAAGGGATTGGGGTATGGATCTGTGATCTATTACGCCGCTCTGATGGGCATTGATGCCGAGTACTATGATGCTGCGAAAATCGATGGAGCAAGTAAGGTTAGACAGGCTTTTTCGATCTCAATTCCTATGATCAAGCCGATGATTATCATGTTGGTTATCCTGCAAATTGGAAGTATTTGCTATAGTGATTTCGGACTTTTTTACAATGTGACGCTGAATTCATCCTTGATTTATGAGACAACAGATGTCATCGATACGTTCGTTTATCGTTCTCTCATAGATATGGGCGATATTGGGATGGCATCAGCAGCAGGCTTTTTCCAATCGATCGTCGGGTTTTGCCTAGTGTTGTGCACCAATACTATCGTGAGAAGAATCAACCCGGAAAATTCACTTTTCTAAGGAGCATCGACTATGAATCGTCAAAGAGCAATTCGGCTAAAGCCTGCATTCACGACGGGGAAATTCGTGATTCATATCCTGTTTATCTTGTTGTGTGCGGTATGTGTGTTTCCTTTTCTCGTTATCATCGGCACCTCTTTTCAAACGGAAAATGACATTATCAAATTCGGCTATTCGATGATTCCGAAGAACTTCACGTTAGATGCCTACAAGGTGATCCTGCACGAACCTAAAGTTCTATTCAATTCCTACTTGGTTACGATCGGTACGACGGTTGTAGGGTCTCTCATTGGGATGTGGGTAACCACGACCTACGCCTATGCGATTTCGCGTAAAGATTATTCCTATCGCTCGTTCCTGGCTTTTTTCATCTTCTTCACGATGCTCTTTCATGGGGGGATGGTTCCTTCCTATATCCTCATGGTGAAGTGGTTGGGACTCCGCGACAATATCCTGGCACTCATCTTGCCCTATCTGATTAGCGGCTGGTTCGTGCTCTTGATGAAAGGATTCTTGCAGACCATACCGGATGCGATCATCGAGTCCGCGAAAATGGATGGCGCAGGGGAACTTCGAATCTTTACGCAAATTGTGCTGCAAATATCGAAACCGGCACTCGCGACCCTGGGTCTGTTCTTTGCGCTTCAGTACTGGAATGACTGGTGGCTGACCTTACTTTATATGGATCAAGATCATCTCATGAAGCTGCAATACTTACTGATTCGGGTTCTCAAAAATATGGAGTATTTGAATTCAAGCGAGGCCATTCAATATGGACTTGTGAAACCGGGCATGCAAGTACCTTCCTTAAGTGCTCGCATGGCGATGTGTATTTTGGCTGCAGGACCGATGTTGCTTGTTTTCCCTCTGTTCCAGAAGTACTTTGTGCAGGGATTAACGGTAGGTTCTGTCAAAGGTTAATAGTTTCAGGTGCAGGAAAATCATACGGCATCTGTAAATTATATAAAGACAATATAAGGGAGGCAATCCATTTGAAAGATAAAAAGGCAAAGTCTTCGACATGGTGGGCATCAGGAACATCCGTCTTGCTGGCAACAACGATTGTGGTGAGTGGCTGCAGTACAACCGAGAAACCGAAAGCAGGCGCCGGCCCGGTTGCAAGCACGGAGGCAAGTGCGAATCTCACGAAAGATTTTGTGGATATTAGCTGGTTCATGCCCAAACCTATTGACAACTTGAAGGACCAGGAAGCGGTTGAAGCGGAAGCGAACAAATTAATCAAGGAAAAACTGAATGCCAAACTGCACTTTAACTTGATTGATAACGCAGGCTGGGAAGATAAGATCAAGCTGAAATCAGCTGCAGGCGAGCCTTATGATCTTGTTTTTACTTCGAACTCATCCAATAATTTAAATACCAATGTGCAAAAAGGGGCATTTCTGCCGCTGGATGACTTATTGCAGAAGTATGGTCAAAACATATTAAAGAAGGTAGATCCGCGCGCGTGGAAAGCGGTTACTTATAAAGGGAAAATTATGGCGATTCCTGCCCAGACCCCTTATAGTCCGGCATCTGCCTATGTTTTCAAAAAAGATCTAGTTGAAAAGTATAATTTTGATTATAAGAGCGTCAAGAGTCTTAGTGACTTAGAGCCATTCCTGAAAACGATTAAAGAGAATGAGCCGAACATCATTCCAGTCATTGCAACAGCCAATGGAGCGACCTCTGGTGTAGGATTACCCGACTATACAACAGTTGTAGGCGGGATATCTTTTAGCGAGAAGGAAGGCAAATTCGTCAAGACGCTTGATATTCCTCAGAATTATGAGAATTATCGAATGATGAACGACTTCTATAAGAAAGGCTATATTGCCAAAGACGCGGCGATCAAAACGGATTATCTGGCAGAAGCGAAATCCGGAAAATATGCCGTGCTGCGCGACTCAGGCGGTTATACCGAGGATGGGTCGAAATCGACGAGCACTTATGGATTCCCGACTGTTGAAACATTTAGCTCACAACCGACGATATCCACGGCCTCCATGACGGCAGCTGCGACAGCGATTAGTGCAACGTCGAAGAATCCGGAAAGAGCGATGATGCTGCTCGATTATATTTGGAGCGATAAGTTCTTATTGAATACACTTGCCTTTGGCGTGGAAGGAAAAAACTACACGGTTAAATCGGGTACAGTGAAAGATGATAAACCAACTATTGTAGCAAAAAGTGGAGCTGAACAAACTTGGGCCATTTGGCATAACTGGCTTGGGCCGCTTTGGGATCAGTGGGATTCCAACTGGAATACAACGAAAGCTTTGGAAGCCATGAAAAAGACAAACGAGAACGGCAAGGCTTCTGGTCTGCTTGGTTTTGTTTTTAATAATGAGTCGGTCAAAGCGGAGATTGCGCAAATCAATGCCGTCAATAAAGAGGCGAATCCGATCTTTACGACGGGATCCATGCCGGATTATCCGAAGTATGTGGAGGAAACGAAGAAGAAACTGGTAGACGCTGGCATCGATAAAGTAATGGCTGAGATTCAGAAGCAATATGATGCTTGGAAGGCAGAGAATAAATAAAGGTTAAGCTTATGACAATACAATGACTCTACGAATAAGAAGTAGAGTCATTGTTTCTAATCATGCAAATTCAGAAGGAAAGGGAGTTTGATGATGAGTAAAAAGCTGTACGGCATGTTCCTTACATCCTTCATTGTTTTCGCTATCCTATTTGTTGGTCAGCCGGTCGATGTTAGAGCGGAAGCCGCCAATCCTGAAGTGGGTTATTTGATTGACGAGAATTTTTCGTTTTTGTCAGCCTTGACGCCAGGGAATAGCCAGCCGTCCGGGTGGGATGTTCGCGCTGCAGGAGGGGCTCTGGTCTCCCTGTATAACACGAATTTCAAAATCAGCGATACGAGCACGGTACTGCCCGTTTCGATGAAGAAGAAATTTGTTTCGCAAAGCGCAGGCACGCTGACCATGGAATTTCGCATTAAGCCTATGTCAGTCATTGACGGCTTGAAGTGGCAGTTGCTCAGCGATGAAGTCGTAGGCGTCAGCTTACTTACACAAAACAATATGCTCAGTCTGGAGACCGCAAACACCGTAGTTCCCCTACAAGCCTATACGGCAAACATCGAATATGGGATCAAGGTTGTTATCAACCTGAACACGCACACAACAGATGTGTACATTAATGGCATCATGAAGGCGAACGGTGCAACGTTCAAAAATGCGGTAACGACACTGAACCAGTTTCAAGTGCAAACAGGCGCTGCCTCCATGGGGGACTTCTTCTTTGGTCCTTTGAAAATTTATAAAGGGTACGCCGTGAATGAAAGACTTATTTCCGTCGTGAAGGGCGGCGCCATCCCGCAGGATTGGTCTGCAGTTACGTCAGGGGGCGCCATTACCGTCGAGAGCATGCTTAGTTCGCCGCAGCCGGATATTAACAGCATGAAGCTGAACGCGGCTAGTAGCACCGGCAGTATGAGTCTGTCGAAAGCGATATCGCCAATGGCGGATAATTTTACCTACGACTTCAAAGTTCTATACAAGCAGAAGGCGGATGGATTGGATGCTGAGCTAAAAAGCGGAACGACGAGCGTCATCAAACTAACGACGGTGGGCGATGATTTGGCCTATGTCAACAGCAGCGGGCAACCAGTCTCGCTGGATTACAAGTATTTAGCGAATCTGTGGACGCACATTCAGATCAAAGTGAATTGGGCGACAGCGACAGCGGATATCTATATCAACGATAAGCGCAGCGCTCAAGGTGTAGCACTGGCTCCGGGCGCAGTTTCCGTCGACACCCTCAAGTTCACGACCTCCTCTTCGTATCGGGGCGAAATGTGGCTGGATGACATTCTCATGTATAAAACGGTACCGCTTCCTGCCGACTATGTGCCGGCTCCTGTTGCGGTCAGTAAGAGCACGGACGCTCCGGCTGTAGGCGTCCAAAGCTGCCCGATGTGGCGAGAAGGCCATCATCTGGGGTGGGATATGATTCAGCCTTACCCGGATCGGACGCCTCTTCTAGGGTTCTACGACGAAGGCAGCCCGGAAACGGCGGATTGGGAGACGAAATGGCTCATAGATCACGGCATCAATTTCCAGATGTCCTGCTGGTTCAGGCCACTTGGCGGAGACACCGATCGGATGCCGATTAAAGATTCGTATTTATCGCATGCTTTGGATAACGGCTATTTTAATAGCCAATATAGCAATCAAATCGATTTCGCGATTATGTTTGAAAACCTCAATTCCAAGGTCCAGGATGCGGAAGATTTCCGAACGAATCTGATTCCGTACTGGATTGAATATTATTTTAAAGATCCGCGTTATTTGAAGATCGATGGTAAACCTGTTTTCACGATCTACAATTATGATGAGTTAGTAAATGCTTTTAAAGGCAGCAATAACGTGAAGCTGGAGCTGGATAACTTACGAAGCGAAGTGGAAAAAGCGGGGCTTAAGGGCATTATCCTGCTGAACGTGTATAACGGGACGGACCCCCAGCAGTTGAAGAAACGCAAAGATGCTGGCTTTGATGGCGTGTATGCGTATTCCTGGGGCTCCTTCGGCGGCCATCCGGAGTTTCAGAAGCTGAAGATGACGCTAGAGAGGGATGCCGGCGCCATCGATATTATCCCTGGTTTGAGCATGGGCAGAGATGATACGGCTTGGGGCTTGAACTTCGGTTATTATGCGACGCCGTCGGAATTCCAGTCCTTGGCGCAGTGGACGAAGGATAGCTTTATGCCATCGCTTCCTGCAGGCAGTCTAGGCAAAAAGCTGGTTATGCTGGATAACTGGAATGAGTTCGGAGAAGGACATTTCATTATGCCTGCCGGTCTGGCCGGCTTTGGCTACGTGGACGCCATTCGCAATGTATTTGCCGGCAGCGCGCCGCATACCGATAGCGTGCCGACGCAAGCCCAGAAGGATCGGATCAATACCCTGTATCCCGCGGGGAGAGTGGTTCCTAATTTGAACCGACCCCAGCCCGTGATGACCAATGTCTACGGGAACATGTGGGAGTTCAATACTCCGGGCGATGCGGAGGGCTGGACAGTCGAGAAGCAGATTGTGGGCGTGACTGTGCAAGACGGCACTTTTTCCGGCGTATCGAACAATACCGATCCCGGTATTCGATCCGCAGATCACCTCGGGATTAAGGCGGAGGATACTCCCTATCTCGTCATTCGCATGAAGAACGGTACGAACGATATCGACGGCCGATTCTTCTTTACGACAGAGGCGGATGGGACTTGGAATGAAGCCAAGGCCGTCGGCTTTTATGTGAACCCGCTGGATAACGGGTATACAGACTACGTTGTTGAGGCGTGGCAAAACAAGAACTGGACGGGAACCATCCGGCAATTACGCATCGATCCGACTTCCTCCGTCGGGCCAATCAGTATCGATTACATTCGAACGATCTACTCGCCGCAGCCCGGTATTCGGACTTACGTCGACGGCACTTACAAACCGTTCAGCCAACCGGCCCTTCTGCAGGACGGCATCGTGATGCTTCCTATGAAAGATATGTACCTGCAAATCGGGGCGAAGCCGGAATGGGATCCATTGAACGATACCTTGGTAGCCGTGAAGGATAACGTGGTTTATCGACTGAAGGTTGGCGATAGCGTTGCCTATAAGGGAAGCCAAGCGATTACGTTAGAACATGCTCCCGTCAAGCTTGCGAACGGAACAGTAATGGCGCCGCTCAGTTATCTTCATCAGGCCTTTGGCGCGATTGCCAAATGGGATGCGGCTACACAAAAAGTTAATGTGTATCCAACGGCGATTACATGGGATTTTACGACGAGCAGCGGTTGGACGGCCAACAGTCAGATCGCGAATCCCGTCGTTGCGAATGGCGTCTTCAGCGGAACTTCAAACGGGATTTCGGGAAGTGTCCAGCCAGCGATTCTTTCACCGGATGATTTGCAAGTTGCAGCTTCTGATATTAGGCGGATTCGCGTCCGAATGAACAACATGACAAGCGGCGACGAGGCGAAGGTTTATTTTACGACGACCACGGATAGCAATTGGAATGAGGCGAAAATGCTCTCGTCTTATATCCACCCGAACGATGCCGTCTATCGGGAATATGTATTTGATACCTCGAGTCTAGCTGCCTGGACGGGAACCATTAAGCAGGTTCAAGTGGTGCCAACGACGGCTTCCGGAGCCTTCAGTCTGGATTCCGTTCAATTGGAAATAACGCCGACAGTTGCTGTCAAAGGGGATAATCTCATTGAAGATCCGGGATTTGAGGGAAGTAAAACTTCACAATATGGACTGGAGAATGCGACTGCTGTAAAGGATACGACACAATCTCATAGCGGCCATCAGTCCGTCAAGATCACGAAAACGACACGTTACGGCAGTATTAAATTTCCATTGAATGTGGAAAAAGGAAAGGCCTATACGTACTCCGCATGGGCGAAGCTGGCAAATGGTTCGTCATCGAGCGAATTTTTGAGGGTGGGAATCCAATATAACTTGGACGGGGTCACCAAGCAACTCATTATGTTTACAAGCCCAGGCTTGAAGGCGGGAGATTGGACGCAGGTCGAAGGTACTTACACCATTCAGGAATCAGGAGTCGTATCTAATGTTCTCATGTATCTCTATACGGAAATTAACAATCCAGGCGGCGTTTATTACGTCGATGATGTAGCGGTCAAGTTAGTGACAGATTCGGGAAGTCCGGCTTGGATACATCCATCGAATGTAAGCTTGGGTGTGACTTCACTCACGGTCGGTGTTGATAAGACTAAGGCACTGGTCCCTCAATTTACACCAGCGAATGCCAGCAACAAAGAATTAATTTGGCGTTCGAGCAATCCGGGTGTCGCAACGGTGGATGTGAATGGCATGGTGTATGGCGCAAGCTTGGGTACAGCGACCGTCACGGCAACAACAGTAGATGGCGGAAAAGTGGCATCCGTGCTCGTTACCGTAGATGCAACGGTTGGGGTCTCGGGAGTGTCGCTAACGCCAACCACGCTTAGCTTGCAGCTGGGCGATAAGCAAACGCTTGTCCCGACGGTAACACCGGCCAATGCAACCAATAAGCTGATCAAATGGGAATCCGGGAATCCGATTGTAGCAGTCGTCGATGCCGATGGGATAGTTACAGGCGTGGGCACGGGCACAACCCAAATTAAAGCAATCTCCGATGATTCGGGTACGCAAGCCGTAGCCGCGGTTACGGTAACAGCACCGACAAACGTGGTGCAAGGCACAAACCTTATTGTGGATCCGGGCATGGAAGGCAGTACGTTAGCGGCTCCTAACTACCCTTATCTGGCCATGCCTGAGATGACTTCTGCGGAACATCATTCGGGCCAGCAGTCCTTGCTGTTGACGAAGAATGATCGATACGGAGGCGTTAAATTTCCCGTCTCACTTGTAAAGGGCAAACCCTATTACTATTCAGCTTGGGCGAAGCTAGCATCTGTTTCTACAAAGACCGAGACGATCAGAATCGGCTTGCAATATAAAGTAGACGGTAATCCTAAGCCTACACAGTATATTATGTTCGTCAGTCCACCCCTGAGTGCTACGGAATGGAAGCAAGTTGAAGGGAGTCTCATTATTAATGAAACGGGTGTTGTAACCGAAACGACCATGTTTTTATATACGGAAGGTGCCGGCACCCCGTTTTATGTCGATGATGTGGAGATCCGACCGTTAGCTGTGGATACTGTCCCGCCCGTTACGAGTCATGACGCTCCTTCCGGTTGGGTAACGACGGCTCAAGTCGTTCATCTGACGGCCACCGATGGGGAAAGCGGCGTCGCAGGGACGTTCTACAGCTTGGACCATGGGGTCTACACAAGCGGAAATACCGTGTCGATTGCAGGGGAAAGCGTGCATACGCTGGACTTCTATAGCAAGGACGTAGCCGGCAATCAGGAAGCGACGCAAACGGTAACTGTCCGTATCGACGGAACGTCTCCAATAACAACGTCCGTCGTTGCCCCATCAGCGCCGGACGGACCAAGCGGTACCTACGTCAGCCCCGTTACGGTCACATTAAGCGCTTCGGATAACGTGTCTGGCGTTGCACAGGCCGTCTATAGCGTGAATAACGGAGCGACATGGACGCCTTATACAGCTGCGCTCACCTTTGATAAGCAGGGGGCCTATACGCTCCTGTACCGAGCAACCGACTTAGCGGGCAATAGCGAGACAGCCAAGAGCATAAGCTTTAATCTCGCCGCTACAACGGTGAAGGTTCAGCTCAAGGACAGCACCGGAAATCCATTATACGGCGGAGTGGTCAAATACTACGACGGAGGATGGAAAGACTTTGGCGTAACGGATGCCTTGGGAACTGTAAGTAAGTCTTTACAGGATAAAAGCTATACCTTTGGCATCACTTATGAGGGAACGTATAAGGAGATTGTACAACATACAGGAACGGACGGTGTAGTCGTATTTCAGACCGTCAAGGCCAAGGTGCAGTTGAAGGACAGTCTGGGGAATCCGTTGGACAGTGGTACGGTGAAGTATTATGCAGGAAGCTGGCGGACCCTCGGCCATACAACCGGAGGCGAGATCAGCAAGGAGTTATTGCCTAGCTCCTATACCTTTGGCATGACTTATGAGGGAAAAAGTAAGGAGATTGTCCAACATACAGGAACGGACCCCGTAGTCGTATTTCAGATGGTCAAGGTCACGGTACAGCTGAAGGACAGTCAAGGGAATCTGCTAGACGGTGGTGTAGCATCCTTCTACTCGGGAAGTTGGCAGACGATTGGCGTGACAACAAGCGGAGGAATCAGTAAGGAATTATTGCCTGGTTCTTATACCTTTGGCATGACTTACAACGGGATTTACAGAGAGATCGTCAGTAACATAACGACAGATTCAACGGTTGTATTTCAACTGTAAAAGGAGTATGGAAAGCCTCCCCTTAATGGGGAGGCACATCGTACCAACAAAGGAGATTGCATGGTGACCAAGATAAAAGTAGGCATTATCGGTTTAGGGGAAGTCGCGCAAATGGTTCATTTGCCGATTCTGGATTCCTTGTCTGAGCTTTATGAGATGGTGGCATTTTGTGATATTTCACCCAAGCTGTTAGCCAAGATCGGTGAGAAATACCGGGTTAAGCAGTTATTTCTAAACTACAATGAGATGCTTGAACAGTGCGATCTTGATGCTGTTTTTGTGCTGAATCATATGGATTATCATACGGAATGTACGATTGCGGCATTAAACAGGCATATACACGTATTTGTAGAGAAACCGATGTGCTGTACCCAGCGTGAGGTTAATGAGATTATTCAAGCGCGTGACGCTTCAAGTGCACATGTCATGGTAGGGTATATGAGACGGTTTGCTCCCGCTTATCTTCGGGCTATCGAAGAGGTTAAGTCGCTGGGACCTATTATCTATGCCCGAGTGCGGGATATCATCGGCCCTAATCAGTTCTTCACGCGTCAATCCAGCCCGGTCTATCGTTTCGACGATATCCCTTCTTCAGCTGTACAGGATCGCAAGGAGCGGACCGCCAGACTCATGAGAGAGGCCATTGGCGAATTGCCTGATGAGATGTATGCAGCCTATGGCTTGTTGCTCGGACTGAACAGCCACGACATTTCCGCGATGAGAGAGTTAATCGGAATGCCGATCGGGGTGAAAGCAGTCTCCTCTTGGCTGGGCGGAAGATTCAAGAATGCCATCTTTGAATATGAAAGTTTTAACGTGACTTTTGAGACGGGGATAGATCAACAAGGCAGATTTGATGCGCATATCGAGGTGTATGGCGAGAACAAGTCCGTCCTTGTCCAGTACGATACCCCGTATATCAGGCAACTGCCAACGACACTGCACATCAACGAGACGATTGGGGACAATTTCAATCAATCAACGGCTCGAACGACCTACAAGGATGCTTACGTGTATGAACTGGAATATTTCCATGAAGTCGTCACGAAGGGGATGCCACCCAAGACGACACCAGAGGACTACTTGCAGGATCTCATGATCTTTCAAATGATGATGGACGCTATTCAGCATGAATAAAAGGAATTATCTAACGGGCCCATCAGGGACTAAATTCGCCTAGAGAATGAAATGACCCGCTCATCATGTGAGTGGGTCATTTCATCGGTCCATTTTCTGTTTATGTTGAAATACAGTTCAATTTTATTTCTCCTAAAGGAAGGCTGGAAGGAGGGGAATGAATGGTAACGCTTCTTGTTTCACCGGGTAGAAGATCAAAATATTTGTCACTTAAACGAATATCGTCCGGCACGAGAAGATGTACGGCATGACAATACGTTTCTGCCTTGATTTGTACAAGGATAGAATCCTTCTTGGGGATAATTTCTTTAATGAATACTTGTGCTGCCGGAAGCGAAAGGCATCGAAAATCTGCTTGTCTCAGGATTGCAGGAAGAATACCCTGGGGATCCTCACACGATTCAGGTATGACTGCGATAACGCCGTCTTTGGTAGGAGGAAGCATAAATCTATGGATGATTCCCCGGGAACGTGCGGGAATGACGACATCTACATAAGCCGTGTTTCGAATACGGCCATCATATGACAATGATCCACATTCCAATTTCTCATGGATGGGCAGAGAGGTTTCGTTGATCCCCGTTACTTCAACGTACCCCTCATGTTGCCTTAAAACTAACTTTATCGGCTGAAAAGCCCGTTTTACGGCATAGTAGGCAATTTTCCGACGAAGGTAATAATCCACTACACTCCAACCGACTTCCCCCCAACAATCATTAAACATCCAGAATAAGGCGCCGGAGCATTGGCTATTCCTTCGCAGCGACTCTAAAGAATAACCATACATAAGTCCCTGACACAAACCGGCGTACAAGAGATACTCCTCTAAGTTTAAGTCGCCATCCGCTTTATAATGTTTGCGGATTCCCGCTATAACCGTATCTTTCTCGAAAGTATTGGTATGAAGGGACCATACGCGCCCTTCCATACGGATCGGTTCGCTCCCCCAATATTGGGCGAGACTTGAAAACGTGCTGGGGCCGATATAGCCGTATTCCGACACGAACTTTGACGTTACTTCATCATAAACCTCTGGCGTTATCCGTCTTTCCATGTCGGGACTCATGGTCGCTTCCCCCCAATGATGTCGATCCCCCATGGAATTCTTGTTCGGATGCGTGCCGCCATAGGGAGAGCTGTTCCAATAGGGGATTGCCGGGGAGTTTCGATGAACAATTTGAGGGGCAAGCTCGTTATAGAGGAAGGCTCCCCCATAAAAGTGCGGGTGGCGGGAATGCGCCCACCATTCGGCAAAGCCCCAATGGTTCTCATTATTTCCGCACCATAAAGCTAAGGAGGGATGGTTCCGCAGTCTTCGGGTCTGGTAATCCATCTCCTTGGATGCTTCTTCCCTAAACCAAGACAGATGATCGGGATATTTCCCGCAGGTAAACATGAAATCATGCCAGATCAGCAAACCGAACTCATCACATTTCTCATAAAAGAGTTCACGCTCATAAATGCCGCCCCCCCATACTCGAAGCATCGAAAAATGAGCTTCGCGGGCCTCCTCGAGCAAAGCTGTATATTTGTCATCTCTGACTCGAGCTACAATGGAATCAGCCGGTACCCAATTCGCTCCTTTACAGAACATCGGTACCCCATTGACTTCAAATGTAAACTGGCGCTCTACCTCATCGGAGTTTCCTGGTAAACGTTCCGTATTCAGATGAATCGTTCTAATTCCGATCCGGAACGGACGGTATTCTGATACATACTCGCCTATTTTTAATTCAGCCTTGACCCTATACAGGGGCTGATCTCCCATTCCGTTGGGCCACCACAGCTTAACGTGTGGGATGGGGATCTCGATCGTAACATATTGGATACCGGAGCGAAGGCAAAGCTTCGTCAGAACAGAATGCTCTACGGAGCCGTCAGGGCGGAATAGAGATAGCGTAAGCTCCCCCTCTTTCGTCTCATAGGGGTGAAATTGTTTGATTTCTGCTTCAAATCGTACTCGCGCTACAGGGGACAAAGCTATCGTCTCCGCTCTTACACCTATGATCTCCGCAACGGAAGTTCCTTCTAACCAGATTTCTCCTGGGATCCCGCATGTAGCAACCCGAGGCCCCCAATCCCATCCGTACACAAACTGGGCTTTGCGAACGTTAGAGCGGCGTTCGTCGCCTCGTTTTCCTACTGAATTGTTCTCTATACGGAATAAGGAGCCCTCTGTCATAGCGATCTCTTGCTCTGAAACATGCTCAAGTCCGGATGTGACCCTAATAAGAAGCTCATTGTTATGGAGCGAGAGCATTTCTTTGATATTTACAATGAAGGGATAGAATGCGCTTCGATGATGTCCAAGATGGACACGATTCAACCAAATATCCGCTTCGCAATCCAGAGACTCGATAAAAAGAGTCACCATCTCCTCATTCAACATGTCCAGGCTGACATCGAATGTTTTGGCGAACCACCACGATTTTTTTTCCGTCCATTCGCTGTCCCAACAATTGTCCCCAACCAGAGGCTCCTTAATGACGTTGTTCTCTAGTAGGGGAACATGGATATCACAAGGGAGTGAAGCAACGTCAAGCCATCCTGCTTGTTTATTGAAAATCTTAAATGACTGTTCCGGACTAACGGACAAGTCCTCATAGGTGAGACGCCAATCCTGATTCAGTGATTGTCTCATCGTATTGCCTCCTAATGATCGATCTGAGATTACCATACCAAAACCATTAGAAAAGTTCTTCATTTCCACTGATACATGTTGAACTACACTGATCTGAAAGAAGGGACACGAGGAATGCTGATTTTGCATGCAAATGAAACCATGGGAACGGAATTGGATGCCCTTTTTCTATACCACAAACATTTCCAGTATTGGTCCATTACGCATTCCCACGATTTTTACGAACTTTTTCTTGTCACCAAAGGAAGAGTCTGTCACGTGGTAAATGGCCAAACAGAGCGATTAGATGAAGGAGCTTTGGTCTTTATTAGACCGGACGATCAACATGGCTTTGAAGCGATACAGGATGAAAAAGTAGAGTTGCTAAATATAAATCTGCGTGACGAGCTTACTCTCGACATTTTCGCTTTTTTAGGTCCGGGTTTTCCTTCTACTACATTATTACGTGCCATAATGCCTCCAGTCCGATATATTTCTGCTGAACAATCCAAGGCGTTGTTACATCATTGTATGGATATTTGGGCGATAGCTCGTACCGATCAAGCTCAAATGAACAGCATGACGCGCGGCTTACTCGCAAGTCTCTTTACGCGAGAGTTTACCGAACGTCAAGATGGTGCCGCACATGACAAAGCCCCCGGTTGGCTCAGAGAACTTCATGATCATGCAAGGAAAAATGAAGTTTTCTTGAGCGGTGTGAATGCTTTGTATCAATCCGCCCCTTTTTCTCCCGAGCACGTTGCTCGTTGCTGGAAAAAGTATTATCAAGTGACCCCTACTCACTGGATAAATGAACAACGGCTCACCTATGCTGCCGATCTCATCGAACATAGTGACTTGGAAATCTTGGATATTTGTTTTCACTGCGGTTTTGGAAGCCTTAGTTATTTTTATAGATTATTTAAGGAACGGTTTTCCTGCACCCCCATTGCGTATAGAGAAAAGCACGGTAAACTCGACATCTATTAGAGATTTCATCGGCTGAGTGTGGGCAAGCGGTGTTTTATTTTTATCTTGTTAAATGTTCGAAAGTAACATATTATTTTGTTATAAACAATAATATTAGAGGAGATGAGCAGTTTGTTGAAACCGCGTTTGAACCGCATGTTCAGTGAACAAGGGAAATGCTTCGATGTAGCGATTGATCATGGCTTTTTTAATGAGGTATCGTTTTTGACGGGCATTTCGGACATGAAGGCGGCTGTCGAAACGGTCGTACAAGCGGGGCCGGATTGCATCCAGCTCAGCGTCGGTCAAGCCAGGCATTTGCAAGCGATCCCAGGCAGCAGGAAGCCCGGTTTGGTATTGCGCACGGATGCCGCCAACATCTATGGCAACGTGCTCCCGCGTTACTTGTTCAGCGAACTCATTGACAAGGCGATTGAACATGCTGTGCGTTTGGACGCGGTTGCGGTATGTGTGAACTTGCTTTTGCTGCCGAACCAGCCGGAACTTCATTATCAGTGTGTGAAAAATGTGACCCTCCTCAAATCGGAGTGCGAGAAGTACGGCATGCCGCTCATGGTGGAGCCGCTGGTCATGCTGGCGAATGAGGCCAAAGGCGGGTACATGGTTGACGGCGATATGGATAAAATCCTGCCGCTCGTCCGGCAGGCCGTGGAGCTTGGCGCGGATGTCATTAAAGCGGACCCGTGCGATCATGTGGAGGAATATCACCGGGTCATTGAAGTGGCCTCCGGCATTCCTGTGCTCGTTCGTGGCGGTGGAAGATCAAGCGACGAGGAGATTATGAGCCGTACCGTGGAATTGATGAAGCAAGGAGCCACCGGCATTGTGTACGGGCGCAACGTGATTCAGCATCCCAATCCGGCGGGCATGACGAAAGCGCTGATGTCGATCGTCCACCATGGAGCTACGGAAGATCAGGCGCTGTCCATGTTGAAAACACAAGAATAGGGGGGCGAGTAGCCATGTCCAGACAAACGGTACGATTCGGAGTTATCGGCTGCGGCTTGATGGGCAAAGAGTTTGCCAGCGCGGCTGCCAGATGGTGTCACCTCACAGATATGAGCTTTGAGCCGCGTATTGTAGCGGTATGCGATGCCAACCCGGCGGCTACGGAGTGGTTTCAGAAGAATGTTCCCAGCGTGGAGTACGTCTATAGCGACTATAAAGAGTTGCTGGCGAACCCGGATGTCGATGCGATTTATTGCGCGGTCCCGCATCATTTGCACGCGCGTATCTATATCGATATTATCCAGGCGGGCAAGCACTTGCTCGGGGAAAAGCCGTTTGGCATTGATCTCGAAGCCAATGAGGCCATTATGGCAGCCATTGCGCAGAACCCTCAGGTCATCGTCCGCTGCTCATCGGAGTTTCCTTTTTTTCCAGGCGCGCAGCAGCTTGTGCAGTGGGTACAGGCAGGCAAGTTCGGCCGGATCATCGAGGTAGAGGCGGGCTTCTGGCATTCCAGTGATTTGGACCCTACGAAGGTAATTAATTGGAAAAGGAAAGTCGCATCGAACGGCGAATACGGCTGTATGGGCGACCTGGGTCTGCACGTGCTGCATCTGCCGCTGCGGTTTGGCTGGAAGCCAGGCTCGGTCAGGGCGTTATTGTCCAAAATCGTGCCGCAGCGGCCCGACGGGAAGGGAGGCATGGCGCCTTGCGAGACATGGGATAACGCGATTCTCGCGTGTGAGGTAAAGACGGATGGGCAGCAGTTCCCTATGGTCCTGTCCACGAAGCGGATTGCGCCGGGACATGCCAATACGTGGTTTATTCGCGTAACGGGCACCGACTTCTCCGCCGAATTTACAACGAAGAATCCGAAGCAGATTGCTTCTCTACCTTATACGCCGGGTGGTGTTCAAGCTTGGCATGTGGCGGATGCGCCTTACAAATCGGCGTATGGGACGATCACGGGCGGCATTTTTGAATTTGGCTTTTCCGATTCGATCTTGCAGATGTGGGCGGCGTTCTGTGATGAGCTGACCAACGGCCGGGACGGCATGCGCCAGTCGTTTTATTGCGCGACGCCGGAAGAAGCGGCGGACAGTCACCGCCTGTTCACGGCAGCTCTGGAATCCAACCGAGCAGGGAGAACTATTGCACTTAGTTGGGAGGAGTAACGTTGAGCAGCCAAGATGAGATCATTGTCGCCGGACATATTTGCCTCGATATTATTCCTACGATTCATGAGAAAAAATCCGGTTTGGATGCCCTGCTCATTCCCGGTAAGCTCGTAGACATCGGTCCTGCTGTGATCGCGACAGGCGGCGCTGTTTCGAATACCGGGATCGCGCTGCACCGGTTAGGCAATCGGGTGTCGCTCAAGGGCAAGATCGGCTCCGACCAGTTCGGGGAGGCGATTCTGTCCATCCTCCGGTCGCAAGCCGCCTAGCTCGGGGAGGGGATGATCGTGGCGCAGGGGGAGATCAGCTCCTACACGATTGTCATTTCCCCGCCGCATATCGACCGGATCTTTTTGCATGCGACAGGGGCCAATGATACGTACTCGGCGGATGACTTGAAGCTGGAGGATCTGCAGGGGGCTCGGTTGTTTCACTTCGGCTATCCACCGCTCATGCGCAGCATGTATGTGAACGAGGGGGCCGAGTTGGCACGTTTACTCTGCAAGGTCAAAGAGGCAGGGCTCACCGTGTCGCTGGACCTGGCGAAGCCTGACCCGGAATCTCCGGCCGGACAAGCGGATTGGCTGGCGATTTTGACGAAAGCGCTTCCGTATGTGGATGTGTTCATGCCCAGCTTTGAAGAAATCTTGTTCATGCTGCGGCGTGTCCTGTTCGAAGAACTGCTGTGCCAGGAACCTTCCGGCAATTTGCTCAGGTTTGCTAGCGGGGAGCTGCTTGCCGAATTGTCCGGACAATTGCTCCGCATGGGGGCAGCAGTCGTCGGCATTAAATTAGGGGAACACGGCTTGTATCTGCGTTCCACTGCGGACAGCGAGCGGTTGCTTCGGATGGGCGCTTGTACGCCGGATGCTGGGCTACTGGATCAATGGCTTGGCTGTGAAATGCTCACTCCCTGCTATGAAGTGGAAGTCGTCGGCACGACGGGCGCCGGCGATTGCACGATTGCAGGCTTCCTGTCCGGGCTAGTCCGCGGCATGACGCCCGAAGACGCGCTGCAGGCTGCCGTAGCGGTGGGCGCTTGCAATGTCGAACGGGCCGATGCCACGGGCGGCATTCCACATTGGGATCACGTGCTTGCCCGCATTGAGCAGGGATGGAAGAAACGCGACTCGGAACTGTCTTTGGAGGGCTGGCAACAGAACTGCGACGGCATGTGGACCGGGCCTCATCATCAACATTTGGAAAAGGATGTGTAGGGACATGAAAGTTGAGCAAATCCTGGCCGCTCGCCGGCGCACGGTGAAAGAACTGGCTGCTGCCGGTATTCAGTTGACCGATGCGGAACAAGCGAACGTGGAGGTGGCTGATTTTGGACTAGGCGAACTAGAGCTTCAAGGTCTGGAAATTGTAACTTATGTGAATACGGACCGCTATTGCGCCAAAGAGCTCGTGTTATTTCCGCGCCAAACCTGTCCCGAGCACTTACATCCACCTGTCGGCGATGAACCGGGCAAAATGGAAACGTTCCGCTGCCGTGCAGGAATTGTGTATTTGTACGTCGAAGGTAAGGCGACGCCGGCAATCGCCGCTCAGGTGCCGCCCGGCAGCGAGGCGCACTACACGGTATTCCATGAAGTCGAGCTGCGCCCGGGTGAGCAATATACCATCATGCCTGGCATCAAGCATTGGTTTCAGGCAGGCGACGCCGGGGCTATCGTCTCCGAGTTTTCCAGCACGAGCCGGGATGAATTAGATAGGTTTACCGACCTACGGATCGCTCGAATGGCGAATTTATAAAGCTACATCACTAACTTGTGGAGGATTACCATGTCAACGATACCCCTGAACCCACGCCAGCAGCAAATTTTGGAACGGATGGCTTTGGACGGCGAAGTGAAGCTGGTCGAGCTGAAAGCGATGTTCGATGTGACCGAAATGACGCTGCGCAGGGACTTGGAGAAGCTGGAATTGGCAGGGTTGCTGAGGCGTACATTTGGCGGCGCTATCCTCATAGGCAACGATATTGCTCTGAAAGACCGTACCGGGGTGATGATGGAGGAGAAAATGCGGATGGGCCAGCGGGCCGCGGCCAGTCTGCAGGCGGGTGAATCCGTGTTCATCGACGGAGGCTCTACGACCCTGCAGATTGCCCGCTTCCTGCAACCCGAAATGGACATCACCGTCATCACCAATGCGCTGAACATCGCGACGGAACTGCTGAACAAGCAAATTCCGACGATCGTGGTTGGCGGCATGCTTGTGAACCGGACGGCTACGATGGTCGGTCCGATGACCGCGTCATGGTTGGGGACTATGGCGATCGACCGCGTATTTGTCGGGACGACGGGATTATCGGTAAAGCATGGCTTTAGCAATTCCAACATGCACGAAACCGAGATCAAGCGGCTTGTCATCCGGCAGGCTGCGGAAGTGAACGTGATGATGGATCATACGAAGCTAGGCATGCAGGATTTGTTCTCTTTTGCCACGATTGGTGAGGTAAACCGCTTGTTTACGGACCGTGAGCCGGCCGGTGAGCTGGCCGCTGCTTTGCGGAAGGAATCGGTTGAACTGGTTTTATGTTAGCTGGGCGTGCCCGGCCATATCGGCAAGGCGTACAGGTTCATGCAGACTCCAAATAGGAGGTCACCAGTTGAGCGACTGGGGGCCTTCTTTTTTTTCTGAGTCGTGGGATGAGTGGAAGGGTAGAATGTAATGAAGTAACCGCATCACTCTCTAGCTACTGCGTGAAGCCGCTGCGATACGTCCGAGGCGAAGCCTGATACACCTTCTTGAAGGCTCGGCTAAAATAGTGCACACTGGCAAATCCCGTCCGGTCGGCGATCTCCTGCATGGACAACCGGGTCATCTTCAGCAGCTCGGCTGCCTTGGCGAGACGAATTTCCAGCATACGGTCCACGAGCGTTTTGCCGGTGAGCCGCTTGTAAGTGCGGGCCAGATGGCCGTAGCTCATGTGTAAGGAAGCCGCTAATTCCACAGCATGCCACTTGGACTTGTAATAATCTTCCAAATATATATCGACTTTGCGCAGTAGTGCAGCATCGGAATGCGACCCGGGCTCTGGATGACGGGGTTGCGGGTGCTGCAGCTCGCAAAGAGCCAGGATGATTTTGAACGCGCTCAGTCTCAGGCTTAAAGGGGAGGCGCCGCGGCTGCATTCGTCAAGAAGCGTATGGAAAAGGCCGGTAATGCCATGGTTGTCCGTGTAAACCCCCGGTTGCCAGTTAGCCAGCTTGGCGATGCGCCCAGCCAGTGAATCGGTCTCTTCACAGGCGGCCTCTTTGATTTTCCATCTTAAGCAACCCCCGCGGTGCGGACGGTCCGGTACATACCGGTGAGCATGCACTTGGCCCGGAGGCACGACGATAAAATCGCCGGCGCGCATCTCCAGCATGCTGCCCTCAAAGCTCGTGAACATCGTCCCCTCAAACACCACATTCATCTCAAACCACGTATGCGTATGCAAAGGAACCCCGGTTGCGCCTGCGGGATACTCCAGCACGACTTCGATAAACTCAATGGTAGCGCCGTTTAGCGTCAGACAGCCGCTGACATCGGCCTGCTGTCCGGCCAAGGTATCCGGTGTATGCCTAGTTCCCATGACGTATTCCCCCATCTTTGTGCGCGTTATATATGAATGCGTTCTCACCACTATACCACCCAACTGATCATAATTGTGCAAAAATCCGTGATTTTCGTGAATGTGCCAACGCTGATCTACCCTCCATAATAGAGAAAAAAGGAGGAATTCCGTTATGAAGAAGCTTCACTTAATCAGCAACGCCCATCTGGACCCGGTGTGGCAGTGGGAGTGGGAAGAAGGGGCGGCTGCAGCGGTGTCCACGTTCCGGGCAGCAGCGTCGTTCTGTGAGGAGTTTGACGGCTACGTTTTTAATCACAATGAAGCGTTGTTGTACAGGTGGATCGAGGAATATGAGCCTGCGCTGTTTGAGCGCATGCAAAGGCTTGCCCGAGAAGGCAAATGGCACATTATGGGCGGCTGGTATTTGCAGCCGGATTGCAATATGCCCTCCGGCGAGTCCATGGTCCGGCAGATGCTGTACGGACGGACGTACTTTCAAGAGAAGTTCGGCCAAACGCCGACGACGGCCATTAATTTCGATTCGTTCGGCCACTCGCGGGGACTCGTGCAAATTATGCGGCAAGCTGGATTCGATTCGTACTTGTTCATGCGGCCGGATGGCCGGGTGGCGGGGCCGGCGCAAGATTTTGTGTGGGTTGGCTTTGACGGATCGGAGCTGCTCACGCATCAAATCAATAACGGCTACAATTCCTTGCTGGGTCAGGCTAGGACAAAGGTGGAGCGGTGGCTGGAGGAGCACCCGGACCAGGCGCTCAGCATGGTGCTGTGGGGCGTTGGCAACCATGGCGGCGGGCCGTCGCGCGTAGATTTGAAGCAATTGGCGGAGCTGGCTGCCGAGCAATCGGGCGCGGTGGAAATTGTACATTCGACGCCAGAGCAGTACTTTGCTGAGCTTGGGGCGCATAGGGATGAGCTGCCTCGCCTTGAGAACGACCTCAATCCGCGTTTTGTCGGCTGTTACACGTCGATGATTCGCATCAAGCAGGGCCACCGCAAACTGGAGAATGAACTGTTCCTGACGGAAAAAATGCTGTCCGCCGCCGCGCTGAGCGGGCTGCTGAGCCATCCGAAGGCCGAGTTGTCCGAAGCGTTCCATGACTTGATGCTCACCCAGTTCCATGATATCTTGCCCGGCTCGTCCGTACAGCCTGCTGAGGAAGCTTCACTCCGGCTTATCGACCATGGGCTTGAGATTGCTTCCCGGCTCAAAGCCAGGGCATTCTTTGCGCTGGCCGCAGGACAGCCGGAGATGGCGGAGGGCGAGTACCCGATTCTCGTGTACAACCCGCATCCGTATCCAATCAGCGGTGTGTTTGCCTGCGAGTTTATGCTCGCCGACCAGAACTGGAAGGATGAGTATTCGCTGCCGGTTGTGTATCAGGACGGCGTGCGCATCCCTTCCCAAGGGGAGAAGGAGCACAGCAATCTGAGCCTGGATTGGCGGAAGCGGGTCGTCTTTGAAGCGGAGCTGGCGCCGTTCGCGATGAATCGCTTCGCGTGCCGGATTGAGCTGCTGCCGGCCAAGCCGAAGCCTGAGCTTGCGGAGCGGGACGGATATTTCACCTTCCGCAACGACAAGCTCGGTGTCAAGATCAACACACACACGGGGCTTCTCGATGCCTATGAGGTGAATGGCGTGAGCATGCTGGCGGGCGGCGCTTTTCTGCCTGTTGTCGTCGCGGACAACGAAGATCCTTGGCGCATGGATACGAATCGTTTCGAACCTGACATCGGGGCGTTTCGCCTGATGGACCCGGGAGCGGGTACAGATTTTTCCGGGGTGAAAAACGTGCTGCTGCCCTCCGTGCGCGTCATTGAGGACGGTGAGGTGCGTACCGTCATCGAAGCTCTGCTCGAATACGGTCGCTCCGTCGTCATACTGACCTACAAGCTGCCGAAGCGAGGCACGCAGGTGGAAGTCGGCGTGCGCGTATTCTGGAACGAAAAGGACAAGATGCTGAAGCTGTCGCTGCCGACGCTGCTGGAAGAGCCAAGCTATGCAGGGCAAACAATCTATGGCGTGCAGCCGCTGCCGCAGGACGGGACAGAGGCGGTGGCGCAGAGATGGACCGCTCTGGCGTCACACCAAGCGGATGCCGCTGTCACGCTGATCAACGACGGCATCTATGGGTCCGATTGCCGTGGGGCTACGTTGCGTCCGACGCTGCTGCGCAGCACGGGCTACACGGCGCATCCGATTCTGGACCGCCCGCTCATGCCGAGCGACCGCTTCTCGCCGCGGATCGATCAAGGCGAGCGCCAGTTTACGTTCTGGTTGAATGCGGGTCCCGCTCAAGAGCGCATGGCGCTGGTCGACCGCGAAGCGCAGGCGCTGGCCGAACGTCCGTATGCCTTGTCGTTCTGCCCCAGCGGGCAAGGCCAGCTGCCGCAAGTTCCTTTCGTGCTGGACGACGAAACGGTTGTGGTCACAGCCTTCAAACCGGCCGAAGATGGCGACGGGTACATCGTGCGGCTGTTTGAACCGACAGGTCAAGCGCGGACAGCTGTACTCCGTTTCCCTGCGCACGAAGCCGCGCACTTGCTTGCGTTTAAGCCCTTTGAGGTAAAGACGCTGCGCGTGAAGCCGCAAGAGGGCATGGCGCTGGAAAGTCCATTAATGGAGCAGTAAGGGGTAGCCCCTTTACTATGCCATGCCCGATTTGCTGGCAACTATGTCGGATTTGCCACTCGCGTCTTCACATTCACATCAACTAGGAGGTCCTGCATGAATGTCCACCGACCGCAGCGCAATTATGGCTGCCGCATTCACGATCAAGGCACGTATTTGGGCATGAGGACGATTGTCCTGGAAAATGACCTGGTTCGCGTCTCGTATTTGCTGGACAAGGGCGCGGACCTGTTTGAATTTCAATATAAGCCGGCCGGGCTTGATTATGTGTGGCTCTCCGAGAACGGCGTGCAAAATCCAAACGCCTACTTGCCGACGTCGACCGACCTGATTTCGACATTTATCGATTACTACCCCGGCGGGTGGCAGGAGGTGTTCCCGAATGGCGGCCCGACGAGCGCTTACGCCGTCACGCAATTCGGCCAGCATGGGGAAGTGGCGCATATGCGCTGGGATTATACCATCGTGACAGATAGCGTGGACTGTATTGCCGTCACATTCTCCGTAAGGACCAAGAAAGTTCCGTTTCACCTGAGCCGCACCGTCACGCTGGAGCGGCAGTCGCCTGCTCTGACGATTCAGGAAACGTTGACCAACCTGAGCCGCGTGCCCTTGCAGTTCATGTGGGGGCAGCATGTCGCGTTTGGCAAACCGTTCTTGGAACCGGGCTGCCGCATTGTGCTGCCCGACAGCGTGGAGGTGCTGACGGAGACGACAGACAAGGATAAACCGGCTGCAGGGCGCATCGCCAGAGGCCGGCGCCACGCCTGGCCGCTGGCAGAGAGCGCTGGCGGGGGCACGGTCGACCTGTCCGTCACGCCAGAACCGCAGACAGCCTCCGACGTGGTCTACCTCCACGGCTTCGGGGAGCGCGGCTGGTACAAGGTGGAGAACGAACGTCTCGGCGCCGGCCTGCACTTAGAATGGGATGCGTCCGTCATGCCGTATGTCTGGTACTAGCAGGAATTCGGCGCCACCACCGGATACCCTTGGTACGGCCGACACTACAATATGGGTCTGGAGCCTTTCACCAGTTATCCAACCCGCGGTCTGGAGGAAGCGATTCGCAATGGGACGGCTGCGTCGATTGAGCCGGAGGGTACGCTGTCTTTTACGATGAAGGCCAATCCATATAAGCTATGACGTGTCAGGATCTGATCACCCGCGGAAGATTGCCCTCACATCAGATTGTACCTCGAGGGATCACACTAAATCATAGAGAAGGCGGCATATAACATGAAACAGAAGTTTGCAGTACAGCTGTACACTTTACGTAACGAATGTGAGAAAGATTTCCCAGGGGTGCTTCGACAATTAAGGCAGATGGGCTGGGCTGGGGTCGAACTGGCGGGTCTGTACAGTTACTCGGCAGAAGAGATTTCCGAAGTACTGCAAGAAACAGGCTTGCAAACGGCTGGTATGCATGTTTCTTTTCAGCGTTTAAGCAGTGAGCTGGAGAGTGTGCTTAAGGAAGCACAACTTTTCAAGACGACTACCTTAATCTGTCCATCCGTCCCCCATGAGCTTCGGAATGAGGAAGGCTATCGACAATTCCGCAACCAATTAAATGACATTGCGAGAGAAATACGGCAGGATGGCTATACACTCAGCTTTCACAATCATGCTTTCGAGTTCGAAACAAACGTAGATGGTAGGAATGCGCTGGAGTATCTGCTCGAGCCTTCTGCGGATAATGCGATATTGGCTGAAATTGACGTCTATTGGGTGAAAAAAGCGGGGAAAAACCCGGCAGCTTTCATCTGCCCTTATAGCTACCGGATGCCCACGATGCATGTAAAGGATATGACCAACGATGAGCATCGAACGTATGCTGAAATTGGCACGGGCGTCATTGACTTCGATCCGATACTGATATGGGGAGAGCAGAATGGCGTGGCGTGGTACATAGTGGAGCAAGATGTGTGTCAAGGTAATCCCATGGATTGTGTGAATACAAGCTTAAAGAATTTACACCGAATTGCTGAAAGACTAGTGGAAATCGTATAGTTGTATAAAGTAGAGCTGCCGATTGGCAGCTCTTTTTCTTTGAAAGTTTTTGCCGACGAATCAACGTAAGACTTCCAAACCTGAACTTTCGTTTACTGCTCGTAATAGCCAATAAAACTGGAGATTTCTCCTGCAGCTGGCCACGTTCGCAGCTCGCTGTATAGAGAATGAAAACTAAGACGGTATATGGAGAAGACCATAACATTCTTGGATATCGGGTGGAAGCTGCAATCAGATGGAATACGATTACCCCTAAGGCGGGTCATGTTATGGGATTCGATGTCCAGGTTAATGATGATCCTGGCATTGGAACAAGAAAAAGTGTGGCCATATGGAACAACTTGACTGACATGGGTTGGGTGGACACTTCGGGCTTTGGAGTTATCCGATTAGTAAATGGAGAAGTCTCTGGGGGGACGGCGGCCGCTGTTCTGACGGAGGATTAATCTGAGCGGTTCAGCTCGACAATGTTGTTTAAATATGTTGTCTGTCTAAAGAAAAGCAATCCGAGCGCTTGCAGCTTGGGTTGCTTTTTTTGGTTTAAACAGGAAATGAAGCCTTTCATGCTCAGGGATCGGCCAATTTCATAAAGAAGATGTCGAGCCACCCGCATAAAATTCACCGCGGATTCGGATATGCTCGAAGGGCAGGTGAGGGTTGGCTATGCGCCAAAGCATCCGGTCCGCAGCGCGGTAACCGGTATCTTTAATCGGTAAAAGGGGCCTTGTCATCGAGGGGAGTTGATCGGATTGTTCATTCAGGATGCCGATTAACGAGCAATCCTGTGGAACGCGAACACCGGCCTCTTGCAAAGCATAATAGACTGGGGCGACTTGCTCATCGATGGAGCAGAGGATAGCGGTTGGTTTCCAAATCGTATACTTGGCGATGAAATGTTGAACCCATGATGATCTGTTCACCTCATAGGGATTCAAGACATGCTGACTCGGGTCCACCTGATCGTTGACCTCTAGCATAGCCTCCTGAAAAGCTTGCCAACGCAAGCGGAAGCCTCGCTGCGTCACCGTATCACCTACATACATAATGCGGCTGTGACCCATACGCTTGAAGTATCTTACAGATTGATATACGGCTTCATAGACATCCCAGATGACGGAGTCTACTCTGGATTCCGGCGGCGGGAAATTTAATAGAATACGCGGAACAGGTACTTGCAGCAGGAGCTCTTCGATCCCATCATGACTTAAACGGGGGGCCAGGAAAACGCCTTCGGCAAAAAGAATTCCGGAATTCTCCAGCCATTGCGGATAGGATTGAGGGGTCAGATTCGACGGGATTAGCATCGGCTCCACCCAGTGTCCGAACTCGGAGAAGCGGTCATGCAGTCCGGCCAGCAACAGGCGATTGAAGTTGAGCGATTGTTCATTTTGCAGAAGGACAAATCGTCGTTTCACCAGCGGGTAGGCGGCAATTCTGTCATAAACCAAAGTACGCTGCTGATCATGGGTTAAATATCCTAGCTGTTGTGCAGTTTTTACAATCTCGCTTCTGGTTTCCTCAGACATCCCGGATTTCCCCTTTAATGCTTTGGAAACAGTCTGTATAGTCAGGCCGAGCTGATCGGCGATATGCTGCAGAGTCACTTTCTTTTTTCTTCGCATAACAGCTTCCTTCCTGGAATGGGACATCCATGCCCTATCTTGCCATTTGGTGGGTCGTACCCGCTTCCCGTCAGCTTCAGTTTATACAAAACATCAAAAATCGGCAATAATGAAACCATTACCTGCTACCGGTAACCTGAAAGGAGCCATTTAATATTTAAACTTTTTTTAAACTAAAACAAAACTAAATTCGCTATTATAATAATCCCTATGGACGATACGACATCCAAGGGGAGCGAAGTAACGATGAAGATTATGGAAGCGGATATTGTAGTATGTGGAGGCGGCCCGGCAGGTGTGAATGCAGCTATTGCAGCAGGGAGAAGCGGAGCTAGGACTATTCTGATCGAACGGTACGGATTTATCGGAGGTATGTCCACGGCTGCTTTGGTGTATCCGTGGATGACTTTTCATACTTCGGACGGCAAGCAGGTGATTAAAGGAATCGCACAGGAAATCATCGACCGGTTAATGGAGATGAACGGGTCGCCGGGACATGTCCGGGATACGGTAGGTTTCGTGAACACGATCACCCCTTATCATCCGGAGCTGTATAAAGTCCTCGCCCACGATATGCTTAAGGAGGCCGGAGTGAAGCTGCTTCTGCACAGCTTTATGGATGAAGTAAGGACTACAAACTCAACCATTAATTCCATTCAGCTGACGACCAAATCAGGTAAAATTGAGGTTAAGGGTAAGGTGTTTGTAGATACGACAGGAGATGCAGATCTGGCTTATTACGCGGGAGCTCCGTGTCTGCAAGGACGAGATGGCGACAGCCTCACTCAGCCAATGACGATGAAATTCAGGATGAGAGGCGTCGATCTTGAGCGGGTAAAGCGGTACATAATCGAAAATCCGGATGAGTTTTATCGGAAAACACCATTCGATGAACTTGAGCAGCTTCCGTTATCGGGGGTTCTGGGCTTCTATAGGCACTGGAAGGAAGCGGCGCTGCCGATTAACCGCGATCAAATTTTATTCTTTACCGGGCCAGCAGAGGATGAAGTACTGGTTAATACGACGAGAGTGCAGGGGCTTGACGGCACCGATGTGGAAAATCTAACAGAAGCAGAGGAATTGGGAAGAAAGCAAGTGCTGATGGTAGCGAACTTTATGACGGCAAACTTGCCGGGCTTTGAGAAAGCTTCCATCTCGGATGTAGGAGCTCAAATCGGCATACGGGAAACCAGAAGGATCGATGGACTATACGCCTTACAGTCCGAAGATGTCGTGAATGGTCGCAGATTCGCCGATGTGATTGCCCGGAGCGGTTATCCCATTGATATCCATGACCCATCCGGAAAAGGAGTGACGGCCGCTTGGGTGAAAGGCGACGGAGCCTATGACATTCCTTATCGCTGCTTGCTGCCGAAGCACATCAATAATTTGCTGGTCGGGGGGCGATGCATCTCAACGACGCATGAAGCGCTGGCGACAACAAGGCTAACACCAAGTTGTATGGCTACTGGTCAAGCGGCAGGAACTGCGGCGGGGATTGCTTTTAAGTCTGGCGTTGCCCCGGCAGACATTGATATTGCGGTGCTGCAGCAAGAGCTTGTGACGGGCGGAGCTATCCTGCAGTAAGTAGTTAGGGTGAGTTCCTTCACATGATCAACGCCACAACCGACTTATTGGGATTGTGGCGTTACTCATAATAGAGGGCGTACAAGGAGACTACGGCAAGAGGTGAATGTCAAGCATGCCGACGAAGCTATTTATATCGCTCAGAAACAAGTTCATCATTTTGTTTGCCTTATTAATTACAATCCCCTTCATTATCAGCGGATTGATCACCTACTATCAATATAGCTCCAACGTTGAGGAGGATTCCCGCAGATACACGCGCCAAATTATTGAGCAGGTCAACATTAACCTCGATCAATATATGAGAGACATGGATCGTATCACGATGGCGCCTTATTATAATCAGAACGTGATGAGTATTCTCAGGAAACACCCTTGGCAAAGCGCGCCAAGCTTTGTAACCTCGGATGAATACAGCAAGATGAATTTAATGATTTCTTCACTCACCTTTGATCGAAGCGAGATTAGGGGTGTTTTGATTTTTGCGCGGGACAGGAATTTGTTCAGCAACTTGGAGACGACCGTCGATAGATATTGGAATGCATTACACAGCCCATGGATGGCTCAGGTTGAGCAAGGGAACGGGTCGATTGTTGTCGTGCCCCCTCATGACGCCAATTATTATTTGGATGGCCATGAGCAGGTCATTTCGATTGCGCGTGTCATCAGGGAAATTTCTACCAACGACTATCTAGGTATTGTAAAGGTCGATTTGACTGAGCAGGGCTTTAAGAGCTTGCTGGATTCCACGAATAATAACAGTAAAAGTCAGATCTACATTTCGGATCGTAAGGGGGAGGTCATTTACCCGATTGATCAGGGAGATCCTAACCATTCATTGAGTACTCAAGTAATCAACAATGAAGCTGAGCAAATTTCTGTTACGGTTTATTCTGAGTTTACAGGTATGCAGGTGACGGGCTTGATTCCCAAAAGCGAAGTAACAGCCGGAGCTCGGGAGCTTGTAAGATCCACGGTCATCGTTTCTGTCATTTCGATGCTGGTTGCCTATCTGCTGGCTATTGTAGCTTCAAGTCGTTTAGTGAAGCCTATTCGTCATCTGCAAAAGAAAATGAAAAAGGTACAAAAGGGTGATTTTGGGGAAAGAGCGGAGATTACCTCTCATGACGAGATCGGTCATTTAACCGGAGGCTTTAATATAATGGTAGCGGAAATCGAGCGTTTGATCAAAGAGGTATATGAAAGTAAGCTTCGTGAGAAGGAGGCCGAGCTATCCGCGCTCGAAAGTCAAATTAATCCCCATTTCATCTACAATACGTTGGAATCCATTAATATGATGGCATTGGAGTCGAACCAGCACCAGCTATCGAGTGTTGTCGTAAGTTTAGGCAGACTGTTGCGGTTTACGGTAAACAAGGAGGAGCGCTTCGTATTCCTGAAGGATGAGCTGATGTTCGTAGAATCCTATATTCAGATTCTCTCTTATCGGTTAGGTGGGCAGCTTCAGATGGAGCTTGACGTCGACCTGGGACACGAGGACTATCTCGTTCCCAAGCTAATTTTACAGCCTTTGATCGAAAATGTGATTGAGCATGCATTGGATGAAGACTCTGTCACCGTTCGGATCACAACAGCGATAGAGGAGGATCAGTTTCTTATCATCGTCTCCGATGACGGCAAGGGAATGAACGAGGAAAGAATGGAGCAGGTAGAAGCCCACATGTATAAGGAAAGTAAAGAACACGGTGCAAGGGATGGCTTCGGATTTAAGAAAAAGGGCTTTGCGCTGCGCAATGTGCATTGGAGGATTCGACTGCTGTTTGGCCCCGAATATGGCTTGTTTCTGGACAGGACTCATGAGAAGGGCACTCATTTTGTTGTGAAAATTCCGTTACAGTGGAAAGGGGAATGAAAGGTGCTTCGTATATTATTAGTTGAGGATGAAATCAATCTGCGCAATGGCTTTCGTCATTTGCTTGAGCATATTATCGGCGGCGTGCAGGTGGCTGGAGAATTGTCCAATGGCTTGGAAGCGATGGAGTGGTTGATGGTTAACACGGCGGATGCCGTCCTAACAGATATCCGTATGAAGGAAATGAATGGGATAGAGATGCTGAGAAGGCTAAGAGGCCAATACCCTGAGCTTCCGGTAGTTATTGTAAGCGGATACAACGACTTTGAGTATGCTAGGGATGCGCTGAGGTATCATGCCGCGGATTATTTATTAAAGCCTGTAGATAAAGCCGAGCTAGCGCTTGTGATCGACCGATTGAAGAAAGGTTTTTCGAAGAGCAGCTTTCAGCAGCACGAAGCGGAGGCTCCAGTTAAGGAGGGCTTGGAGGAGCGGCAAATCATCAGAAAAGTGAAGGAGCTTATCGACCTTCATCTGGATCAGAGCATATCGCTTCAATATTTGGCTGATCAGGTCCATCTGAATCATCGTTATTTGTCCGCTTTGTTTAAGAGCGAAACCGGGCAGAATCTATCGGAATATGTGACACAGTGCCGAATGAAGAAGGCGAAGCAGCTGCTGAAGACGACGCATATGAAGGTGCAGGACATCGGACGAATGTCCGGGTATCCAAATGGAAAATATTTCATGTCCCTGTTCAAGCAAATCGTAGGCTTGACACCCTCGGAATTTCGCGAGCAAGCGTAGTCCCCATTTATTTTTCAAACCAACTTCAATACAATTCAAACCTTTTCTGAACTTTAGGCCATAAAACAGCTGGTTCGTTTTCTTTATAATAAGGTTTGTAAACGTTTTATTAAAGCGGTTACATACTTAAACATAAAGGGGAACTCGAATATGAACAAAAAGTGGAGTTTACTAACGGGCACGCTGCTAGTCACGACATCGATATTAACGGCTTGCGGTGCCAAAACGGATACGCCGGCAGCTGCGGGGATATCATCAAGTAATGCGCCAAGTCCATCCGCTGATGTGAAGCAGCAGAAGCCTGTCACGCTCAAATTTAGCATATGGGGCAATGATACGCACAAGAAAATGTATGAGGATATGATTGCCAAGTATAAGGAGAAGAATCCGAATATCAGCGTGGAAATTACGATTATCCCCTTTGCAGATTACCAACAAAAGCTTTCGATCATGCAAGCGTCGAATTCGGCTCCGGATGTAGCTTGGCTCGCGGAGCGTATGATTCCGCAGTTCATACAAGGCGGTCAGCTTCTTGACGTAACTTCATTGAAAACGGATGCAGCTTACAAATTTGACGACGTGTTTCCGACCACGCTTGATTTATTAACCAAGGATGGAAAAATCTACGGAATTCCGTTCTCTACACCAACATCCATGATTTATTATAATGCAACCATGTTTAAAGCTAAGGGACTTGCAACGCCGACCGAGCTGTACAAGCAAGGAAAATGGACCTATGAGGAGTTCCTCAAAGCAGCCAAGGTATTAGCCGACCCTGCAAAAGGTGTATATGGTACGAACTTTGTCCGTAATGGCTGGACGAACTGGCCGGATGCGCTGCAAACGGTATTTAATTCCTATGGTGCCGAGCTGCTGAGTAAAGACGGTACGAAAGTTACCTTGAACTCCAAAGAAGGCGAGCAGGCGCTTCAGCTGTATTCGGATATGATCTTTAAGGATAAGGTGCATCCGAAGCCGGGGGATCAAACCACATTTGACACGGGGAAAATTGCGATGCAGAAGGAATTATTCAGCTATATGGGCAAAGCAAAGGCGATTAAGGATTTTGAGTGGGATATAGCTCCATTGCCGCAAGGTCCCAAGGGGGCTGGCACGACAATGGGATATGCCGGAGTTGTGGTCATGAAGGATAGCAAAAATCCGAAGGAAGCAACCGACTTCTTACAATATATTACGAACGCAGAGAACATGAACATGACTAGCCAATATTTTGTTCCAAGCCGCAAGTCGATCCTGGAATCGGACTCGTTCCTGAAGCAAGGACCATCGCCTGAGAGCGTGAAGCTTGCTGTCATCGATCAAATGGCAGGTGCAACCACATTGCCAGCTCACAAAAATTGGCAGCAGATCGATACGAAGATGCAAACCATTCTAGATTTGCTTTATGCGCAGTCGGCTACTCCAAAGGATGTATTGATCAAAGCTGAAAGCGAAGTAACTCCGCTGCTTAAATAAATGGAGCTAATGATTTAGCAACAAACAGAGAGATAGAGAGGAGAGAACCTACATGAATTCCGCAGGTGTGAACACCATGCAAGATCTGCCTACAGGGCATAATGTATCCGCTCGGAAACGTACCAAAAGCCGTCTTGCTTCCAGCGGGGCCTGGTATGCTTACTTATTTATTTCTCCCATGGTAATCGGGTATACCGTTTTCTTATTGATTCCCATCATTGCCGCTTTCGGGATGAGCTTTACAAATTATTCCCTCCTTCATGAATCAGGGTATGTGGGATTAGACAATTATCAAAAGGCTTTTTTGAATGATCCATTATTTTGGAAGACCGTTTGGAATACGTTGTATTTCTCGGCGGGTCTTATCCCGCTAAACCTGCTGCTTGCGTTGGGGCTTGCCTTGCTCTTGAATAGAAAATTACCAGGAATCGGTTTGTTTCGTACCGCAATCTTTACGCCGGTTGTCACTTCGATTGTGGTATGGGCAATTGTGTGGAAATATATTTTTGCGACCGATGCCGGGTTAATTAATCAGCTATTGCAGCTGTTTGGCGTTAAAGGTCCAGCCTGGCTGTACAATTTTGACTTGGCGATGCCGGTTGTCATCGTAGTTAGCGTATTGAAAAATGTAGGCTTGAATATGGTTATTTTCCTTGCTTCTCTGCAGGAGGTTCCCGCCATGTATTATGAGGCAGCCAAAATTGACGGTGCTTCGCGAACTAGAACCTTCATGAATATCACCTTCCCGATGATTTCACCAGCGTTCTTCCTGGCGCTTATACTAACGCTAATCGGATCATTGAAGGTGTTTTCACAGATTCAGGTCATGACAGACGGCGGTCCGGGAACCAGCACCTACGTCCTTGTGTACTACATCTATCAGCAGGCCTTCAAGCAATTTGAGTTCGGCTATGCTTCTTCGATCGCGTTTATCCTGTTTTTTCTGGTGCTGCTCTTAACGATATTGCAATGGAACATGAGAAAAAGGTGGGTGCATCATGAACAGTAACCGTCGAAGCGTTCTGCGTAATCTGCCCATCTATGCCGCTCTTTCCCTTATAGCGCTTATTATATTGTTTCCGTTTATGTGGATGCTCACGACTTCACTTAAGGATCCTACCAAAATATTTTTATTTCCGCCGCAGTGGATTCCTAATCCGGTTTCTTGGACTAATTTTACCCAGGTGTTCGTCAGTCAGCCTGACTTCCCGCTTTACTTCTTCAACAGCGCTTATATAGCGATTGTGGTAACGGTGGCTACTTGCTTGTTTGCGGCGCTATCAGGTTATGCGTTTGGCAAGATGAATTTTCGCTTCAAAAACGTGATTTTTCTGATTCTGCTCAGCGGTATGATGATTCCGACGGAAGTAACCGCGATTCCCATGTTCCTCTGGATGTCCAAGCTTCATCTGACAGATACGCATTTTCCGTTAATTGTTCCTTCTGTATTAGGAGCTGGAGGCATATTCGGCGTATTTTTGCTGCGACAATTTTTTATCATTGTACCGAACGAGCTTGAGGAAGCGGCCAAAATAGACGGCTGTACGCCATGGACTACCTTTTGGCGCGTTATGCTGCCACTGTCCACGCCTGCGTTGTCCACGCTTGCCATCTTTACTTTCCTTCACAGTTGGGATAACTATTTTGATCCGCTGATCTACATCAGCGACAACAAGCTCTTTACGCTGCCGGTTGGTCTTAAGCTCTTTACAGATACGGCCGGAACCGATTGGCATTTACTCATGGCCGCATCCGTTATGGCGACGCTGCCTTTATTGCTTGTTTTCTTTATCGCCCAGAAGCGCTTCATCGAGGGTGTAGCATTAACCGGCTTGAAATAATAAGGAGGAGATCCTATGTTGAGAAAAATCGCAGCTGCCTCGCTTTGTTTTTTTATGCTGCTAAGCGTTGTGCTCGTGATTAAACCTGAGCCTGCATCCGCATTGCCGGGCTTCCCTAAGTTTACTTATGCGGGCCAGGTTTTGGATCCGTTACAGTTAAAATATAATCCTACGGATGAGATTATTTTTCCTCAGGTCGTTAAGGCAACCGATCATATAGCGAATCCGCTGGGAACCTACTATTTATACTATGCCCCTCATGATGCGCCAGGGGGGGTTAATCTGGCTTACTCCAATTCCTTGGACGGTCCCTGGACGGAATACGGGGCTAACCCGTTAATCGCCAATGTGTGGTCTCCTCATTACAACGTGACCCATGTGTCCTCGCCTTATATGATATGGAATGATGAAGCGCAGAGATATTACATGTATTACCACGGGGAAAATACGACGACGAGGATTGCCTCAACCACAGACGGCATCAACTTTACTTATGAGGGAAGAGCGCTGGGTACGAGTGATTATATCGGATTGACGGAAACCTCTTATGCAAAGGTGTTCAAGTACACGATTCCCTCCAAAAATAACACATACATCATGTTGTTGATGGGGAATACCACAGCGAACAAAAGAAACATTTATCTGGCCTGGTCGAACGATGGCCTCAAATGGACAACTCAGAAGAATCCATTGATTACCTCGATTCCAACGGAAGGAACAAATTTGTCCGGCCCCACGTATTTTCCGTGGAATGGCAAGCATTATGTAGCTTACCATGCGTCTTCCGGCAATGTGCATATTACCGAGGTTGGCGCTAATTTTGACCTGGAGAACCACTTGGGCGTGTTGCATGACTCTGATTCCGTGATTGACCGGGGACGAACAGCCTCGCCTAACTTTGTATACGACGGCGATACCTTGTACATGTTCTATGAGCAAGGAGACCGGTTAGGCGGAATGCTCGCCTATGCAAAGGCAGACCTGAATGCGCCTTTAGAGGAGGTACCTCCGCTTCCGCCGGGCCCATTCAAACACATGAATGACGATATGAGTAACTATTCACTAGGCTGGTCAGGAATGGGCAATGGAGTCATTACGCAGCATAGCGGAAATGTAAGCATCGTAGATACGAGTTCCAGTTTTTCGACTTATTTGCTGAAATCCGCATTCACTCCTATTGTGGGGCCCTTTACTGTAGAGTATAGAGCCAAGGTAAATGCGACTAACACCCTGAATGAATTTACAATCAGAAGCGGAAATTATCAAATCGGGCTTTATTTAAAGCACGGCACACAAGGTACAGCACAAAATAAAGCAAGCAGCCCGACGAAGACAGCTACTTTGGATACAACCGTGTATCACGATTACAGAGTTGTTGTTCACGCTAACTATACGTATGACTTGTATATAGACGGTGAACTGGCTTGGGCTGGAGCACCCAGTTTAGGTACCGGCACCAATGTTATGAAAATTGGCGGAGATTCGGCTCCATTCGCTAATATTACCCTGGATCATGTAAAAATGGGTAGTGGCGAGATTATTCCGGGAAGAGCGGTTATTGAAGCCATCCCGCCGGTAAACGTGAATACGTTTGTCAACGTGGCTCCAACGCTGCCTTCAACCGTTTCCGTTACTTATGATGACGAGTCGATCGAAACGATGCCGGTAACGTGGGACAGCATAGCGCCTGTTCAGTATGGGGCGGAAGGTACCTTTATTGTACAAGGGACTGTAGCGGGGACAGCCGTACGAGCGAAGGCGCATATAACGGTAACAGCTATCCCCGCTGCTATTATCGGCTTCGAGCCTGCGCCCGTCACGACGACTGTAGGAGCAGCGCCCATATTGCCTGCTCAAGTGACAGCCGTATATGACGATCGGTCCAAACAAACACACGCTGTAATCTGGGACACTGTGGCACCCTCGCAATATGCGCAGGCAGGAAGCTTCGTTGTATATGGTGTCGTAGAGGGGACAGATGTGAGAGCGGAGGCCCATGTCACTGTTAATTCGACCCCTGCGGTGATTATTCGTATAAATCCGATTCAAGTGTTGACAACGAAAGGTGTGGCACCAGAGCTTCCAGCAGTGGTAACAGCTGTGTACGATGATCAATCCACTTCATCGCAGCCGGTTATCTGGGATCTCGTGGATGCTTCCCAGTATGCGCAAGCAGGCTCGTTTGTCGTAAATGGCGATGTTGCAGGCACAAGCATTCGCGCATCGGCGAATGTCACGGTGACGGAAATTCCGGCTGTCATCATAGAGATTGAGCCTGTGGTGGTAACTACGACAGCAGGGACAGCGCCGAAACTGCCGACGGTTGTCACGGCTGTATATGATAATCAACTAACGTCGCAGCTCCAGGTTGTCTGGGATAACATTGCACCCACATTGTATGCACAAGCAGGCGCCTTTGAGGTTCATGGATCGGTGTATGGAACTGCGCTGCAAGCGACAGCGAATATCACGGTGACAGCCAGTAAAAACAACGGGGGAAGCACGGATGAGAGCACGGGCGGTACATCCAGCGATTCGGGTAATGGCGGTACAATAGCTGTGCCCGTCAACAAAGAGCCTGTAGATCCAAATACATCTATCGTTACCGTTCAAGAACTGGAAATGATTAATGCCATTAAGGAAGCTAAGCATGGGTCAATCCAATTAAACGTCCAGGGCAAACCGGATGCTAAGCAAACAATCGTACAGATTCCTGCACAACTGTTGAATCTGGCGGTAGATAAGCAGATTAAGCAGATCGAATTGCAAACAGCAAGTCTCAACTTAACGTTATCGGTGCAGGCATTGAAGCGGCAAGCTGGCACAGCTAGCCCAGATATCCAGGTTGTCGTATCGAATGTTGATCACCAGACGCTATCGGAGCAGGTTAGAAAATCAATCGAGGGCGGCGGCGTTTACCGAATTGGCTTGCGGATCGGTGACAAGACGATCAGCAGTCTCGGGGCTGAAGCTGCTCAAGCAGCAGTCAGCTACAGACTGAAACCCGGCGAGTCGCCTGAGAAGGTGATTGTAAGCTTCGTGAATTCGCAAGGGAAGCTTGAGGTGCTGGTTAACGGCGCTTATGACCCAGTGACGGGAGAAGTGAGGTTCATGATCGCAGAGCTTGGCGATTATGCGGTAACCTACAAGGATGTCACGTTCCAAGATATCAAGGATACACCTTGGGCGCAAACAAGCATAGAAGCATTGGCCGCCAGAGAAGTTGTGCTTGGCGTAAGCGCGGACAGCTTTGCCCCGAACAAGCCGGTCACAAGAGCTGAATTCGTCACACTCTTGATGAGAAGCTTTAGCTTGACACATGAACAAGCATCATCATCCTCTTTCCGGGACATGGATCAACATGATTGGTATTATAGCTCCGTAGCCGCCGCAGAGCAGCTTGGCGTCATTAGCGGTAGGGAAGACGGAAGCTTCGGTGGAGGAGAGGTCATCTCCAGACAAGATATGGCCGTGCTGGTTAACCGAATTTTACAAGCAATAAACGTAAAGCTTCCTGCCAGTGCCAGCCGGGATGCCTTTAACGACACATCCGACATGGCGGATTATGCGCTTGAAGCTATAAGCGCTATGCAAGACGCAGGTATCCTGGAAGGAAGCAACGGCAGCTTTATGCCGAACGAAAGTACAACCAGAGCGCAAGCTGCTGTGATCATTTACCGATTATTGAATAAGCTAAACTAGCTTGGCAGGGACTGTCTTCAAGGGGGGATGTATCTTCCTTAAGGGCAGTCCCTTATATGCCGATGGAAAGTCAGGGCATTCAGAACGGGCTCAAGACTACCGCGGAGTCTAGCTAGGGAAACTCCTTTGAAACATAAATGTATTTCTCATACCGGGCTAACACATGACTCTTCTGTTCTGGGTAGTACTCATGCAAATAATCGATGAAGTAGCCTGGCTTTTCAGTGTTGCCTTTGAGGAGATCGTAATGCAAAGGAACGACGGTGTCCATATCCGCAGCAACTGCAAGCTCGACGGCTTCCCTATAGTTCATGTTTCCTATCAATCTTAAAGATCTGAAGGCGTCTCTCCCATTAATGGGCAACATGCCAATATCGATGGCTTCTTCCTTCAATGAAGCGACCAGCCCTGGATAGATGAGCGTGTCTCCGGCATGATACAGAGTGACGCCATTCAGCTTAAGGATATATCCGACATAGCGATGGCCAAGCTCGGCATCGTATTCAAATTCCTCGTGAGCTGCAGGAACAGCTTTAATCTGAATATCAGATCCCCTCCACCATTCCCCGGTACGGGCTAGCAGCAATTGTTCTTGAGAAATGCCCCGATTCAGCATTTCAGCGTGGCAATAACCCGGCGCCATAAAAAGGATACCCGCATTATTGCGCCCCATCACGGACACTGTAGCAAGATCCAAATGGTCGAGATGATCGTGAGTAATCAAACAATAGGTCGCATTCGTGATATGTTCCGGTTGGATTGGAGCCGCAAACATCCTGTTTGAGTTCTCGGATAAATAAGGATCTATATAGACTGTCGTGTCTCCACCCTTTACAACGACGCTCTCCTGTCCCAAAAACCAAATGGCAAGCATGCCGTACGGCACTCTCGTATTGTTTATTTCCTGGATGAAATCAGCTCCGAAGCGTTGTCGAGCCACTAGTATCTTCCCCCTATCGGATATTCAGATATGCGTTGTTCACTACGTTGATGGGCTCGCCCATGAGGAATGCTTTTACATTGTCCACAGCGGTATCCATCAATCGGGCTCGTGCGTCCTTGGTTGCCCATGCAATATGTGGCGTAACTATGCAATTTGGAGCTGAAAGCAGTGGGTTGCTTGGCAGTGGCGGTTCTACGGACAGTACATCCAGACCGGCACCGGCTAGACGTCCCTCACGCAAAGCATCTGCAAGATCCTGTTCCTGGATGAGAGGGCCGCGAGAAGTATTGATCAGGAAAGCCGAAGGCTTCATCATTCGAATGCGTTCTGCGTTGATCAATTCCGTCGTCTCCGGGGTAAGCGGGCAGTGCAGGCTAATGACATCCGATTGCCGGAGAAGGTCGTCAAGTGAAACCCATTGGACTCCTGGTACAGGTGCAGGCTCCGTGCGTCCGCTGCCCACGGCAATGACGTTCATCCCAAAGGCATTTGCTATCTGTGCGGTTTGACTCCCGATTCTGCCGAGGCCAATTAATCCGAGTGTACGTCCTTGCAGCTCAACTTGTGGGGAGCGTGTGAAGCAAAAGTCCGATGATCGAACCCATTCTCCATCCCGTACGGCGTCGCCATGCATGTGAACCCGATGGCATAATTCCAAGAGCAGGGCAAAAACGAATTGGGCGACCGAATGAGTGCCATAGGTGGGAACATTCGTTACGGGAATCCCGCGACTTGCAGCAGCTTGAACATCCACAACGTTATAACCTGTTGCTAGGACCCCGATATAGCGGAGATGTGGAAGCCCGGTCAACGTTTCTTTGAATAGGGGAGTTTTATTAGTAAGGAGCAGGTTCGCTTCTGCGGCCCTCTGCATGAGCTGTTCAGGCAACGTTCTCTCATATACGGTAAGATGGCCTAGGGCTCCAAGCCTCCCCCAATCTAAATCTCCCGGATTCAATGTATATCCGTCCAATACAACGATATTCATCTAGGAACAGCTCCTCGGTAGTGTTGTTATTTAGGTTCCTTTGACCTATCAGGCAGCAGGAAATCGAAGTCACAGCCTTTATCTGCCTGCAGCACATGCTCCCGGTAAAGCCTCGTGTAGCCTCGTCCTGTCATTTCTAGAGGTGTCCATTCACTGCGACGTCTCGTCAGCTCTTCTTCCGGCACCAGCAGCTGCAGAGATCGGCGTTCTACATCCAGTTCAATTTCATCCCCCGTTCTTACAAGAGCGATCGTTCCACCGACCGCAGCTTCCGGTGTAACATGCAACACGACAGTACCGAAGGCGGTGCCGCTCATACGTGCATCGGAAATGCGTACCATATCACGTACGCCCTGCTTCAGCAGCTTATCCGGAATAGGCAGCATACCTACCTCCGGCATACCGGGAGCGCCGACGGGTCCGGCATACTGGAGTACGAGAATATCGTCTTCCTTTACATCGAGCTCAGGGTCGTTGATACGTGCTTCCAAGTCTTCGGCCGAGGTGAAGACGATGGCTTTACCGCGATGCGAAAGCAGAGATTGGGAAGCAGCCTTGGTCTTAATGACGGCACCGTTCGGAGCCAGATTACCGTGCAAAATAGCGATACCGCCTTCGGTGTGAAGCGGCTTATCGTACGGATGGACAATATCGCGATACGTTTCAGAGATTGTAATATCCTTCAACCACTCGCCAATCGGTTGACCGGTGATCGTCATTTCATTTAGATGTAGGAGGGGGGAGAGCTCCTTAAGAACAGCGGGAGCTCCCCCGGCCCGGAACAGATCTTCCATTTGATATTTTCCCGCAGGTCTCAAGTTGGCGAGGAATGGCGTTGTTCGGCTTAATTCATCAAATAAGCGGAGCGGCAGCTCGATTCCCATGCGCCCGGCTATGGCGATGAGATGGATGACAGCGTTGGAGGAACCACCGACAGCCATAAGAAGCCTGATAGCGTTCTCAAAGCTGCCCAGAGTGAGTATGTTTGACGGCTTAAGATCCCGGTTAACGGCCTCAACAATCTGCTTGCCTGTCTCCTGCGCAGCGGCTAACCTCTGGTTATGTGTGGCAGGTATTGCTGCTGCACCTGGAAGCATCAGGCCTAAAGCTTCTGAGCAGACAGCCATTGTACTTGCGCTGCCCATAACCATGCAATGTCCAGCAGTCGGGGCTAAAGCTGCATTGATTTTAACAAGCTCTTCCTCACTAACTTTGCCGCCACGATATTCCTGCCAAAAAAATCGGCAATCGGAGCAGGCGCCTAAGGTACGACCTTCGTATTCACCGTTGGCCATGGGGCCGCCTGTAAACATGATGGCCGGTATGTCAGCGCTTACAGCACCCATCAGCTGGGCAGGGGTTACTTTATCACAACCGCCTAAGAGAACCACTCCATCAATCGGCTGCGCACGAATCATCTCTTCCGTATCCATAGCGGCCAGGTTACGGTAAAGCATGGTAGTAGGGCTCGTATTGATTTCACCCAGTGAAATGGTGGGGAACTCCAAGGGCACACCACCCGCCATAATCACACCCCGTTTAATCGCTTCGATCAAAGGGCCGAGATGGGAGTGACAACGATTAATTTCGCTAGATGTATTACAAATACCAATAACAGGTTTATCGAAATCTGTTTCGCTATAGCCTAGATGACGATTAAAGGCTCTGCGCAAAAATTGGCTGAATCCCCGGTCCCCATAGGATGTGTAGGACTTGCTCATGATTAGTAGCCTCCATTCAAATGTCAATTTCATAGTCATGCATGAACAGGTTAAGGGAGCCAGGTGATGCCAAACCCACTGTGGAATCATCGTTATTCATCATGATGTTCTTCTTCAAGAACGCGTTATTTTTGAAACGATACAACCTGCAGCATCGAAAGTTAAGCTGCGGGTACCCATGAATTCGAAAGGTACTTTTTGTCGCTTCATCGTCTCCAGAACGGAAGCGGATACAAACATCTTCTCCAGATGCAACGTGTTCGGGATCTGCACCAGTCTCACTTGTGAGGGCTCATGTTTGGGTCCCAAACTGCGCAGTGCAGCTTGTACGGCTTCTTGATCGTTGTCAAAAGTCATCGGCAGCATAGCTCGCTGCAGAAAGGTGCTTGTGATCGTGCTAGTGTACGTAGCGGTCGAATTGATTTTCTGTGTTAGCGCTTTCGTAGTGAAATCGGCCAGCCCGATACCTTGGGCATTGCCGCCGGAGCTATCTGCAAGATCAAGCACGATCAGCCGCTCGACCTTGGGTGCAGCAGGCTCCGGCATACCGGCAATTCTCCACCGGCCGATGATATTCGGATCCATGCCGGAGCCGCTGAATGTTTTTCCCATCTGTTCAACAATTAGCAGATCGATATCGTCAACAGGAAGCCGGGGCATCATCGTCTTAGAGCGGTGCAGCAGCCTGGACTCCTTACTGTGCCATTCGTTCGGTTCAACACCTACGATATCGGCGGTCTCGTCATATCCGTTTTCGAGTATGGCTATGCCTAATGCAACAGGTGCATGCTCCAGCGCATACTTGGAAACCGCCTCGATATTTATAGCCATATCTTGAACCCCCGCGCCGTGGATAAAAGAGGCGCCGATGATTTTACCGAGACCGATTGCGATCATTTTGCTCAGCCCGCTTTCTACGCTTCCACGGAAGGCTGTGTGGGGCTTAATCCGGTTGACCACGATGATCCCGTCGGCAGAACAGGCATGTTGATCCATATAAACCGGAATCGGCGATGGTCCAGGTGTATACCCGAGCAGCTTCACGTCCATCGAAGAGCGAATGGGTGCTCCCACGGCTTGTTCGGTAATGCCCAGATGGCGCAGCACGTCGACTTGCCCTTCCGCCGTAGCTCCTCCGTGACTTCCCATCGCCGGAACGACAAAAGGGTGTATGGAAAGATTGCGAAGTGCGGATGCGATAGCTCGCATGATGACCGGAAAGTTTGTGATGCCCCGGCTTCCCGCTGTAATCGCTACGGTGGCGTTTTCCGGCAAACTGCGGATGCCAGGCGAATGGGTCACGATTCGCCTGACTGTATGCTCAATTTCACTTATCCGCTCAGAAGGAAACGACAACCGAACCTCAAATAAATCCACCGCTTACTCCCCGCTTATCGATGGGGGTCTGACGATCGCTTTGATAATATGCGGATCTCGAGTTTCAATTTGAAGCAACGGGATCTCGAAATCCTTGAGCTCGTATTCGTGGGTAATGATTTCACGCACAGGAATTTTTTGCTGCTCGACCATATGGATGGCCTGTTTCCATACGTTTGGACTTGAAACGGAGCCGTAAACCTCCAAATCTTTGCGGACGATCATATTGGCGTCAATCTCGGCTCTTCGTTCAAAAATGCCCACGAGACAAACTCTTGCTCCCGGTGCGGTAACTTCAAACAAGCTTTCAAAGGCGGATGCACTGCCAGACGCTTCGATGATCACGTTAAAAAGCTCGCCGCCGGTCACTTCCAGCGCTTTGGCCGTCAAATTGTCAGTGGATAAATTGATCGTATGGTCGGCACCCAGTCTTTTGCCGACGTCGAGACGGTTTTGCCGTAAATCGACCAAGGTTACGGAGCATGCGCCGAAGGCTTTTGCTACAGCGGCAGTAAGCAGTCCGATCGGTCCGGCACCAACCACAAGCACATGATCGGCGGGGGTCACTCTTACCTTCTCAATACTGCGGTAAGCTACAGCTGTCGGCTCAATTAAGCATGCTTCCTCGAAAGACAAGCTCGAAGAGAATGGATGAAGTGCGTAGCTTGGCACGACGATGTATTCCGCAGCAGCGCCGTTACGGCCAAACACCCCGTTTTCAACGCGCTTCGGACATATATTATAATTGCCTTTGCGGCAGTTTACGCATTTGCCGCAAGGCATGGTCACTTCACCGACTACCCGCTGGCCGACGGTAAATTCGCTGACGTTCTCCCCGACAGCTTCAACTTCTCCCGACCACTCATGGCCCGGTATAATGGGGAAGGTCACACGATGATTTTGTAAGCCTTGGTATAAATGAAGGTCCGTTCCGCAAACGCCTATACAGCGGACGCGCACCAGCACTTCATAGGGGCTGTATGCCGGCTTTTCGGTGGGGCGTACATGCATGACGCGTTCTTTATCGACCATGACGGCCAGCATTTCATTCGTTGACATGTTTCATTCATCCTTTCACCCCCGAGAGCCTACAGAGATCTGTGCAAGGTTCTACAGTTTTTGCTCGTAGGAATAAAACCAATAGTGGATGACTTCACAGGCTGCACCAATAGAGGCGGCAAGCTCGCCGAAACGGCTCGGAACAATGTCTATGCGGGTTGAAGCATAGAAGTAGCATCGTTCCGACAATGTACGGCGAATTGGATTAAGTATCCATTTATCAGCTTTGGCCATGTCGCCCCGGATGATAATGACTTCCGGATTAAATGTATTGACGACGTTGGCGAGTCCGATTCCCAGATATTCGCCTGTTTCCGTCAAGGCTGTAATCGCTGCATTATCGCCAGCATTGGCAAGCGCAATAATTTCATCCACCTTAGGCGGAGTTTCGATATTTTTGTTTTTCTTAAAATTGCGTATAAGCGCTTGAGGCGAGGAGTACATTTCCCAGCAGCCCCGGTTGCCGCAGTTGCAGCGCGGGCCTTCCATATTGATGGTCATATGTCCCATCTCTCCGGCAAACCCGTCTTGTCCCCGAAATACTTTCCCGTCTATCACAATGCCAACACCAATACCTCGATTGGTGACGCTGAGTAAAATTTGATGATTTCTTCCTTTGCCGGCCCCGAAGGTCGATTCCCCGATTACCGAAGTATTGCAATCGTTATCGACAAAAGTTTGAATCCCCGTGTAGCTTTCCACCAGATGCTTTAACGGCAGGTTTTGCAAGCCTGCGTTAGGCGCAATGACGAGTGTGCCTGTCTCGTGATTGACGATGCCGACGACCCCGATGCCAATACCGATGATGCCAAGAGCGGACTGCGGAACGGCAGTTCGAGCTTCATCGATCGCTTTGAACAATTGATCGACGATTTCTTTTTCGTTATCAGAGATGAGATACGATTTCTTCCAGTGCACGCTGGCATTCAGGTTGACCACGATGACCGTCATGAAACCGACATTCAACTCGATACCAATCACATAACCGGCATCCCCGTTAAAATTTAGAAGGGTAGGCCTGCGGCCGCGTTTCGATTTGACTTCACCGATTTCAACGACATACCTTTTGGCAATAAGCTCTTCGACCATGGAAGAAACCGTTGCTTTATTGAGTTTCGACATTTTGGATATTTCAATTCTGGAAATCGGTCCTTTTTCACGGATCAGGTTCATGACAAGCATGAGATTAATTTGCTTGATGAGGTCCGCATCTCCAGTCATTTCGCGTTTTAGCATGGGATCCCCCTATAGATATGTTAAGTATGATTAAGTTTATTATATAAACTATAGGGCAATAAGTTATTGTTTCTAGTTTAACTAATAAACAAATATAAAACAAATCTGATGAACAAACTGATGGGCAATCAGTTGATTCATTGTCATTATAACCCAATAAATTAGGATTGAAAAGTACATATGTACCAAAAATAAAATTTTTAAATTATTTAAGTAGCTGTATTGACTTGGCAATATTCGTTTGATAATCTGTGTTCGTGGGATTATTTAATTTAACTCTTAAACTAAATAAACTCAAATCTGATTTTGCACTTTTAAGGGCGCACCATAAAAGTAAGCGCTTCCTAGAGTTAGGTGGCTGCTTATCAAAGACAGGAGCGAAAGGACGATGAGGGAAAACACAGTTAAACGGCGGCTGCGCGAAGGGAAACCGAGCGTAGGATCATGGCTGTCCATTCCGAGCCCGTACACCTCGGAGGTGATGGCCCAAGCCGGATACGATTGGCTGGTCATTGACATGGAGCATAATCCCATTTCCATTGAAACAGCAGGACTCATGGTATCTTCAATGTTTAATACGAATACGGTACCGCTTGTACGGGTTCCTTGGAACACAGGGGAAAATATTAAAAGGGTACTGGATATGGGCGCATGGGGCATCGTTGTCCCGATGGTCAATACCAAGGAAGATGCGGAGCTCGCTGTACGCGAAGCCAAGTATTATCCGCTCGGCTGCCGCAGTGTCGGCGGGCGAAGGCATGCGGTTGGGTTCGAAACGGATACCTCAACTTATTTTGAGCAAGGCAACGAACAGATCGCAGTGATTGTTCAAATTGAGCATATCGAGGCCATACGCAATATTGATGACATACTGAGTGTGCCTGGAATTGATGCTTGTTTTATCGGACCCAATGATTTGATGTCCTCCATGGGATTAATGCCGGGGCTGGAGAGCAACGATCCGGCGGTTGTAGCCGCCATAGAGAAAGTGAAACAATCCGCCCATCGTAACGGTGTTCCTACCGGCATTCATGTTGCTGGTCCAGAGGCAGCCAACAAGCGCATGGCCGAAGGCTTCCAATTTATTGCGATTGCCAGTGAACTTGCAGGCATGCTCAGCAAAGCTTTGGCCGATATATCCCAATTGGATGCTTCGGCGCTCGAGAGTAAGGGTGCTATAAAGGAAGTACGGTACTAACGAATGCGAAAGGAGCCCTTTTCATGAGCAACAAAGTGCTTGTCACTCCAGATATGTTTCATCCGGACGCCGTGACTTTGTTAAAGGAGTCAGGATTTGAAGTCGTCTTTACAAAGCCGACCCGCCAGGTAACTGAAGACGAGGTACGACAAAACATCATGGACGCTGTGGCCTATGTGGTCGGCTCCAACCCGTTAACAGCTACCACGATAAGCGAGGGGAAAGGGCTGAAGCTTATCGCCCGCTTCGGGGTCGGTTATGATGCGATCGACTGGCGGTATGCGATGCAAAATGGAATTACGGTTACGGTTACGGCTGGAGCGAATGAACAATCTGTTGCGGATATGGCGCTGGCGCTTATGCTCAGCATATCGAGACAAATTCCTTATTTTGACCGGTCCATCCGGGATGGCCAATGGACGCCGCAAATCATGACTCATGAGATGTGGTCGAAAACCGTTGGTATCATGGGGACCGGGCGAATTGGCAAAGCCGTCGCCAAGCGGGTAGCCGGATTCGATGCAACCATTCTGGCCTATGATGCCTATCCGGATTATTCTTGGGCGGAGCGGGCAAATGTTACTTATGTAAGCAAGGAGCAGTTACTTGCGGAGTCGGATTATATATCGCTTCATTTGCCATTGAATAAGGAAACGGATCGGATCGTCGACGCTTCATTTTTGGAGCAAATGAAACCGACCGCCTTCCTGATTAACACGGCTAGAGGGCAATTGGTCGACGAATCTGCACTCTATGAGGCGTTAGCACGGAAATCCATCGGCGGGGCAGGCTTGGACGTGTACAACAAAGAGCCGTTGTCCAAGGATTCCCCGTTGTACTTGCTGGATAATTGTGTACTTACCCACCATGTTTCATCGCATACGAAGGAAGCGATGCGCCGTATGAGTCTGCAGTGTGCAGAAGAAATTATCCGGATGGGCAAAGGCGAGCCTCCCCAGCATTCGATTCCGGAGAAGCTGTAATTCGTTTATTCATCTAACTTTTTATTCCGAAAGGACTGATTAAGATGAGAGGACTGCTTTATATCAACGGAAAGTGGGAGGAGCCAAGTCGGGGAGCTTATTTTCCTACATACAATCCCGCAACGGGCGAACAAGTCGGGGAGGCTGCGGACGGTTCTCGTGAAGATGTACAGCGCGCGGTCGAAGCGGCATCCCAGGCGTTTCCGGTATGGTCACATATGACAGCGTTGGAACGGGCGGACCTGATGATGGACTGCTACCACCGTATTAACGAGGAGTTCGAGCAGCTGGCGGAAATTTTAACCGTGGAGCAGGGCAAGCCACTGCAGGAAGCAAGAAACGAGCTTGTGTACGCGAACAGCTTCTTCCGCTGGTTTGCCGAGGAGGCGCGCCGGATTTATGGAGATACGGTACCTGCCAACAGCCAGGACAAACGATTACTTGTCATCCGGCAGCCGGTCGGCGTGGTCGGGGCGATCTCTACTTGGAATTTCCCGCAGGCTATGGTAACCCGGAAAATTGCACCGGCGCTGGCGGCAGGCTGCACGATCGTCGTTAAGCCAGCCAAGCATACTCCGCTGAATGCTGTTGCGTTATTCAACATATTCGAGAAGGTTGGATTTCCCCCAGGTGTATTGAACCTGATTACGACATCTACGTCCAGCGAGGTGGGGGATGAATTTTTAACGAATCCGGCTATCCGTAAAATCACCTTTACCGGCTCCACGGAAGTAGGCAAATATTTGATCAAGCGCTCAGCGGATCAGGTAAAAAAAGTATCTATGGAGCTGGGCGGCCATGCACCGTTTATCGTATTCGCTGACGCGGATCTGGAAGACGCGGTTAATGGGGTGATCGGCAGCAAATTCCGCAATGCCGGACAAACCTGCATTTGCGCCAACAGAGTGTATGTCGAGCGTTCCGTCAAGGAAACGTTTGAAGCCCTGTTAGTTGAAAAGGTGAACCAGTTGAAACTGGGCGATGGGTTGGATCCAGGTACATCGATCGGCCCTCTGATTGATGAAGGAGCAGTTGAAAAATCCAAGGAACATGTGGCCGATGCGGTGTCCAAGGGGGCCAAGGTGTTGACCGGCGGCAAGAGAGCAGAGCGGAAGGGACAATTTTTCGAGCCTACTATACTTAGCGACGTTAACGAGAATATGTTAATCTGCCAAGAGGAAACCTTCGGTCCTGTTGCCCCCCTTATGGTTTTCGACTCGGAGGAGGAAGTCATAGCGCGTGCGAACAACGTTCCTTATGGCTTGGCATCGTATTTCTATACGAAGGATTTAAGCCGTGCATTCCGCGTGTCTGAGAAGCTGCAGTACGGCATCGTGGGATTGAACGATCCGTTCCCGTCCGTAGCGCAGGCTCCGTTCGGCGGTGTGAAAGAGTCTGGAATCGGACGCGAAGGGGGTAAGGAAGGGATTGCCGATTTCCTCGAAACGAAATATATTTCAATGAAAATTTATAGCGAATGAGGGGAAAGCCGTGACGCTCAGGCAGGAAGTTCGAATAGGTATGATCGGTTATAACTTTATGGGAAAAGCCCACAGCAACGCCTACAGGCAGCTTCCGTTTTTTTTCGAAAAATCTGCAGTACCTGTGCTGAAGGCCATAGCGGGACGCAACGAGGAAGAGGTCCAGAAAGCGTCCCGGAGAATGGGCTGGGCTTCGTATGAAACCGATTGGCGCAAGCTCGTTGAACGGGATGATATCGATGTCGTCGATATTGCAACGCCCAACCATACGCACGTGGAAATGGCGATCGCCGCTTTGGAAGCAGGGAAGCATGTCATTTGTGAAAAACCGCTTGCCCTTACTTTGGAAGAAGCCAAACGAATGAAGGCTGCCGCCGATCGCTCCGGCAAAGTAAACATGCTGATGCATAATTATCGCTTTGCTCCTGCGGTGCAGTTCGCCAAACAGTTGATCTGTGAAGGGAAATTGGGGAAAATCCGTCATATCCGCGCCGTTTATTTGAACCAAAGCATGATGGACCCGAATCGGCCGTTTAGATGGCGGCTCAGCAAGCAAATTGCCGGTTATGGTGCACTTGGTGATATCGGCAGTCATATGATCGATTTGGCGTCATTTCTTGTAGGGGATTTTAAAAAAGTTTCGGGGATGATGGAAACCTTCGTCAAAAGCCGTCCTGATGCAGGTCCGGATGGACAGCCCAATTATGAAAGAATGATCGAAGTCGACGTAGATGATACATCCGCCTTTTTAGCCAAATTTGAAAACGGCGCCGTAGGGGTGTTTGAAGCAACACGTTATGCGGGCGGCAACAAAAACGGAAATCGCTTTGAAATCAACGGGGAAAAGGGTTCGATCCGCTGGGATTTTGAGCATATGAACGAATTGCAGGTTTATTTTACAGATGAAGACGAAGCGCTAAGAGGATTTCGAACGATCAATTGCACCGAAATGAAGCATCCTTATGCAGGCAACTATTGGCCGCCGGGACATCTTCTCGGCTACGAGCACACGTTTATCAGCTTGATGTACGAATTGATCAATGGAGTTGCAAACGGTTTAAATCCGCAGCCAAATTTTGCGGACGGCGTGTATAATCAAGCAGTTATGGAAGCGGTTTCTGAATCCTCCGAGCTTGGCCGGTGGGTCAACCTATCCGATTTGCTTGACCCGCAATGATGTTCTACATTTATTTCAGTTAGAAAGGAATGACCTGGATTTGAACAACAAGATCAAAGTGACGGTCTGGAATGAGTTTGTACACGAACGGACGATGGAAGAGGTCAAGAACGTATACCCGCAAGGCATTCACACGGTTATAGCGAGCCATTTGAACAAGGTTGGAATGGAAGCGGTTACGGCTACGCTTGACCAGCCCGAGCACGGCTTGACGGAGCAAACCTTAGACAACACAGACGTTTTGATCTGGTGGGGGCATATGCACCATCATGAAGTGGATGATGAGATCGTGGAAAAAGTACGCAGGAAGGTGCTCGCCGGTATGGGATTAATCGTCCTTCATTCCGGACACAACTCCAAAATTTTTAAAAAGCTGCTAGGCTCGGACTGCAGACTGAAATGGCGCGAATCCGGTGATATGGAACGGCTATGGGTCGTGAAGCCCGGACATCCTATCGCGGAGGGCATCGGGGATTATATTGAATTGGAGCACGAAGAAATGTACGGCGAAATCTTCGATATTCCCGATCCGGACGAATTGGTTTTTGTCAGCTGGTTTTCAAGCGGTGAAGTATTCCGCAGCGGATGTACGTTTACCCGGGGGAAAGGTAAAATCTTTTATTTCAGACCCGGTCATGAAACTTACCCTACATTCTACAACGAAAAAGTGCTAAGAGTTATTCAAAACGGGGTAAAGTGGGCTAAGCCGCTTGACATATCTCCTATCGTATTTGGGCATGCAGGAGCTGTAGGGCAGGGTGGCACCTATAACTTATAAAATATGGAGGGATCATTTTGAAAACGCTTAAAAAATCATCGTTTAAGGCGTTGGTCGTATCTCAAGTGCTTGCTCTTGCTTTAGTTGGCTGCAGCTCATCCGCACCGGCAAACACAACAAAGCCGGATACGGCGGCGCCTAAAGCGGAGGAGCCTAAAAAACAAGTGAAATTAACATGGCTTGTCCGTAGCGAACCTTCTGTTGAGCCTTGGTACAACATGATGGTAAAGGGATTTGAAGAAAAAAATCCGCATATCAAAATTGAACTCCAGGTGATTCCCCAATCCGAAATCGATCAGCGGCTGACGACCATGATTGCTGGAAAAAACATTCCCGACGTGTGGTCTCCCAACTGGTCCAACTCCGGATACCCCACCTACAAAAGCATGGACGCCTTGCTGGATTTAACCCCGTACATCACGAAAGACCGCGCTATTTATAAAGGGATTTCCGACGATTTATTCAACATCTACAAGCATGATGGCAAATATTACGGACTGCCGATGTCCAATACGTCGACGTTCCTGTTCTACAACAAAGAATTGTTTGATGAAGCCAAGCTTCCGTATCCGAGTTTGGATTGGAACGATAAGGCATGGGATTGGAATGCGATGGTCGAATCGGCCAAAAAGCTGACGAAAAATGTTGGCGATCCCGCCAAGCAAGTGTTTGGCTTATGGAACGCCCAATCAGCCAACAAGACGGCATGGATGTTCGGCGGCGATTTCTTTACAAAAGAAGCGTATGATTCGGGAGTGATGGGGGAGCCGCAAGCTTCCAAAAACCCCAAAAATATTGCTGCTATTCAGGCGAACTACGATCTGATCAACAAGGATAAAGTTTCTCCTAATCCGGCTCAGCTGAGCGCTGCATCCCAGCTCGGAGATCCGTTTATGACCGGTCGTGTCGCGATGGTCATCCAAGGGGGCTGGGGATTCAGAACGTACAAGGACGCCAAGTTTAAATGGGGAGCCGCCGCAGTACCTTACGCGCCGGGAGGCGGCAAGCAGGTTACGCTGTATGTAGACCCGTGGACCATCGGCAAAACGTCGAAACACCCGGATGAATCTTGGGAATTTATTAAATATCTAACCGATCCGGCTCACGGGGCGAAGGAATATGTGAAAGCTGGCATGTCTTACCCGGCCAACCAGGAACTGGCCCAGGATTGGTATCAGGCGACCACTTCTGTAGCATCCATAAGCATGGACGAAATCAAGAAGGTGTACGAAGGCTCGATCCCGTTCGGCCGACCTTCCGACAACAGCAAAATTGTCAAATTCTCCACGATTTTGACCACGAGCAACCAAACGATCGACGCCATCTATAATGGCAAGATACCCGTTGAAGAAGGATTGAAAACGGTCGATCAAAACTTAAGCAGTCTAAAATAACCGGTGAGCGGCAAAAAGATGACTAAAGCTGCGCTTGGACGCTTTTTGCCGCCTTCCTGTAGTTTTCTCATAAGGAAGATGAGGTGATCTTACATTGATAACAGAGCAGGTATCTGAGCGCAAGGTTATTTCAGTAGCTCGAAAAGTAAGAAGTGAGCGGAGCAGGGAAGAACGGGCCTTTTGGTTGTTCCTGTCCCCTTGGGTTGTTGGATTCATTTGTTTTGTCGGTGGTCCGATGGTTGCATCCCTGTTCATCAGCTTTACTTCCTATAACGTCATCGAATCTGCTCAATGGATCGGATTTGGGAATTATATCAACTTGTTTCAAGATAATTTGTTTTATCAATCGTTGAAGGTTACCGCTTATTATGTACTGCTGGCAGTACCCTTCACGATTGTCGTCAGCCTGCTGCTGGCGGTGCTGTTAAATTTTAAAGTAAAAGGGCAGCCCTTTTTCCGGACGATCTTTTATGCGCCGACGATCGTTTCAGGAGTTTCCATTGCGTTTCTTTGGTCGTGGCTGCTAAATCCGGACTTTGGCGTCGTGAACTCAATTATTTTCCAAGTGTTCGGCGTCAAAGGGCCAGGGTGGTTTACAAGCGCAGATTGGGTGGTCCCATCCTTTGTTTTGATGCGTTTTACGGCACTTGGCAGTACGGTCGTCATTTTTTTGGCGAGCCTGCAGACTTTGCCGGATGAGCTGTACGAGTCGGCATCGATAGATGGAGCAGGGAGGCTGACCCGGTTTTTCAAAATCACCGTACCGCTTATATCTCCGGTTATTTTATTCAACAGCATTGTTACGCTGATTCATTCTTTTCAAGTTTTTACCGAGGCATACGTGATCACCAAAGGCGGTCCGGAGTGGGGTTCCTTCTTCTATATTTTATATTTGTTCGATACGGCGTTTGGGCAATTCCGGATGGGTTATGCATCAGCCCAAGCTTGGATTTTGTTCATCATTATCTTTATCTTAACGATGCTGTCCCTATGGATTTCCAGTAAAGTCGTTCATTACGAGAACGATAGCAAGCAATAGGAGGTGAATTGGATTTGAACAATGGCATCGGCAAATCACGAAACAAAAGAATATATCGAGTAGGCGAGTTGAGCCCTCTGGAGAAGGCGATCGCCTATGTATTTTTGATCGGATTTTTATGCTTGTTTGCTTTTCCGTTAGTTTGGATGGTTTCAACGTCCCTGAAGACGCTAGGAGATATTCATCAAATTCCGCAAACATGGATTCCTTGGCAGCCTCAATGGGGGAACTTTGTGCAAGTATTCCGTGACGCTCCCTTTGATGTATTTTTATGGAATACTTGCTGGTACACGTTGGTGACTGTCTTTACTACCGTTTCTATCTCTTCCTTGGTGGCGTTTGCTTTCGCTCGGTTGCGGGCCAGAGGTAAAACCGGATTGTTTGCAGTCGTGCTGAGTACAATGATGATTCCCCATGAGGTTGTCATGATCCCGCAATATTTGATTTTCAACAAACTGGGTCTGCTTGATTCTTATTTGCCGCTCATTATCCCGACTATTGCGGGCAGTGCGTTTCTGATCTTTTTGCTTCGACAGTTTTATATGGGCATTTCGCGGGAGCTTGACGAGGCTGTAAAAATCGACGGTGGCGGCTATTTCATTTTGTATTTCCGGATTATTCTGCCGTTGTCTCTACCCGCAATGGTTACAGCAGGCATTTTGGAGTTCATGTACCGTTGGAAAGATTTGATGGGGCCGCTGATCTATTTGAACACACGAGATAAATATCCGCTGTCGCTTGGTTTAGCGAACTTTACGGCCGCATTCGGACAGACGCCTTGGCATTTGCTGATGGCTGCGTCATTGATAGCGGTGTTACCACCCTTATTGCTGTTCTTCTTCATGCAAAAGTATTTTATCCGGGGCATCGTCATTTCCGGATCCAAAGGTTAACTCCTAAGATAACCCGTCCAAGTCGAAACGAGCCCAAGAAGGGGGAATACAGGTATGCGAAGCAAATTTGCTGTACAGCTGTACACGTTAAGAGATGAAATCGAGAAGGATTTCCCAGGAGTTTTAAAACAACTTAAGCAGATGGGATGGGCCGGTGTACAAATGCGGGTTCCTTCCCAATACAAGGCGGAGGAAGCGGCACAGATTGCGAAGGAAATCGGGATCGTGACAGCAGGCATGCATGTTCCGATCGAACGGTTTGAGCATGATTTAGAACATATAGTTAAGGAAGCCGGACTTTTTCAAACCAAAGATGTGATTTGTCCGTATCTTACTGAAGACTGGAGAAACGAAGACGGATACCGGAAAGTGAAAAGGATTTTGACGGATGCTGCGAATAAGCTGGCTCCTCTTGGCTTGCGGGTCAGCTATCATAACCACGATTTTGAATTCGCAACTAAGCTGGACGGCCGTAGTGCGCTGGAATATATGCTGGATCCGACGGATGGCAATCCGATCTTGGCTGAGATTGATGTATATTGGGTGAAAAAAGCCGGCAAGGATCCACTCGCATTCATTCAGCCCTACACCGGACGCATGCCCATCATTCATTTGAAGGATATGACGAATGACGAAAGAAAAACGTTTGCCCCCGTAGGAACAGGCACCATTGCTTTTGAACCGATTCTGGATTGGTGCATGAAATCAGGAGTAGAGTGGCTGGTCGTAGAGCAGGATGTTTGTCTTGGCGATCCAATGGACAGCATCAGAACCAGTCTGCACAATCTGAACAAGATGGCCGAACGATACGAAGCGGGTGCCGTCTAAGTGAAAGGAAGATCCCCCCATGTACGCTGGCATTCATCACGTTTCTGTCGCAGTCACCGATTTGGAAAAAGCGACGCAGTTTTATGGCGTAATGCTTGGTTTTAAGGAGACGGTCAGGCCCCCTTTCCCATCGAAAGGGGCCTGGTACGACGTGGGGCCTACACAGCTTCATCTCATTGTCAATCAAGCGAGAACATTAAGAGGAACAACCGTCATTGATGACAAGGATGGTCACTTCGCCCTCCGTGTGGATCGGATGCAGGATGTTTTGGATATGCTCCATGAAGCTTCGATTCCATATATGGATAGGCCGAATAATCTTACGGAGTGGCATCAGGTTTACGTCACGGACCCGGACGGCAATGTCATTGAGTTTAACGTTTCTAGAGCCTGACTGTGAAATTTACATAAAATAGATGGGCGGTGCCTGTTCAATGAGAAAAATGAAAGTAGGCTTGATCGGCTGCGGGGTTATAAGTGAAACTTATTTAAAGTTTTGTACAGAATCATTAGATATTCTAGAAATTGCCGCTTGTGCGGATCTTGTTCCTGAGCTTGCCAAGCAGCACGCAGAGCAGTTCCAAATTCCTAAGGTGTGTACGGTAGAGGAAATGCTCTCTGATCCTGAGATTGAAATGATACTAAATTTGACCGTACCGAAAGCCCATGCGGAGCTGAACCTGAGAGCTCTTGAAGCGGGAAAACATGTGTACACGGAAAAACCTTTCGCTTTATCTCAGGAGGATGCAGACAAAGTGCTCGCCGTTGCGGAGTCAAAAGGGCTTCGTGTCGGCTGCGCGCCGGATACGTTTTTGGGAGGAGGCATCCAGTCCTGCATTAAGCTGATTGATGACGGCTGGATTGGCACTCCATTCGGCGGCAGCGGGCTGATCTTAACGGGCAACGCCTCGGACCGAACACACCGCTCGCCTGAAAATTTTCTGTCCTTAGGAGGAGACCCGCTGTTCGACGTAGGCGTTTATTATATTACCGCTTTTGTCGCCATGCTGGGTCCTGTCCGCAAAGTAAGCGGCACTGCAGGCCAGCTCAGAACGGAATTAAAGCTGCTGAATCCCAAGTCCCCGCGATATGGGGATACCGTTGCCGTTGGAGCGCCCATGAACACATCGGCGGTACTCGATTTTGAATGCGGTGTGATCGCTACATTGACTGCGGCTAAGGAAGGGTTCGGTTATACACCGCGCATGGAGATTTACGGGACGGACGGCATCTTGTATGTACCTGACCCTAATGGCTTCGGGGGTCCTATCCAAGTGAAGCAGCGCAGTGGGGAAATCGTAACCTTCCCATTATCCCATGGCATCACAGAGCAGAGCCGGGGCATCGGCTTAGCCGATATGGCCTACGCTATTCAATCCGGCAGAGCTCATCGGGCGAGTGGCAGCTTGGCCACGCATGTACTCAACGTCATGTTTGGGATTTTCGAATCTTCCCATACGGAGCAGCATGTTCCGATCAAGATGAAGTGCGATCGTCCGGTTCCGTTACCGCTTGGTTTAAGATTCAACCAGCTTGATGAATAATGCTCCTGAGCCCCCATTATTCAGGCAATCCAAGAAACAGCTGACCTGGTTTTATAGCAGCAAACCAATATGTGAAAAGCGGTTGGGCAGGAATAACACCTTGCTCAGCCGCTTTTTTAGTACAAGCTTCATAGGTTTTCTTTAAACGAACATTGTTCTTTACGAACAGTGTTCGTTGTGGTATAACTAAGTTGTCACAGGAAATGAATATCAAGACTTACTTGGATAAGGAGAGTGAAAGGATTGAGCGATAACGCAAGGCCCCTATCATCGGAGTTTTCGATCAGACAGATCCTTCCGACATTGTTGGCCATTGCCAGCGGTATGTTTCTGGTCATATTGGACAGCACAGTCATGAATGTTGCAGTTCCCAAGCTTGTCGAGCATTTCGGTACCACACTTGGTACCATTCAGTGGGTCATTACCGCTTACACACTCGCCCTTGCTGCAGTTATTCCATTGGCTGGATGGTTTTCTGACCGATTCGGGGCGAAAAAAGTATTCTTATCTAGCATCGTGTTGTTTGTGATTAGTTCTATATTATGTACGCTTGCCCAAACTCCTGAGCAGCTAATTATTTATCGGATCATTCAGGGATTGGGCGGAGGAATGGTTGCTCCGATCGGGATCGCGACAACCTTCCGAATAGCTCCGCCAGACAAGCGGGGATCGATCATGGGGATATTAGGCATTCCGATGCTTCTGGCTCCCATCCTGGGTCCCATTTTATCCGGTTCATTGATTGAATATGTCAACTGGCATTGGATCTTCATTATTAACCTGCCAGTCGGTATGCTTGCATTCTTCATGGCGTTCAAATTTCTTCCTTCAACAAGCCCGGGCAAGGAGATGAAGTTGGATGTGAAAGGAGCGCTCCTGGCCCCTGTAGCATTTGCCTCCCTTGTATTCAGTATTCATCAGGGGGGAGAAAAAGGCTGGTCGGATGGACTGGCCCTGGGTACGCTAGTGATTGGCGTCGTAACGCTCCTTCTATTTATCGTCATTGAACTCAGGCAAAAGCAGCCGCTGCTGGAGCTGCGTGTCTTCCGCTCGCTTCCGTTTTTTCACGGAGCGATTCTTGCCTGGCTGAATCAGATTGCCTTGTTCGGAAGCTTGCTTCTCTTCCCGTTGTATCTCCAGCAGGTCAAAGGACTGTCTCCATTTGAAGCGGGCCTGTACGTCATTCCTCAAGCCATTATGTCTACTATAGGGATTAATATTGGCGGCAAATTATTTGACAAGCATGGCGCTCGTCCGGTAGTCATCGCGGGAATCAGTTCATTGTTGGTAGGCTTGCTCGCCCTGACACAGATTTCAGCCCAGACCGGATCCGTGTATCTGTTGATCAGTTTTGGTTTTGTCGGTCTTGGCCAAGGCTTGACATTGATGCAAATCAACTCTCATATCCTGAAGCTGGCACCGCGGGAGCTGGTCAGCCGGGTGACGCCGATCACGACTTCGGCCCAGCAGATTATGTCCTCCTTTGGCATCACGATCACAACAGCGTTCTTGTCTCGGCAGCTTAAGCAACTGTCTACCGATGCGTCTGCAGACCTGGGCCTCGCATTCGGGCATACGTTTTGGATCACAGCCGGAGTAGCCGGACTGGCCTTGCTGGTAAGTTTGTTCATCCAAAAAGAAAAGAAGAGTTGAGTTCCACATGCTTCTGTACGTTATAGGGGAAATAAAACTAATCCACTTTGGGAGTGATAATAAATGAACCATTCATCGAAACGAATTGCTATTATCGGCGCTGGACCCGGAGGGCTTACGCTTGCTCGCGTGCTGCAAACGGCTGGCTACAACCCCGTTGTGTATGAAGGCGAAGCTTCCCGTTATGAGCGCCAGCAGGGAGGGACGCTCGATCTTGAAACAGATTCCGGTCAAAAAGCGCTGCAAGCAGCCGGTCTGCTTGAAGCTTTTCACCAAGTATGCCGGTTTGAAGGACAGAGCGGCAAAATTGTGGACAAAAGCGGTAAGGTCTATCATGAAGACACGGCGGATGAAGTCCCTGATGCCGATCATTATTCGCGGCCCGAGATTGACCGCACCGTCCTCCGCGACTTATTGCTCGATTCACTGCGGCCCGATACTATTCAATGGGGATACAAATGCTCAGAAGCGATCCCTGTCGGCGATCGTCAATTTGAACTTCATTTCGACAATGGAAAGATGGATGTCGTGGATCTGGTTGTGGCGGCAGACGGGGCATTCTCCCGCATTCGGCCGCTCGTGAGCGAGGCAAAGGCCGAATATTCTGGCGTCAGTATGATCGAACTAAACATTTTGGACGCGGCGAATCGATCTCCAGAGCTTGCTGCTTTCAACGGCCCGGGTTCGGTATATGCACTGGATGATCGTAAAGGAATCATGGCGCAGATGAATGGAGACGGCCGGATTCGTGTGTATTTGGGCTTTCAAGCAGAACGCGATTTTTTGGAGAGCGTGGATATCCCCTACGACGATCTGGAGAAAGCAAAGCCTAAACTGTTAGCGTTGTTTGCAGACTGGTCGGATGAGCTGCAAAATTACATTACTTCTGCAAATGGAGTCATCACGCCAAGGCGAATTTATATGCTGCCTGTCCCGCATACATGGGAGAGCAGGTCCGGCGTTACCTTGATCGGAGACGCCGCGCATCTCATGTCGCCGTTTGCCGGAGCCGGTGCGAACTTGGCGATGCTGGACGGCGCTGAGCTTGCGCTATCCATTATTAATAATGAAGATCTAGATACGGCTGTGCGGCAGTATGAGCTGAAGATGTTCGAATACGCCGGAGCCACTGCAGCAGAAACCAAGGCGAATATGGAGCTCTTTTTTTCCGACAACGCCGCGGCTAAGCTGGGTGAGCTGATGAGATCCTATGCAGAGCAATAATCGTTTATCCACTTTATACGAGTAGGAGGGAAGCTGGCAGTATGTCCTGTGGAATAGAGACGGTGCTGCCAGCGAAAACAAATGACCGTGAAAACAAAATTGACGCCGCTCGACTTGAGTCTTTCTGTGCCAGGGATGCCCGGTGGAGGGGTATGGACGATCACGCCAACGTTGATCTCATCAGGAGATACCCATTACCTGGTTGACACGGGAATGCCGGGGATGATGGAGGATTTGACCGCACAGTTGTCGTCTGCGGGCGTATCACTGGAGATGTTGAGTGGCGTTATGATCACCCATCAAGATATCGATCATATCGGCAATCTGCCACAGATACTAGAGATAAATCCGCGAGTAGAAGTATTTGCACACCCTGACGATGCGCCTTATATAGTAGGAAAGCTTCCGCTTCTCAAGCCTCTGCCCAAGATTCTTGAAGCGTTTGGGGCTAACTTTTCAAGAAACGGGATTCGCATCGATCATTTGGTTGCTGACGGTGAAGAATTACAGGTCGGTGGAGGTTTCATCGTTATCCATACGCCGGGACATACTCCCGGTCACATCAGTCTCTATCATCCAGACAGCAAGACGCTGATCGCCGGCGATGCGATGGTCGTTCGGGGCGGGCAGCTGCACGGACCGAATGAAGCTCAAACGCCTGATTTGCCGGAAGCCTACCGTTCACTGGCGAAATTGTCTGCATATGATATCCGGAAGATCATTTGTTATCATGGAGGCGTATTGGATACGGATGCCAACTCATGGATTTCCAGGCTCGCTTCGCGTGAAGAGGAAGACTAACATGCTTGTTGCATGTGATTTTACTAATAAGAGCAAACATGGTATAAGAAAATTATGAACACTACCCATCGAACCATTGTCAGCCGCCGTGCTCGGCCCGCGAAGGAGCCGCTCAGTCAGGAAGTCATTGTCAAACAAGCGTTTCTTTTGTTGAGAGAGGAAGGAATCTCAGGTCTTACCATGCGTAAGGTGGCCAAAACTCTGGACACGGGGGCGTCCTCCCTTTATGTGTATGTGAAGGATTTGCAGGAATTAAGCTCCTACGTGCTGGACTATGCCTTGGCCAGCGTCAAACTACCCGATTCAGATAGCGAAGAATGGAAGAACAACCTGTTTGCAGCACTCATATCGTACCAGCAAGTGCTTTATAAGGACCCTGGTGTAGCCGAGCTTGCCTTGACAACGATGCCTCTGGGCCCCCATTCACTGGCTTTATCGGAGTATTTACTAAAACAGCTAGCGGCTAGTGGCATGCAGGCCGCATCAGCAGCCTGGGGGCTGGATTTGCTATTGATGCATGTTACTTCCTCGGCTTTTGAACATGTTTCGTGGGCCAAAAATGAGAAACGATCGTTTACATTGATGAAAGAAGCTTACTTATCTGCTGACGCTTCGCAGTTCCCGTTCATTCATTCGCATAAAAACGAATTGTTTTCCGGCGATGCTTCGAATAACGAGCGTTTTCTTTGGGGCATGGAGGTTATTTTGCAGGGCATATTAAAGCAGGATCAATGAACAGCAATACATCTGTTTTACTCCCTCTACAAATCAGGAAGGTTGCCGGACTTGGTCCCTACCCGGAATGGCGTCGAGATGCCCTCATAGTTCATCATCATAGTCATCCCCAAGGACGCATGCCCGAGGTTGTGGCAATGCGCCATCCATAAGCCCGGGTTATCGGCCTTCAACTGCACCTCATAGGATTCGCCATTCTTCAATAGAAGTGTGTCCAGATAGATGGGACTGCCCTTCAAGGGAAGACCGTTCCGGCTCATGACTCGGAAGGTATGACCATGAATATGAAACGGGTGATCACCGCCGCCCTCGTGAACAAGGGTGATGCTCACCAACTCTCCTTCCTTCACGCTCATGGGAGGAATCTCATGGAACGCGTGGCCGTTGATCGTCTTCACGAAGAGGGATTGGCCGAGCTTGAGGACGAAATTTCGATCTGGCTTGAGCGTGGGGAGCGGATCGCCCTCCTGTGGGGTGCCGTATTCGGCGAATGAGAACATCGTTCGGGCGTCTGCCCGTTCCGGCATGCTGCCACTGCCGAGCGTCATCGATAGTCCTTCGAACGATTGGTTTCTTACGATGACTTTGCCGGACTCGGGAAGCCGAATAAGCAGATCGTAGCGCCCACCGGCTCCTACCGGAACGGTTACATCCTTCAAGAGACCAGGTTCGTGCAAATCCCGGCCGTCCATGGCGATAATCTGGAAGGGTGCCCCGTCTACGGAGAAGTTCATCGTTTCGTTGTCTCCGTTGGTTAGTCTGAGCCTTACCTGTTCGCCTGCCTGAGCCGGTACATCAAGTCCCTTGGAGCTGCCGTTCAGAAGGAGGCTGGAGTCTAGCCGCTGATAAAGAGCGTTGACCTCCTTGGCGGGTGATAACGTAGCGGCCGATTCCCTGGGCTCGACGATAATTGACCCGAGAAGTCCCTTCTTCGCCTGAACCGAGCTCATCTGATGGGAATGGTACCAGTAAGTGCCTGGAGCCGATGCGATAAAGGTATATGTAAATTGTTCTCCCGGATGTACGGCGTCCTGGGTCACCCCCGCAACGCCATCCTGCGAGCAAGGAACGTTAATCCCATGCCAGTGAAGCGTAATGCCTTCCTTGATGTCCTTGTTGTGGAGCGTAACGACCACCCGGTCGCCTTCGATGACCCGGAGCTCCGGCCCTGGAGCAGAGCCGTTGAAGGTCCAGGCTTCGACCGTCTGCCCGTTATCCAACTGCAGAGTTGTTCGTGCAGCCGTCATATCAAAGCTGCGGGTAGGTCCGCCTGTCTCCTTGGCCGTGATGGCCTCGCAGGAAACACCTGTCGGCGAATGATCGTGTAGGTCGGTATGGGAGACAGAGCCCAAGCCATGCTCATGGTGGGCCATATTAATCTCCACCGGCTTCTGAAGCCGCATTTGCCAGAAATAAACGCTCGCCGCTCCAACAATCAGGATCAGCAGCGGCACCAAAATTCCGTAAAAGATCGGATGCTTAGAGCTTTTCTTCTTAATCAAGACCGTTCACCCGCTTTTTTGTTAGTAATGGATTGATTCCTAACAAACTGGATAGGGAAGTGCGGACAACGGCGAGGACAAGGATTGCGCCTATGACAGCTAATACGCCCGCTCCGATAAATACCCAAGCAAACCCTCCGGTCAGCGCACCGGGCTCAGCCACGCCATGGCTCAGCAGATCCCGGGTTCTGCTTGACGATACGGTCGCCAGTACAGCAAGCCCGATAGCTCCTCCGATTTGCTGGCTCGTGTTGATCAAGCCGCTGGCGACCCCCGCCTCGCTATCCGCCACTCCATGGACGGCCCATTCCGTCCCAGCGACAAAAGCTCCTCCCATCCCGATTCCGATGACGATGCTGGGTCCCAGCAGGTGAATGGCAAAGGAAGCATCGCTCGGGGCAAAAGACAGCCATACCGTGCCTGAGGCAAACACAAGTAAAGATGCTGCAAGAGTCCGCTGCGTGCCAAGCTTCTTGAGCAATGCAGGCATAACTCCCGCGATGGCGACAAGCGCTCCGGCGAGTGGAAGCTGAGTAAGCCCTGCTTTCAGGGCATCATAGTGAAGCACCTGCTGCATATAAACCGACAAGGCGAAGAAAAGTCCCGTGGTCGCTCCACCGATGAGGAACATGGCCAAATTGCCGCCGAGCACCGACTTCTTGCGAAATAGGTTTAATGGCATCAAGGGGCTCTTGGCGAACTTCTCGATGTAGACGAACGCGGTAAGCAGCACGATGGCTGCGCCGCCAAGCGATACTGTCCAGGGGGAAGTCCCGCCTGCTTGTTCCGCTAGAGAAAGGGCCGCTACTAAGCTTACAATGCCGCCGGTAACGGTGACGGCTCCCGGCATATCCAGACTTGTGCGCTTACCTGGCGTATCTCTGGCGATGAGCCATGGAGCTGCCGTGATGACCCCTACACCCACAGGTACATTGACGAAGAACACGGACGGCCAGCCGTAGGCAGAGGTCAAGACTCCTCCGAGCAGCACGCCTGCGACACTGCCGATACCGGCAACCGCCCCCAAGACGCCGAGCGCCTTCGCCCGGTCTTGTGGAACTGTAAATAGCTTGGTGACGAGTGCGAGTGCGGCCGGAGCAAGCAGCGCGGCTGAGGCGCCCTGAATGACCCTCGAGGTCAATAGCCATGCTCCCGACGCAGCGAGTCCTGCCGCGACCGAGGCGACCGCGAATCCGGTGACGCCGGCGATAAATAACCTTCGATGCCCATATCGGTCGCCAAGTCTTCCGCCGAGCAGCAACAAGCCTCCGAACGGCAGGACATAAGCGGTGATGACCCAGCTCAGCGTATTCGTATCCAGATGAAGCTCCGCGCCCAGGGTCGGCAGCGCAATATTGACGATGGAAGCATCCAGGACGACGAGAAATTGAGCAAGCGCCAGGACGATGAGCGCCCACCAGCGGTATGAAACGGCCCTGGCTGCTGCCGATCTGGGTTTAGCCATAGAACTCATTGAACAAGTCACTCCTTCATAGTTTGTTATTGATTAATAAATTACTGAAGCTCGTTAAGATTGAGCACTTTTCTTCTGCAGCGCACGAATCGTAGCCGTAAATCCCTCTTCGAACCTCGTCGCCTTGGCCGGTCCGATCAAGCGCTCATATTTCTCTCCACTCAAGACTAGCGGCTCTTCGGTCAAATAAAGCATTTCCACGACTTCCTTCATGACCGGTACGGACATGCCGAGCAGAGACAACCCTACTTTGCCTAGCGGCAAGACCGGTTTGGCGCTTCCGCTTGCTTGCCGGGCTAGCCGAACGATCTCTTTACCTGAGATTAACCCTGCACCTGGAATATTCCAGTTCTGCCCATAAGCTTCATCCCTGCCCGCCAGCTCTGCAATCATGAACGCCGCGTCCGGCAAGTAAATAAATTCCCGGGGAACATGCATGTTGCCAATGAAAAACGCCATTTTACCAGCGACTATCGACTCGAGCGTAGAGCCGAGATAAGAAGCCTCATTGGCCGTAGGGCCGTAATAATCAGGCAAACGGGTGATCAAAACCTTGGCCCGGCTCCATTTCGCATCGAACAGCATCTTCTCGTAGGCGAGCCTGGTCTTGCCCTTCTTCGTGTGAGGCTGCTTCGGATGCTCTTCGGTTGCCCGTTCCATTTGTCTTCTTCCATAGGGGTAGATGCCATCGATGACGACGACTTTGAGACTTAGCCGATCCGCTGCTTCCATCACCGCTTCACCCAGTGGAATCAGCTTAGTTACCATCTCGTGATACAGTACGTTCGCACAATGGAAGATAACGTCTACGCCATCCGCAGCGGCTACGATGCTATCGGGTTGGAACGCGTCACCTACAGCGATCGCCAGATGCTCAGGGTTACCCAGCCTGTTCCTAAGCAGCTCAAGCTTCTGCTGAGACCGCCCGAAGGCAACCGTCCGTATCCCTCGCTTAACCAGCTCCTCCGTAATGGCGGCGCCAGTGCCTCCCGTTGCTCCCAGTACCAATGCTTTTTTCAAGAGAATCACCTCATATTATTATTTGTTATTGATCAATCACTAACTTGAAATCAATATATCATGTTGTTATTGATTGGTCAATCACTAATTTGGAAAGAATGATTCTTTCCTTAAATACCTCAAAGCCAAGAAGCCGCAACCGGTGACTTCTTGGCGTTACTGGCTCTAAGCATGGTTAAGCCATCGGAGGGGCTGTGAACACCTGTACAGCCTGGGAGTCATGGAACGGTGCTAGTTTGATTTTTCACCAGGGTGATCCTCTCCCCAGGTGTCGTCTGGATTTGCCACATGTGGCCTATAGCCACTTGGGTTTCTCCCGTAGAAGAGGTGCATAGGGCCCCATCCGCCCAGGGCATGTAGAAGGACAAAGTCGAACCGGCTTCACTGATGATTTCGATCCACGTGGCCTCGCCATTCGCGAAGGCTGCACTTACGAGAAAGCCCCCGACAGCCCGAAGCGTGTGGAACTTTGCAGCCTGAGTCTCCGGCCAGTTAGGGAAGAAGCGCAGATGTCCGTTATTGCTCTGCAGCAGACATTCATTGATGACAGCAGGCAGAGCGAAATTCTCGAACCAGATGCCCATCCGTGACATAAAGTCGAAATTATCCGTATCTGCGTAACGGCCTCCGCTCATCAGAACCCGGTCGGTACAAGTGCCGTTCGGGAGCAGGCAGTACCGGATCTGACGCTTGAAGCGTTCCAGATCCAGCACACCGAGGCGGGCGCCGGCCATGTGATAGAACACCAGCTCATTGCCGCCTTCGTTCCGGTGATTCAGGTACGAATTCACTGCCGTCCGGTAATCTTCTTCCGGCGAGTGCAGCCCGTGGTCTTCGCCCGGAAAAACGGTGGTCACCGAAATCGGCACATTGTAGACGACCTCCGGGCTTTCGCCCTCTACGGAGACGAAGACGCTCCCAAGCTTCGACTCTGCGGTAGGGTAGTCTGGGAAGTGATTCAAGATGTTCTCCGCTTCCAGCAGCAGGTCTTGCTCAGCCTCTTCCATGCCCAGCACCACGCATGCTTCCGAAAAGGCGTGGAGCAGAAAGCGGGTCAGCGTCAGATCGATCAGGCAGTCGCTATTCTTCGCGAACCCGGGCGTGATCTCATAAAGCTCTGGCACAACAGTAGGAAAGATGTGATGCTTGTCGTCACCCCAGCGTGCCCCTTGCGCCTCGGGGCGCTTCATATAATCGACCATGAACAGAGCGGCCTCCTTGATCGGCTGGAAGGCCCGGTTCTGCAGAAAATCTTGATCCATGGAGTAAAGATAATGCCACCAGAGGCTTTGCACCGTCCAGGGCGTTTCGCAGATTTCCCAGCCCCAGTGCGGCACCGGGTACGGCATCATGGTCATATCCACCGGGTAGGCGGAGTGGGGGAAATAGGCGCCGCGGAGACCATAATATTCCTTGGCCCAAGAGCGGCTGACGGGAAGCACATGATCGACCATATCGACGTAAGGCAGATGCTTGTCCAGATGATTGCTGGAGAAGGCCAGCCAGAACGGCTGCTGGGTATTGTAGTTCATGTGGTAATCGCCATGCCAGTCGGCCCCGATGGTCCGATAGCTCCAGTTGGCGAAGAGACCCGGGCAAGTGACGCCTTCCTTCACCGCACAATTAAAGAAATACAGATTGTGGTACCAAATCCGCTCCAGAAATTGATCCTCCAGCACAACAGCGGATCGGCTCCAATAGTCAGACCACCAATCGGCCGTTTCTGCCTTAGCGGCCCCGTATCCGTCAAGCTCGGGCGGTACCAGCCGTCCCAATCTCGCTTGAATGTCACTGCTTGGCCCCTCCCACAGCTCGGCGCAGGCCAGTATGCCGGCCTCCGTCGGGAGCAGATCACACTCTACAGGGCCGGATGTCCTTACCGCCAGTCGAAAGGCCTTGTCCTTCTCATGGTGCGTGTACGGGACAGTAGGATGCTCTACATCAGGCAGAATCTGTATGAATGACAGCACACCTGCTGCGTCCTTTGTGACTTCGGCCTGGGGAAATTCCGGAGGTGTCTCGGGATCGGGAATTAATTTGGATGTTGGTGAACAGCGGAACGGCTGCGCCGCTTACCGCGTCCGTGGTTTTCATCCAAATCCGGTCATGCTTCCCCTCTACAAATAGCTCGAAGACTACCGGTCGATCCTCGAACAGGAAGTCCACCGTGCATCTCCCGTCTTCGATATGCACGGTATGTCCCAGCACTTCCGCCATCCGGCGGTCATACCGGAGCAGCAGCGTGCCGCAGGGCATGGGCTTGGGATAGGCTTTGCTGTAATTTTCGCCAGCCATCTTGCAATAGGCTTGATACCATGGATGGTCCGTGAGCGGTGTCAGATCATCGGGGAGGACCGACAGTCGTTCAAACACCTCCTGGAAAGTCATGATCTCATCTCGGTGGTTCTCGGCGATACGAATATCCCAGACATTATTGTGGCCCAGATGCAGAAGCACCGCATCCGGTCGCGTCGTGACGACAACCCCCAGGCCCCCGTTTCCCAGCAGAGCGCCTTCGAAAAAATCCGGCGCCGGCCCGTCAAACTGAATCGGATGTTGTCCCGCTTGTTCGTACCCCCTATTGTTCATAGCTAAATGGTTGGCTTGCTTATCCCGCATTGGCATTGGATTAGCTCCTCTTTTCCCAAAACTAGTTGCTGCTGCCAATGTAACAAAAGGAGGAGGCCTTTGTATTTATCTGGTCGTCCATGAGTTGCACGATCGTCGGATAAGTTCTTCCGATGTACATCTATTGCTTTGCGAACCTTCAAGCCAAGGAGTTACAATAAGGGAAAATAGAGCGGATACGGGAGGGAGCCCGCCAATGGACTTTGCTTCTTTGCATCCCTATGTATATCTCGCGACCCGGTATCCTTTTTACAAAGGACAGTCCAGCGCACCGAGGATCTGCTACACCAGCTCCATTTACTTGATGAGTGAAGGATATGGAATACTGACGACCCGCGAGCGGAGAGAGAGATTGGGCCCAGGCTCGCTGGTGTACATCCCGGCTGGACAGCCTCATGAATGGCTGGCTGATCCCGAGGAGCCGATGGTGCAGGTCTGTTGTTATTTCGACTGGCATTATGTGGAGCGGAAACCGGCATTTGATACGGCATGTCCCGTATGCTATCCGCCCCAGCCGCTCTTAGAGGAGCTGGTGGGGCCGTCTTTTCCATATCCCCTTCCTGAGATATGGAGGGTGGAATCGCTGCGCGTCTGGGAGGACCTGTTTCTGAACTTTTACAAGACGGCGAGCTTCACCCATGAGCAGACCTTCCTGCGCAGTCTAATGACTCAACGAAACTTCCAAACGTTTATCGATTATTTTCTGAACAGTCTGCTGAAGGACCGGCAGATTCCGGACCGGCGAATCAACCGGCTGCTGGAGATGATAGAGCAGGATCTGCTGCATGACGCACCCAAGCCGCTGGAGGTTTACTACAAGAGCTTGAAGATGAGCCGCGGGCATTTCTTCGAGCTGTTTCGCAAATCCACCGGCTGCTCGCCCGTTCAATACATGCATCGGTTTCGCATCGGGCGGGCGAAGGAGGATCTGCTGCACACCACTCTAACGATTACGGAAATCGCGGCCAAGTATCACTTTAGCTCCGTCCATTACTTCTCGCGGCTGTTCCATCAGGTAACAGGCGAGTCCCCGGCTCGTTACCGGTCGCGTTCATAAGAGCAACTGCCAGTGAAGGACCATCTTATGCTGAAAGAGGCTGAACAGTCATGGCTATCCATCACTATAACCCGGAACGACCTTTCCGGAGTGCGCCCGACCTGCATCTTCACTACTGGGGACGCGAGCAATGCGTACCCGGTCATGCATTCGGGCCCGGTGTACGGGACCATTATAAAATCCACTTTATCCATGCGGGCACCGGAGCGGTCGAGGTGGCCGGGTGCCGCCATGTCCTCACCGCCGGACAAGCCTTCCTGGTGTATCCCCATATGGTTACCTACTATGCCGCCGATCAGACCCATCCTTGGTCGTATTCCTGGATCGGCTTTAGCGGGGAGCAGGTGGAGTCGATTTTATCCAAGACCTCATTGTCGCCCGACTGTCCGGTATTCCCGATGGACGGCCAGCTCATGCCGAGTTTATATACACGGCTGACCTCAGCGGTGGATGCGGACGCGGACGGTCTGGGTCTCGCCTTAAAGGCTATCCTGTATGAGTTTTTCTCTCTGCTGCTCCAGACCGTTCCAGCCGCGCCGGACCTGCTGCCTATGCCGCGGCAGAAAAGCGTGTACGTCGAGCAATGCCTGCATTTCCTGCATTCGCATTACTGCGAAAACATGACGATGGAGATGATGTCCGACGCCCTCAAGCTCGACCGCAAATATATGTCTGCGCTGTTCAAGCAAGCCGTCGGACTGCCGCCTCAGCAGTACCTGCTGAACTACCGGATCGCTAAAGCCTGCCAGCTGCTGGCAGAGACGCCCTGCACCATTGCGGAAATCTCGCGTTCCGTCGGCTACCAAGACCCGCTGCTGTTCTCACGCATGTTCAAGAAGGTGAAGGGCTGCTCGCCGCGAGGATACAGGCTGCAGCATCGCGAATCAGACATTGTGCTATAAATTCCTTCCTTGCTGACATACGTTTGGACGTTTCTTTTCGCTACAATGAAGAACGTAAAGGAAATCATGCAGCGCGTCAGCCGTTACGCTTCCGCTAACTTAAGGAGGAACCTACATGTACAACGCCAGCTCCACCCGATACGACAATATGACATATAATCGGACAGGCCGCAGCGGCCTGCGTCTGCCGGCCATCTCGCTCGGTCTGTGGCATAACTTTGGCGGCATCGACACATTAGAGAACGGCAGAGCGATGGTCCGTAGAGCCTTCGATCTGGGCATTACCCACTTCGACCTGGCCAATAACTACGGGCCGCCTGCCGGCTCTGCCGAAGAGACTTTCGGCCAAATCCTGCGCAAGGATTTCGCCCCTTATCGGGACGAGCTTATAATTTCCACCAAAGCCGGCTATTATATGTGGCCGGGCCCATACGGGGAATGGGGCTCCAAGAAAAACCTCGTAGCCAGCCTGGATCAAAGCCTGAAACGGATGGGCCTGGACTACGTGGATATTTACTACCACCACCGCCCGGACCCTAACACGCCGCTGGAAGAAACCATGTCCGCGCTGGATCTCATTGTCCGCCAAGGCAAGGCGCTGTATGTCGGTATCTCCAATTACAAGGCCGAGGATACCCGCAAGGCGTCCCAGATCCTGCGTCAGCTCGGAACTCCGTGCCTGATTCATCAGCCGAACTACTCTATGCTGTCCCGCTGGATCGAAGACGGCTTGCAGGATGTCCTCGACGAAGAAGGCATCGGCAGCATCGTGTTTTCCCCGCTGCAGAAAGGCATCTTGACCGACCGTTACCTGAACGGTATCGCAGCCGATTCCCGCGCTGCCGGACCGAGCGTCTTCCTCTCCGAGAAGGAGATCACGGAGGACGTTATCGGCAAGGTGCGCAAGCTGAACGAGCTGGCTGCCGAGCGCGGCCAGAAAATGTCGCAGCTGGCCCTCTCCTGGGTGCTTCGCGGCGGCCGAGTGACCTCGGCTCTGATCGGCGCCAGCAAGGTGGGCCAGATCGAGGATGCGGTCGCTTCCTTGAATGCGCCGGAGCTTAGCGCCGAGGAGCTGGAGCGGATCGAAGCGATTTTGCGCGGATAAGCAAGAATACGAAAGAAGAGACGGTCAAGGGAGCGTCGCAGCAGCGCCAAGCTGCTCAGGCTCCCCTTGACCGTCTTTCTGTATGTGCGCGTGATGAAAGAGCTGTACTTTTCAAAGGCCGCACCGGTCATGCTATAATGAAATCCGATCAAGAGCGGGAGAGGGTGGTGGAATGAGGTTTGTCTCTATGTATGTAACCTACTTCAGAAAAAACTTATTCATGCGCCTGCTGCTCCTGTTCTCGCTGATCACGGTGATCACGATCATTTCCTTTTCCTACTTCATGTATCACACGATGTCGCAAGCGGCGATCAATCGTGAGCTGGATATTCAGAAGAAAGCCATGACGAACGTGAATAACTACTTGGGAGAGAAATACGAATCGGCGCAAGCCATTCTATTCGGGCTATACCGGGATAGTTCACTTGCCGCGGGAGTCTCCTTTATGCTGCAGAACCCTTTCCAGGAATATATCCAGCATAGTCTCGAACAGTTCAAGAACAGTCCGGGCGGAACTGGAACGTGGCATGACGGCTTGCAGTATTTTCGTAATCGGCTGGAGGACGATGCGGATATACAGAGTTTGATGCTGTACAGCGTGGATCAGCAGTTTTTGTATGTGCTGGGGCGCGAGCGGCAATTGCAGCTGATCCCGGCCCAGGCGACCTATTCCTACGTTCCTGAGGCGATGGCGCTGGATAGCAAGAGTGTAACCTTGCCCAACGTCTGGCTTCGCACGGCAGCCAATCAGTGGAACAATCGTCTGTATTCCATCCGCTCGCCGATCAACGATAAGCAGACGTTGAAAAACATTGGGCAGCAGGTCGTTTTCTTCAGCTCGGACGGCATCTGGAAGGTATTGGCCAATGAGAAGGAGGAGCTAAAAGGGACGATGCTCGTCATTGCTCCCGATGGCGGAGTTATCTTCGACTCCTCCGATCAATACTACGGCAAGCCTTTTCCTTATATGGAGCAATTGGGCTCGCTCTATGAGAACAGCGATTTCAATCAGTCGGCCTATGTCACCAAGCTGACCCAAAGCAAGGGAGATTTCATCGTGCTCGGCATCATCCCGAAGGAGGAGCTGGCAGCCGCGTCGCGGCGAATCGGGACGACGATTTTTACGATCAGCGGGGTCTGTATCCTGCTGCTGATCCTGCTTCCGTCTCTGGTTGTCCTGAACGTAAACAAGCGGACCCAGCAGATTATCCGGTTCACCCGGAAGGTCAAGCAGGGCGATCTGAGCGCGCGGATCCGGGATGTGCGCGAGGACGAGCTGGGCCAAATTTCCCGCAGCTTTAACGAGATGATCGATGAATTGAACCAATATATCGACCGCGTGTACAAGGCCGATATCAAGCAGAAGCATACGGAGCTGTCGGCTTTGCAGGCTCGCGTCAACCCGCATTTTCTGTACAATACGCTGGAAGTGATCCGCATGCGGGCGGTCTCTCAAGGCGCGCATGACGTGGGCGAGATGATCTACAGCTTATCGGCGTTATTCCGCAGCTTTGTCCAGCAGAAGAAACAGTATACGTTGAAGGACGAGCTGGAGGCTTGCCGCTTGTATCTGGAGCTATTCCAGATCCGCTATAAGGATAAATTTACGTATTCCATCGACTGGGACCGCAGGCTGGGCATCTATCGCATCATGAAAATGTCGCTTCAGCCGGTGATCGAGAATTATATCGTGCATGGGCTGCGCGCCGAAAGCCACGACAACAGACTGGAGATCCGAGTGAAACAAACGGACGATTTCCTGCATGTCCAGGTGGAGGACAACGGGAACGGCATGAGCGCCGAGCGGTTGAGCCAAATGAAGAAGTTCCTGCAAACGGAGGAAAAAGAAGGTGAATCCTTCGGTCTGCGCAGCATCAATCAGCGTCTTAAGCTGCTCTACGGCAGCAGGTACGGACTAGACATGCGCAGCGAGCCTGGGCAAGGCACAACGGTGGACATCTGGCTGCCGCTGGATGACGGAAAGGGAGGATACGATGTTTAAGGTTTTTCTGGCCGATGACGAGCCCTTCATCATCGAAGGCTTGTACGATATTATCGATTGGGCGGAGGCGGGGCTGGAGCTGGTAGGACATGCGAGCAACGGGCAGAGGGCACTGGACGCTTTGAAGCACATGCCGGTGGACATCCTGCTAACGGATATCTCGATGCCGGTGATGAACGGTCTCGACTTGATTCGCGGAGCCAGAAGCGTTCACCCTGGATTGCTGGCCATCGTGCTTAGCGGCTTCGATGACTTTGACTATCTCAAAGAGGGCATGGGGCTCGGCATCGAAAACTATTTGCTCAAGCCCGTCAATATCCAGGAGCTGAAGGCGACACTGAAGGCAGCGGTCGAGAAGCTGAACTCCGTTCAAGAAACATTGTCCCTGCAGGCTTACAGCCAGCAAATTCTCAAGGATAATACCCTGCACCGTTGGCTCACGAACCAGATCGCGCCCCTGGAGTTCTCCGAGCGCGCCGAGCTTCTCGGCCTGAGTCTCGACAGCCCCTATATGGCGGTCTCGGTCATTCGGACAGAGGAGGCTGCCGAAGTGATGGACGTTATAGCGGCCAAGGCGGAGTCCAGGGACGGGATGACCGCGTTCTACGATCTGGATGGAGATATCGTGCTGCTGGCCGGGCTGGACGATGCCGACCGAGGGAGGCAGGAGCTGACGGCTTGGCTCCGGGAGCTTCAGGCCGGGCTGCCGAACCGTTCGCTCCGCATCGCGATAGGGAGCGTGGAGGAGTTGGGCGAGCAGGCGGGACAGAGCTATACCACAGCCAAGAAGGCACAGGAATACTTCTGGATTTACCCGGAGCTTTCCATGATCGATGCCCGAGAGCTGGCGGCTCGCCAAGGAAATCCGCAGGCGGATTTCTCCTTAATCGATTGGCCGGCCTATGCCAAGCTGATCGTCGCCAAGGATCAGGCCAAGCTTTGCGAGCAGATTCAATGCGACTTCAAGCGGCTGCAGGCGCTCCCGGGCATCACGCCGCAGGACTTTCAGGACATTGCCTTTGAGATGGTGATTCATTTCAAATTAGAGCTGAAAGCGATCCGCCATACGGAGGAGACGGCTGTTTACAATCAAGCGCTGCAGCAGGTTCGAGCTGCTGTCACGCTGGAGGAGCTGGAGAAGGAGATCCTGGAGATCGCGGAGACGACCGTTGGCTTTTTAATTTCAGATGTGCGAAGTCCGATTGTACAGCAGGTATTGAAATACATCCATCAATCGTATGCGGAAGAGCTGTCTCTTAAGATGCTGGGAGCCCACTACAGTATTCATCCGGTGTATCTGGGACAGCTGTTTACCAAAGAAACGAACGAGTCCTTTACCGAATATATCAACCGCTACAGGATCGAGAAAGCGAAGGAGCTGCTCAAGACGACGCAGGCCAAGGTCCACACGATCGCCAAGGACGTAGGCTATTGGGAAGTGGGTTATTTCTATAAACAATTCAAGAAGTACGTGGGGATCTCGCCTACGGATTATCGAGGACTGCTCTAGGGAAAACTGGAGTGCAGTCCTTTTTTCTTTGATTTGTACATGGATCATTTAATTTATCGTCTATTTGCAAATGCTTTCATGAGTTACTGTAAATGTAGCCCTTCGGGGATTTACAAAAACAAAGCTTTCATCAAGGGAGGATATGTAATGAGCAAGATCAAGAAACGTCTGACGGTAACGCTTGGACTTACCCTTGCCGCTTCGATGGCACTTAGTGCATGTGGCGGCAAAGACGCTGCGGGCAATCCAGCGGCAGGAAAGGCCAACAAGCCGGCTGAGTTAATCTGGTACACGATTGGAACTCCTCAAAAAGATGTCGACCGCGTCATGGAGGAAGTCAGCAAATACACAGCCGAGAAAATCGGCGTAACCGTAAAAATGAACATGGTCGACTGGGGCGACTACTCGCAGAAAATGCAAGTCATGACCGCTTCGGGCACGCCTATGGACATTGTATTTACGTCTTCGTGGGCCTTCGACTATGTGCAGAACGCGCGTAAAGGCGCTTTCAAGCCGATCGACGACCTGCTTCAGTCAAGTGGGCAAGGCATCGTCAAAGCGTTGGACCCGGCCTTCCTGAGCGGCTCCAAGGTGGACGGGCATAACTATGGCGTTCCGGCCAACAAGGAGCTTCCTGCCCAAGAAGTATGGCGGTTCAATAAAAAACTTGTCGACAAATACAACCTGAGCCTGGATCAAGTAGGTACGCTACAAAGCCTGGAGCCGCTGCTCAAAACGATCAAGGAAAAAGAACCGAACGTATACCCGTTTGCCGTAGACAAAAATTTCATGCCGTATGTGCCTTATGACTACGTGATCGAGAAAATGCCGATGGCCGTGAAGATCGACAACCCTGACTATAAGATCGTCAACGTCCTCGACACTCCCGAGATGAAACAAGCTCTGAAGACGGTAAACAGCTACTACAAAGCAGGCTACATTCCGACGGAAGCGGCTACGCTTAACTCGCTCAACGATGTTCAGGTCACGAGCAGATGGTTCACGGACAAAGCTACGAACCAGCCGTTTGCAGACAATCTGTGGTCGGCCAGCTACGGTTACCCGGTCGTCTCGAAGCCGGCGAGCCCTGCCCTTATCTACAACTGGTCGGTGATGGGGTCCATGCAGGCCATCTCCGCCAACTCCAAATATCCGGAGAAAGCGATGGAATTCCTAAACCTGCTCAATACCGATCCGGTGCTTCGCAACATGGTGGACTCCGGTATCGAAGGCGTTCACTACAAAAAAATCGGCGACGACAAGATGGAAAATTTGCCGGAATCCAAAAACTATGACATGCCGACCTTCTCGCTTGGCAACGTGATGCTGACGTACAAAGACACCAAAGACCCCGACAATAAGTGGGAAGAATTCAAGAAGTTCAACGGTTCCGGCGTTCCCGCTCCGCTGCTCGGCTTCAACTTCGATCCTTCCAAGGTGACGACGGAAATTGCAGCGGTACAGAACGTGAAGGAAGAGTTCTGGGCGGTCTTGATGACGGGGACCGTAGATCCGGACAAATTCATTCCGATGGCCAACGAGAAATTCAAGGCAGCCGGATTGGATAAAATCATGGCCGAGGCACAAGCGCAGATTGACGCTTGGAGAGCCGCGAACAAGAAATAAGACAGGAGCTGGATTAGGCGAATGTACCGCATTCGCCTGATCCGTTTCCTACTTGATCCTAAGGAGTGATTCGATGACGAGACTAGGAGCATTCCTCAAAGACGTGAAGCAAAACCGAGTGCTGCTGCTCATGGTCATGCCCGCTACGCTTTGGTTCCTGTTCTTCTCCTACCTGCCGATGGCCGGTATGGTGATTGCTTTTAAGCAGTACCGGTACAGCCGGGACGGCTTCTGGGCGAGCATTGTGCAAAGCAAATGGGTGGGGCTGCAAAACTTCAAGTTCCTCTTCAGCACCAATGACGCTTATATCATTACGCGGAATACGCTGCTGTACAACATTGTCTTTATTATCGCAGGTCTGATCCTCTCGGTGGGACTCGCCATCGTACTGTCCGAAATCGCTAATAAAAAACTGGCCAAGGCCTATCAAACAGGCATGTTCCTCCCTTATTTCCTGTCCTGGGTCATTGTGGGCTACTTCGTATTCAGCTTTCTGAGCTTCGACAAAGGGATGCTCAATCATATTCTCGCCGGCTTCGGCATTGATCCGATTCAGTGGTACAACGACAAAACGTATTGGCCGCTCATCCTGGTTATCGTCTTTCTATGGAAGTCTGTTGGCTATAACAGTGTCATCTATCTGGCGGCGATTATGGGGATTGACAGGTCGCTGTATGAAGCGGCGATGATTGACGGGGCGAATAAATGGCAGCAGATGAAGAATATTACGGTTCCCATGCTGAAGCCGCTGATGACGATTCTGACCTTGCTCGCGATCGGGCGTATTTTCTATGCGGATTTCGGGTTGTTCCTGCAAGTGCCTAGAGACTCCGGAACCCTGTATTCGGTTACGAATGTCATCGATACCTATGTGTATCGCGGTCTCAAAACAACAGGTGAAATCGGCATGAGCACGGCAGCGGGTCTGTATCAGTCAGTTGTAGGCTTCGTGCTGGTACTTACTTCGAACTATATTGTGAGAAAGTTTGACAAGGATAATGCGCTGTTCTAATAACCGCTCGGAAAGGGGGACGTCGTGATGATCACCAAACCGGTGAAAAATCGGGATTTTCATCAATTGCCGCCTGTGTTGAATGTATTGTTTAACTTGATCGCGGGGATTTTTGCACTCGCCTGCGTGTTTCCTTTTGTTTTTGTAACGATTATTTCATTGACCGATGAGAAAACACTGAGCCGCAACGGCTACCGCCTCATCCCGGAGAGCTGGAGCCTGGAGGCCTACAGATACATCTTTAAAGCGGGAGACCAACTGCTCGTTTCGTATGGCGTAACCATCTTGGTGACGGTGGTGGGAACGCTCGTCAGCTTGCTTTTAACGGCGACGTTCGCCTATGCCATCTCGCGGAAAAGCTTTAAATACCGCAATTTTTTTGGATTTTTCGCCTTTTTCACCATGCTGTTTAATGGGGGGCTCGTTCCCACTTATATTGTAGTAACGCAGCTTATGGGACTGAAGGATTCGATATGGGCCTTGATCCTGCCGCTGGCGGGGAATGCCTTCTATATCATGATCATGCGGACGTTCTTCAGCACCTCCGTTCCCGATGCAATCATCGAATCCGGTAAAATCGACGGCGCCGGCGAGCTAGGGATTTTCATCCGGTTGGTGCTGCCGCTGTCGCTGCCGGGACTCGCTACCATCGGGCTATTCAGCACACTGGGGTACTGGAATGATTGGTTCAATGCGCTGCTGTACATCGATACGCCAAATCTCGTGCCTTTGCAATCGATGCTGATGCGGATTGAGAACAGTATGCAGTTTCTGCTGCAGAATACCAGCAACCCGTCCATCGGCATAGGCTTGCTGCAATCGCTGCCGCAGGATACGGCGCGGATGGCGATGGTTGTGCTCGCTACGGGACCTATTGTGTTTGCATACCCGTTTTTCCAACGTTACTTTATTCAAGGCTTGACTGTCGGTGCAGTGAAGGAATAATGCTGCGGCACTGTGCGAGGTCAACATCACTGGGGAGGACTTATCGTGGAACAATTCAGACTGCCTAAAATTCCAATGCCGAAGCTGGAGCTGCCGCAGGCCATTCAGGAGGTGCTTACGGAAGCCGAGGAGAAGCTGGCGCATCGTCCCAAGCTGTTGCAATTATTCAAAAACTGCTTCCCCAACACGCTGGAGACGACAACCAAGCTGATGGACGACGGCACGACCTTCGTCATCACCGGAGATATACCAGCCTCCTGGCTGCGCGACTCGGTCGAGCAGGTGATCCACTACGTGCCGTTCGCGAAGAACGACTCGGAGCTTCAACGTATCATCGGCGGATTAATCAAGCGCCATATTCAGTATATTCATATCGATCCTTATGCGAATGCTTTTAACGAATCGGCCAACGACTGGCATTGGAATAAAGCAGATCAAACCGAGATGTCGCCTTGGGTCTGGGAGCGCAAGTTCGAGATCGATTCGCTGTGCTTCTCCGTACGGCTGGCGTATGCGTATTGGAAGGAGACCGAGCTGACGGATATTTTCGATGCCGGGTTTAAGGCCGCGATGGTCAAGATCTACGAGCTGTTCAAGACGGAGCAGCGTCACCTGGAGCAGTCGCCATACCGATTCACCCGCAATAACGGCATTCCGACCGATTCGCTGCGCAATAACGGGCTGGGGATGCCGGTGAATTATACGGGCATGGTCTGGTCGGGCTTCCGCTCCAGCGACGATGCTTGCGATTTCCACTATAATATTCCGGGCAATATGTTCGCGGTGGTCGCCCTGCGCCAAATGCAGGAATTCGCAGAATGGGTATTCCGGGATACGGATTTCCTGCAGGACTTGAAGGCGCTGGAGGCGGATATCGATCACGGCATTCAATTGTATGGCATCTACCGCCATCCGGAATTCGGACCGATCTATGCCTACGAGACGGACGGCTATGGCAACTACTGTCTGATGGACGATGCAGGAACGCCGGGACTCATGTCTATTCCGTATCTGGGTTATGTCTCCGCAGACGATCCGATCTACCAGAACACCCGGCGTTTTGCGCTCAGCAAGGAGAATCCGTTCTACTTCGAGGGGAAAGTAGCCAAAGGCATCGGAAGTCCCCATACGCCGGCTAAGTACATCTGGCATATGGCCTTGTCGATGCAGGGAATCACGGCCCAGACGGCCGAGGAGAAGCTGGAGATGATCGCGATGCTCGAAGCGACGGACGCGGATACCGGCTTCATGCATGAAGGCTTCCATGCCGACGATCCGACGGTCTTTACGCGCAAATGGTTCGCTTGGTCGAACAGCCTGTTCTCCCAGCTCGTGTATCAAGCGATGAAGGAAGGCTTGCTATGAGCCGTCCTGTCGTTATTTTCTATGAACCTGGCTTCCCGGAGACGGGCTCATCGCTCGAAGCTCTGGCGGCGGCGCTGGCGGCTAAGGGCGCGAGCGTCGTAGGCGCGGACGCGCTGGGCGACGAGCTGCGGAACGCGGATGGAGGCTGCTTCGTCAATCTGCACGCTCCGTATTTCCCGAAGTCCGCGTGGCCGGACATCCTCGGCTACCTGAGAGGCGGCGGCGGCCTGCTCAGCGTGGGCGGCGGCGCCTTTAAGCGGCCGGTTCGCCGGGAAGGAGACGGCTGGCATGCCGAAGCGGAGCAGACGGGATACCACCAGCAATTGTTGATTCATGAGATGCTTCGGGTGGATTCGGCCCCGATCCGCAGCTACGCGGCATCGGAGACGATCCCGCTGCTGCAGGGTCAGGAAGCGATGTTCGCCGTGGCAGATACCTGGAACATGGTGCCGCATACGACGCGCGACATTGACCACCCGCATCAGATGGGCTCGGCCGGTACAATGAGTACACGGATATACCCGCTGCTGACAGGCATCGGCCAAGCAGACCGCGAGGTCGCAGCGCCGGTGGTGCTGTGGGAGAATGTTCGCGGCGAGTTCATCGGCTCACGCTGGATATTCGTCAATGTGCCGCTCAGCGCTTCGTTCTGGAGCGCGGGCGGGGCGGAAGCTCTGCTGGCGTGGGCGGCATATTGCGCCCAAGGCGTGACGGAGCTGTGGATCAAGCCGAACTATGCGAGTTACGAGCGAGGGGAGCGCGCCGTACTGACGCTGCAGGCGCAAGGTCTGGCGCGCGGCGCAGCGGCGGCTGCGAGAAGCTGGAGCTTCGAGCTGACGGTAGATCGCGAAGACGGTAAGCAGACCGGCTGGAGCCATCGTCTGACGGCCGAGGCTGCTGCCGAGTTTCAGATTATCCGCCTGCCGGTGCCGCTTGACATCCATCCGGGCTTATACCGGGTGAATGTCCGGGCCGTGTCCGAGGACGGAGAGGTTCGCTTGCTGCGCCAAGGCTTCTGGGGCCACGACTCTGAGCTGCTCGCTCAAGGCACGCCAATCTCCGCTGGCCGGGATTACTTCGTTAAGGATGGGCGGCCGCTGCCTGTTGTCGGCATGACCTATATGACATCCGATGTCGCCCGCAAGTTCTTGTTTCTGCCGAATGCGGATGTCTGGGACCGCGACATGGCCCAGATGGCCAAGGCGGGCATCAACTGGATTCGCACCGGCATCTGGACCGCGTACCGCAACGTCATGCAGGTGGACGGCCACGCTTCCGAAGAGGTGCTGCGCGCGATCGATGCCTTCCTGTTGACGGCTAAGAAGCATGATCTGCAGGTGACGTTCACGTTCTTCTCGTTCACGCCCGAGACCTGGGAGGGGACTAACCCGTACCTGGACCCGCAAAGCGTGGAGGCGCAGAAGCGGTTTATCCGCTCTATTGTATCGCGTCACCGCGAGTCGAAGCATGTGGACTGGGACTTGATCAATGAGCCGTCGATGTTCGACCCGGCGCAGATCTTCTCTGATGGGCCGCGTTCGTGCCGTGACAAGTACGAGCAGGCCGCGTTCATCGCCTGGCTTCAGGAGCGGCATGGCCGCATCGAGCTGCTGCAGGAGCGGTGGAATATGACCGCGGAGCAGCTGCCTTCCTTTGAAGCGGCGGTTATTCCCGAGGCCGCGGAGATCAACTTCGACGTGCAGGATATGCACCGGGCGAAGAAGGGCACCCGCTGGCTCGACTACTGCCTGTTCTCGATGGAGATGCATAACCGCTGGGCGAGGGAGCTATACAAGACGATCAAGGACTTGAGCCCAAATCAACTGGTCGTCGTCGGCCAGGACGAAGCGCTCGGCGCGCAGCGGCCATCGCCATGGTTCTATGAGGAAGCGGTCGACTATACGACCGTGCATTCGTGGTGGCTGAACGACCAGCTCGTCTGGGACGGGATTTTCGCCAAGACGCTTCATAAGCCTAATGTGATCCAGGAGACCGGGATCATGTACGTCGAGACGCCGGACGGCCGCGCCAAGCGCTCGGAGCATGAGCTGCACAGCCTGCTGGAGCGCAAGTATGCGTATGCCTTTGCGACCGGGGGCGCCGGAGCGATTCACTGGATCTGGAATACGAACTTCTATATGGACAATGCGAATGAATCGCATATCGGGGCTCTTCGGGCAGACGGAACGGAGAAGCCGGAGGCATTGGTATCGTATGAGTTCGGGCGGTTTATGGCGGAGATCCGGGATCTGTTCGCGGGTCGGAAGCTGGAGGAGATCGCGGCGGTCTTCCCGTATTCGAATGACTTCTCCAACCGGAAGCTGGCGTTCGAGGCCACAACGCAGCTCACGCGCGTGCTCGCGTACCAGCTGAATATGCCGTTCCGCTCGGCTTCCGAATACCATCTGGACGCGCTGGAAGAACAGCCGGCCAAGCTGATCCTACTGCCGAGCGCGCATAATCTGGAGGAGCAGGCGTGGAGCAAGCTGCTCGACATCGTGCAGCGCACGGGCTCGACGCTGCTCGTCACAGGTCCTATCGGACTGGATGCTTACTGGAAGCCGGCAGCTCGCTTGCAGGAGGCGCTGGGCGAACCCGAGCTTCTCAATGTACGCCGGGAAGAAAGGCTGCTGCTGCCTGGAGGGGCGGAGCTGCCGGTTTCGTACGGCAAGCGCCGCATCGCCGAAGCCGTGAAGGAGGTACGCTCCGGCCTGTCCGCCGTTGCCTCTGCGGGCCGCGGAAGCGACGCGGTTGTCGACATCCCGCTCGGCAAGGGCCGGCTCATCTGGAGCCCGCTGCCGGTGGAGCTGAACGAGCGGACAGACACGACGGCTGACCTGTATCGTTACGCCATCGAGGCGGCAGGCTGCGACAGCGGCATGCAGTGGAAGCGAGGCGGCGATCTCGCCGGTGTATACGGCCGGAAGCTGTCCTTTAAGGAAGGGTTCCTATACGTCTTCGTCTCCGAATTCGCATGGGACGTTGAGATCGAAGTGCAGGATACGGACAACGAAGCCAACTATACGTTTACGCTTGAGAAGGAGCGTTCGGTGCTCTTTGCGGCGGACGCCACAGGTAAGATTCTCTCGGTATACAGACCGGATGAAGTCCAAGTAGTAAGGAGCTAAAGTGATGAGCAAACCAAGAACAGCCCATATTATTTCCCATACGCACTGGGACCGTGAGTGGTACCTGCCGTATGAGAAGCATCATGTCCGCCTCGTTCAGCTGATGGATGCGCTGCTGGACAAGCTGGATCAGGACCCGCAGTACCGCAGCTTTTATTTGGACGGCCAGACGATTATTTTGGAGGACTATCTGCAGGTCAGACCGGAGCGGAGAGGGAAGCTGGAGAAATATATCCAGGATGGCCGTATTCTGATCGGTCCTTGGTATATCCTGCAGGATGCGTTCCTGACCAGCGGCGAAGCCAACGTACGCAATATGCAGATCGGGCACCAGGATGCGCGAGCATTCGGGTCCGTCGCCAAGGTCGGGTATTTCCCTGATACGTTCGGTCTCGTAGGACAGACTCCGCAGCTGATGCAGCAATCCGGGATTACCAATGCTATCTTCGGCCGGGGAGTAAAGCCGACAGGCTTCAACAATACCGTATCGGACGGCGATTATGAATCCTCGTTCTCCGAGCTGATGTGGGAAGGACCGGACGGGTCCCGGGTACTCGGCATCCTGTTCGCCAACTGGTACTCGAACGGCAATGAAATACCGGCCGATCGGGAAGCGGCGAAGACTTACTGGGAGAAGAAGCTGGCGGATGCGGAGAAATACGCGTCCACAGGCGAGCTGCTGTTCATGAACGGCTGCGACCACCAGCCGATCCAGCTGGATCTGCCGGAAGCGATCCGAACAGCAAGCGAATTGTACCCGGATACGGTTTTTGTTCATTCGAATTTCATCGATTATCTGCAGTCCGTGCAGCGATCCTTGAAGCATGAGCTCTCGACGGTCAAAGGCGAGCTTCGCAGCCAGCGTACCGACGGCTGGTCGACGCTTGTGAACACGGCTTCGGCGCGTGTGTACCTGAAGCAGATGAATCAGCTCGGGCAGGCGATGCTGGAGAAGGTTGCGGAGCCACTGGCTGCGATGGCTCATGTGGCGGGAGCGAATAGCAAGTACCCGCATCATCTGTTCACATACGCCTGGAAAACCTTGATGCAGAACCATCCGCATGACAGCATCTGCGGCTGCAGCGTGGACGAGGTGCACCGGGAGATGGTCACCCGCTTCGACAAAAGCCGGCACGTCGCCGAGGCGATCGTGGAAGAAAGCACCCGCGCGCTCGCCGAGCTGGTTGATACGTCAAGCTTCGCCGGATCAGGCAATGACGCGAAGCCGGTCGTCGTATTCAACACATCCGGCTGGGAACGCTCGGGTGTCGTCACGATCGAAGTGGACGCGCTGCGCTTGTATTTCCGCGATGGCTATAAGCTGGAGGAAGCAAGCCGCCTTGCTCAGGAGGCGAAGGTTACCGGACGTGCGCTGGTGGACGAGCACGGAACGATCATTCCGTATATGCTGGAGGATCTGGGCTTGCAGTTCGGCTACGACCTGCCGGACGATAAGTTCCGCCAGCCGTACATGTGCCGCCGGGTTAAGCTGACGTTCGAAGCGGAGAGCGTCCCGGCCTTGGGCTTCAAGACGTATGCGTGGGTGGAGCGCGACGCGGCTGATGCCGAGGGCACGCTGCTCGCAGGAGACCGTATTCTGGAGAACGCAGCCCTTAGAGTCGAAGTGGCGGATAACGGTTCGTTCACGCTGATCGACAAGCGCAGCGGTCGCACGTACTGCGATCTGGGCATCTACGAGAATACCGGAGATATCGGCAATGAATATATGTACCGTCAGCCGGATGGCGAGGCGGCTCTGACGACCCGCGAGCTGACCCCACGCATCCGTGTGCTTCAGGATACGCCTTATCAGGCTGCTCTGGAAATCGTGCATGACTGGGTGATTCCGGCTTCGGCCGACGACAAGCTGGATCAGGAGCAGCGTGAGCTCGTCTACTATCCGTACCGCCAAGCTCAGCGTTCGGCGAACATGGTGCCGATGCAGATTCGCACGGTGATAAGCCTGAGCCGCAGCGGCGAAGGCGTCGAGCTTGAGTCTACTTTTAACAACCAGGCCAAGGATCACCGGCTGCGGATGCTGTTCCCGACCGATGTGAACACGCAGGTTCACAACGTCGACTCGATGTTCGAAATTCCGCAGCGGGACAACAAGCCGGCTGCGGAGTGGGAGAACCCGAGCAACACGCAGCACCAGCAGGCCTTTGTGGATGTAGGGGATGCCGAAGCCGGGCTTGTCGTAGCGAATCTTGGGCTGAACGAATACGAGGTACTGCAGGACGGACGCAACACGATCGCCGTGACCTTACTCCGTGCAGTCGGCGAGCTGGGCGACTGGGGCTTGTTCCCGACGCCGGAAGCGCAGTGCCTCGGGACGCACACCGCTCGCATGAAAGTCATTCCTTACCGTGAGGCAAGCAGCCAATCGGGCGCTTATGTGGAGGCGTACCAATTCCAGGTTCCATGGACCTTGTGCCAGACAGGTGTACACACGGGAAGTCTCGCTCCAGCCTACTCGCCTATCCGGTGGGAGGGAGGCGACCTGGCCTTCTCTTCCCTGAAGCTGAACGAGGGCACAGGCGATCTGATGCTGCGCTGGTACAACATGAGAACGGAAGCAGCCGAGCTGAAGCTGGCTTCCAGCCTGCCGTTCTCCTATATCTACAAGAGCACAATTCTGGAGGATCACGGTAAGCTGCTGCATGCCGACACCGCAGACTCCTTGTCGCTGCGCGTAGGCCCGTGCGAGATCGTGACGGTCGGGTTACGGTTTTAGGCGAGACGCGAAAGCTTAGTAAGAAGCGTTGCGGCCGTCATTCCTTGAGGAGGGCTGTCCTCAACGTAAGGGGATCTTCTCGGATAATAAAATAAATGCGTTGAATGAAAGAAGGAGCTAGGCAGCTTATATGTCTAGCTTCTTTCTTTTTGGCCTCTTCTTTGGTCGCTATTTGTATGATACTATTCGATTTCCATAAGAGGATGCTCCAACCGCTGATTGCACAATTCCAGTCAGCGGTTTTTATTTTTTCGCAGCCAAGAGGACGGTAGTATGAGCGAAAAAAGTTCAGGGCAAGCTTGGTTAGTGAGCAGGAGATTAAGGAATAATGGAATCGCATTTTTTGGGTTTGAAAAATGTCGCAATTCCTATTAAAAATAAGGCAGAAATACATTCAGATGAAGTCTTTTGTCGTAGCTTTTAGGACATTAGAAATGAGAAAATATAAGCCAAGGAGATAAGAAAAATGCTTACAAGCATCGATGCAATCGCTTCCAGTATTCCTAAGATGCATACGATTTTAAAAGATTGTCCCTTTGAAGTTATACGGGAAATGAAGATTCAAACGTTTAAGAAGAACAAGTTTTATTTACCACAAGGGGAGATGCATGCCTTTGTCTACATTATCGTAAGCGGGAACGTCAAGGTTTATGTCATGAATCAAAGCGCCAAACAGGTAACGTTGGATGTGTATTCTTGCGGTAATTTGATTGGTGAACAAGAAGCTATGATTCGTAAACCATTTAGCGCATCCATATTGGGTATAAGTGAGGTCACTTTGTTAAAGATACCTGATAAGGCATTTTTATATTGGCTCTCCAAGGATGCAAATTTCAATCAGATCGTGATTTCTTCTTTATGCGAACAAATGTATAAGCTTACCAATCGGACGATCAAATACAGCCTGGATAGTGTGCGATCCCAGATCATTTCATCGCTTATAGAGGAGAGTTACGTACAGAAATCAATGATCATCCAGAAGAAAGCCATTTTAGATTCAGTCTCCTCCACCAACCGAAGCGTCTATCGTGTCTTGAATCAGCTGGAAGTGGAGGGGAGTATCGTCATAAGTGGAGATGAGATCAAGATTGTGGATCGTGAGAAACTATGGATGGACCCTGAAAGGAAGAGATAGGTTATGGCAGAGAAACAAGCGCATATTCAATTAGACAGCTCCATACAAGTACAAAAAGCCATTCTGGTTGGCGATCCGGCCCGAGTAGATAAAGTCGGCGCGATGATGGATCATGTGCAACCGCTGGCATACAACAGAGAATTTAAATCAATTAAAGGCAGTTATCGAGGCGAAGAGCTATTAGTCATTTCTACAGGAATAGGGGCCCCGTCTGCTGCCATCGCCATGGAGGAGCTGCACCATATAGGCATCACCACGGTCATCCGGGTAGGGAGCTGCGGGTCGATGCAAAAGAATATTCCGTTAGGGGCGTTAATCATTGCCACGGGTACCGTTCGGGATGATGGTCTTGGCAGTAAATATGTTCCTTCCATCTATCCGGCGATTCCAGATCCAGATTTGCTGCAACGGGCCAAGAAGCATTATCCTGAAGGCTATTTCGGGATTACTCGAGCCCATGATGGTTTCTATATGGATAACAACGAAGCCGTTGAACAAGAATGGTCTCAGTATGGAGTGCTGGGTGGAGATATGGAGACCAGCATTATCTTTGTATTAGGCACATTGCGTAAAATGAAAACACTCTCCATTCTAAATAATGTTGTCTTATACCGTGCCGATCTGTCTGCCGGGGTTAATCACCTGGTTTCAGGTGAGAACACCGTGTCAAAAGGGGAGCGAGCCTCTATTCAATTGGCACTAACCATTTTAAGTGAGCAGGAGGCTTGAGTCATATGGAAAACACGCAACAACAATCATGGCTGTACAACCAATTCTTTAGCGGCTGGAAAAGATTCGAAGTCACTTATGCGATCATATTGATCCTATTACAGGTTGTCGCCTATGTGATCGCCCCGGATTCCATTATCGGTATGGTTAGTGGAGTGGCCGGTGTCATTTGTCTGGTATTCGGGATGAAAGGGAAGAAATTAACGTTTGCGTTCGGATTGGTCCAATGTGTGGCGATGACGATTATTGCTTGGCAAAGCCACGCGTATGGCGCATTTGTGATGAATATATTTTATGTCATTTCCCAGCCGATTGGATGGTTTTTATGGGGGAATGATGAAGCGGTAAATACGATTAGTCCCAAAATGAAACGTCTCATCTTCCTCGCTGCCTTTGTTGCCTGGGCTGTAGGGTGGTTTGTACTCGCAAGAAGTGGCGGTCAATTGCCTTATTTCGATAGTATTAACCTCGTCATTTCGTTTATTGCACAGGTATTGTATATTTGTAAGTACAAAGAAAACTGGTCGTTATGGATTATTGTCAATATCGCAAATTTAGCCTACTGGGCGATTCTAACGTATCAAGTAGCTACGGGTCATAGCGATGTTGGTACAGTGGGCGGATGTTTATCCCAAGTAGCACTTCAAGTGGCATTGCTGTTCAACAGTATTTATGCCAACAAAGTCTGGAAGACCTATGAGCAAAATTTACAGTAACAACATCAGGGCCGCATCAGGCAGTCTCTCTGCATTAGGGAGGCTGCCTTTTACCGTATTAAGGGAACCGTATCGTTGATGCGGTCTTACAAAATTATGATACAATCATGAAAATATAAGAATTAAATTGACACAGATAGTACAATCATTTATCTTTCTCTTAGGGTGAATAGAAAGCATGGAACGTGCCTGAAAGTATCCATTTGAACAGATAACCTAAAATTACTCCTTTAAAATCACTAAAAACATAAATGTAAGCACTTCCAATAAGGGTCATCTAGGCTTGGAATAAGTTATCATTGGACGGAAGCCTAGTGCGGTCTAATGAATTCAAATCATCTGAGTTTAGTACAGGAATGTCAGCAGGTTTCATCCACATTGACTAAGGAGTAAGTACGAATGGACATGATCCCGTTCTTCAAACCTAATAAGTACTTCACTCGTATTTTTATTTGGATCACGTGTATCACCATGATCATCATCTCTTCTTTTTCAGCGCTGATTTATTTTCATGTAGAGAATAAAGTGTTGAATCGAGAGTATGAAAATAGCCAGAAGGTCTTATTGCAGATGAAATATAATATCGACTATCTGGATACGATGATTCGTAATCTGACTCTCTCCACTTACAGTAATAACGATGTCAAGGCGCTCATGTATTTAAACGAAAAAGAAACGTTCGAACATTTGAAAGTGCTCAACAATTTAAACAGTACGCTTGTAGCTAACAATCCATTTATACAATCCATCTATATTTATAATAACCATAAGCATGTGTACTACTCGACATCGGATGGGATCTTTCACAATGATCGGCAGTTGGAACAAACCCTCAAAACCTATAGTAACATACCTTTGTTAAAAGCTATTGTTCGAAATACGGAGGACAACCCGACCTCCACCGACAAGAAAGACAACACCGTACTGAGTTATGTCATGTATGAGAATGTGGACAGTCAACATCATATGGATGGCGCTGTTATTCTCAATATCAAGCTAGACTGGCTGCTAAACAATATCAAAGCCATCAACCAGATGAATGATAGTGTACACAGTCAACTATATGTGCTGGACGGTAACGGCCAGCTTATTGAGGCTGATCCGACCCAGTCGGTGACAGGTACATCGTTTGGCGCATCGTTGAAGGAAGCTTATGAGCAATCGGTTATGAATCAACAAGCAGCCCCCCAAGAAACGCCAGGCTTCTTTACTAAGTCCATCAACCACGAGAAGTACCTGATCTCTTATATTCATATGGGAAATACCGGTTGGACACTGCTGGAGGCCAAGCCCTATGACGAAGTCTATTCCAGCTTGAAGCAGCTTTTAAATACGATCCTGTTCATTACCCTGATCATCCTGATCGTAGCTTTGTTGTTGTCAATGTCTGTTTCAAGAGGTATTTATAAGCCTGTAAAAAGACTTGTTGAAGTGACAGCGTCCATGGATGATGAAGGGGATCGCAGCTTGTTGCCTCGGACTAAGGATGAGTTCTCCTATCTAACCGAGGTTTACCAGAAGTCCAAAGAGCGGATTCATCTAGAAAAAAAGAAGAATCACGGCATCATGAAGCTTTATTTTTTGAGAAAGCTGTTGTTTAACAGCTATAGCTTGAATGCAAATGAATTTGATGATTTACTCCGGGAATTAAACGTTTCTCTGGTGAAAGAGAAGCCATTTCTCCTATGTATTCTGCGCATCGACGATTATAAGCGTTTTTTGAATAGTAAGAGTATGGTCGAGAGGGAATTGCTGCGATTTGCTATCTTGAATATTACGACAGAGTGCATGTCCCAATCCTTTGTCGTGCAAATGGTAGATATGAAGGATGATTCCTTCACCATGCTGCTGAATGTAGAGGACAAGGAGGATGATCAGGAGAAATTAGAACAAGCTCTGCAGGAAGCGCAAAGCTGCATCCAGAGATTTTATAGGCTGTCGGTTTCAACTGCAGTAAGTAATAGGATCGCAAGCTATACCGAAATTACGGCTGAATATAACAAAACCGTAGCTCATTGTGACTACAGATATGTGTACGGGAAAGGCGCCGTGATCACGCAAGCACTGATTGCTGAGCACACGGGAGGCCGTGTGGACATTGAGCAGGTGCTGGAGCTCGAGAGGAAATTTTTTGATGCGGTAAGAAAAAGCGATGTCGGCAAAGCATTGGAAAGATTGGAAACCCTGTTTTCAAACCTAAAAAAGCTGCCATACACTGACGTGATGTATGTCAATATGCATGTGGTGCATCATTTCAAGAAGGTTATCTATGAGATGAATCAGACGAGGGAGGAACCCCTAAGTATACATGTTAACCTGATTTACAGGGAGCTTTATGAGGCTGAGACGCTCGAAGAATTCAAAGAGCATCTGGTGGGCATCTTACAGGCTATCGGCCATGAGGGCAAAGAAGCAGTGGGTAAAGGGAATATCGTTGCTGCGGATACGATCAGAGAGATTGTTGAAACGAATTATTCCGATACCTCGCTGGGCGCTTCGAGTCTGTCCTCTATGCTGAAGTTATCGGCGTATAAGCTGGGGAAAATTTCAAAAGAGCATTTCGGGATGACCATCCCCGAATACATCAATCAAGTCCGGTTAAATAAAGCTGTGGAATGGATGGAAAATTCTAAGCTAAGCATTCAGGAAATTATTCGTAAGGTAGGGATCGAGAACGAAAGCTATTTCTATAAGCTGTTCAAAGCCAAATTTGGGACAACACCCAGAGAGTATATGGCCCAGAGAGGTCATTTATAAGCCCCCAAAAGCCGTCGACACCAGTCGATGGTCTTTTTTTGCTAAAGTACAGTGGATGATTGAGCGAATTTCGTTTTTGTACAGTACTTTTTGGGTGCTTCAAAAATGAGCAGTATACGAGAAGGCGAAGGATTGAGTATGATTCGTTGCAAACAGATACACCTGTTCAAGGGTGATGGTAAGGAAGGAATGAGGATGTTGAGATTCATAAGCCCATTACGTAATGAATGGAACCACTTTTTGAAATCCAGGAGCTTGTTTCTAATCAGTTTGCCTGCGATCCTGTTTGTGATTGTCTTTTGCTATTTACCGATGTTTGGTCTTGTCATCGCCTTTAAGGATATCAACTATGCCAAAGGGATCTGGGGCAGTGATTGGGTAGGCTTCAAAAATTTCGAGTTTTTCTTTAGCTCCCAAGATGCCCTACGGATTACACGCAACACTCTTCTATTGAACGCTTGGTTTATCGCGATAGGGATTGTTGCCTCCGTCATCGTGGGAGTGCTCATGGCTGAACTCGGCAGAGGGATGGTCAAGCTCTTTCAAACCGTTTTGTTTTTCCCTTATTTCTTATCCTGGGTTGTCGTTGGCTTCGTCAGTTATATCTTGCTCAACCCGACCTATGGTGTGATCAATAAAGCTATGGAGATTTTCAATTTGTCCGGTGTTGATTGGTACAGCAAGCCGGAATATTGGCCGCTTATCTTAACCTTAACTTATTTGTGGAAAAATGTGGGGTATACGGCGATTATCTTTTTCACCGGACTCATGTCGATCGATGCTAGTTATTATGAGGCCGCCTCCATCGATGGCGCCTCCAGATTCCAGCAAGTCATGAAAATTTCGATTCCCCTGATTGTTCCGTTGATTATGCTGCTGGTTATTTTGAATATTGGCCGTATTTTTTACTCGGATTTCGGCCTGTTCTATTTCATCCCTCGCAACGCGGGTGCCTTGTATGAAACAACGGATGTGATCGATACTTATGTATTTAGATCCTTGCGTGTGGTCGGAGATTTGGGCATGGCGTCAGCCGCCGGACTTTATCAATCCGTTGTCGGTTTAGTCCTGGTCGTGGCCACCAATCTGATTGTGATGAAAATCGATAAAGATAGCGCATTATTTTAAAGGAGGTCGCAGGCTTTGCAAGCATCTATGGAAAATAAGAGTACCAATAACCTCTTTATCGTCATCCTGTTCTCGGTGATGTCGGCCATTATCATTATTCCGCTGCTGTATGTCGTAGCCGTTTCCTTGTCCTACGATGGGGACATCGCCAAGTATGGCTATCAATTGATTCCCGAGCGAATCACGTTCCTGGCGTATACGTATATTTTCCAGACGCCAACAGCACTGCTGCACTCTTATATGATTACTATCATTGTGACGGCAGTGGGAACTGTGCTTAGTCTGATTCTCACCTCATCACTCGCTTATGTGATGACGCGTAAGGACTATAGATATGCGAGAATCACCACATTTTTCGTATTCTTCACCCTGTTGTTTAATGCAGGTCTGGTGCCTTCCTACATGGTCGTTACCAAGCTGCTGCACATTCAAGATACGATCTGGGCCATGATTCTCCCGTATGGGGTAAGCGCTTGGTTCACCATGCTGATGAGAGGCTTTATGCAGAGCTTGCCTTTTGAAATTATTGAGTCCGCCAAAATCGACGGTTCTTCGGAACTGAGCACATTCGTGCGGATTATTCTGCCCCTTTCCAAGCCAGCACTAGCGACGGTAGGATTGTTCTACGCTCTGGCCTATTGGAACGACTGGTGGCTGGCCCTGTTATATATTAACAGTGAAGACTTGATACCGCTTCAATATTACTTGCAGCGAATTATGTCCAATATCGAATTTTTAACCACAAGTGTTCAAGCAGGGATCAGCATCGATCTCAGTCAGATTCCTGCGGAATCTTCCCGGATGGCCATTGCCATTCTAGCTGCAGGGCCTATGCTATTCGCATTCCCTTTCTTCCAGAAGTATTTAGTCAAAGGCTTGACGGTAGGAGCCGTTAAGGGATGAAGGCGAGCTGAATCAGATTATCGTTCCGAGTATCGGATGATAATAGATGGAACAACAGGCTAAAAGGAGGGTTTTACTATGAAAAGAAAATGGAAAATGACGACACTTGCATTGGCAAGTATGCTGTCCCTAAGCACTATGCTAAGCGGGTGTAGCGAGAAGCCAAATCCGTCACCAGCAGGAGCCGGTGGCGGTACGCCTGAAAGCAGCAACGCAGCAACGGATAACGGCAAGAAGCTCGACCCCTATGTCATCACCTGGTATCTTCCGCAAAATGTATTCCCTGATGCGAGTGCAGTTGCTGCAGAGATGAGCAAGATTACAAAGGAAAAAATCAACGCCACCTTAGATATCCGCTATATAGATTGGGGGACCTACGATCAAAAGATGCAAACGCTGCTTGCTACAGGCGAGAAAGCAGATTTGATTTTCACCTCCAACTGGACGAATGACTATGTGCAAAATGTAAATAAAGGCGCGTTTCTGGATATTACGGAGCTATTGCCTAAATATGGCCCGGATATCATGAAGCAAGTACCGCCGAATGCATGGGATGCAGCGAAAATTAAAGGCAAGCTGTATGCGATCATCAACACGCAGGTTCTTGCGAGAACGCCAGGTGTGCTGCTGAACAAAACGTACGTAGAAAAACACGGCTTTAAAGCGGATCAGTTTAAGAAGCTGGAAGATCTGACGCCGTTCTTTGAGAAAATTGCTCAGAACGAAAAGGATAAATATGCATTTAGCTTGAAAAGCGATACCGATGTGCTGGGTAACTATGGATCGGCGCTTGGGCTGGAATACTTCTCCCAGAAGAATCCGGGTGTAGTCCGGATCGACGACAGTTCCACCAAAGTCGTTAACGTCTATGAAACGCCTGAATATGTGAATTTCCTCAAGCTGATGCATGAATGGAACGCTAAGGGGATTATCCGCAAAGATGCCGGAACCTTGAAGGATGTCAATGCGGATGAGAATGCGGGTAAATATATTTCTTCCACCTTCACGGTTATCAATCCGGATAGTGCAGCGAATGTGGCTCAGAAATTCGGCGGTGGAGATGCGGCCAATGTCCTTCCGGTTGAATTTTCCAAGCCTTATATGAGCACGGGGTCGATCATTGCAACGATGACGGCCGTCTCCCGTACGTCCAAGGATCCGGCAAGAGCCATCATGTTCTATAACTTGCTGTATTCCGACCCGCAATTGTTTAATCTGATGAGCTACGGGATTGAAGGCAAGCATTACACTAAAGTAAGTGATGATTTAATCAAGAAAATAGATAATGCCGGCTATTGGGCGGATTCGGGCTGGGAGTACGGCAACATGTTTAACTCTTACCGCACAAGCCCGACACAACCGAAGTGGTACCCGGCAGGGCCTGACAAGAACGCAGCGGCTATTCCTTCCAAATTGCTCGGATTCTCTTTCGATCCTACGAATGTGAAGAGCGAATTGGCTCAGATCGCCTCTGTCGTCGAAGAGTTCAACGCAGGTCTGATTACGGGCTCCACGGATCCGGATGTATACCTGCCCAAGATGAATGACAAGCTGAAAAAAGCAGGCCTGGATAAATTGCTGGCCGAAATGCAAAAGCAGATCGATGCCTGGAAAACAAGTAAATAACGAATAAACCATAATAGGTGGATGGGTATGTCTAAAATTAAAGAAGTTCTTGTGCTTCATCACAGTCATTTGGATGTCGGTTATACGCATGCACAGCCGATCTTGCTCGAATTGCAAAAGAATTATATCGATCAAGCTTTGGGTCTGTGTGAACAGACGGAAGACTGGTCAGAACCAAATAAATTCCGTTGGACTTGTGAAGCAACGCTTCCCGTTCTGCAATGGCTGGAGACAGCTACATCAAGACAGGTTGAGCGATTCAGACACTATGTACACAACGGGCAGTTGGGGATTGCGGCGAATCTCTTACATGCCACGCCTCTGTGCACGCCAGAGCAGATCGCCAAGATGCTGTATCCGCTACAACGGTTGCGGAAGGAATTCGGCATTGAGGTCAAAACGGCGATTAATCATGATGTGAACGGTCAGCCTTGGCCATATAGCCAGTTATTACTGGATGCCGGTGTGGAATTTTATATGATGGGCATTAATATTCATTTTGGCGGATTTCCTTTGACGCGGCCAAACGCATTTTATTGGCAAACGCCTGATCGAAGGAAGCTGCTCACGTTCAATGGCGAGCATTATTCGCTGTTCAGCCAAATCTGCCATGTAAACGCTAAGGATACGAACTTGATGGCTGAAGGACTGGCCAAGTACTTGCAGAAAATTGAATCCGACCCGGACTATCCATTTGACTTCATCTATTTGACTGCGACGAATTTGCCATTGTACGATAACAACCCGCCGGATCAAGATTTGGCTGAGCTCATCAAGCGATGGAATGAGGAGCAACGGGAACCGTCCATATCGTTCGTAACACCGGAGCAGCTGTACGCCAAAGTTAAACCTTATGAATCGCAATTGCAAGTCCACTCGGGGGACTGGACGGACTACTGGAATTTCGGTTCTGGCAGTGCAGCCAAAGAAACCAAAATGAATCGCAGGACCAAGCAAGGCATGAAGGCTGTCGAGCTCTTGGAAGCGTTTAAACGCGAGGAAGCCCCGTCCTATGTTCAAGTCAAAAAGCAGGCTTGGGAGCAAATTCTTTTATACGATGAGCATACGTGGGGGACGTTCAATTCCATATCTGAGCCGGATCATCTCAATGTTGACATTCAGTGGATGCATAAAGCCCATTACGCTTATTTGGCCAATAGCCTAACAGGCTACTTATTGGGAGTCCAATTGGAGAAGCTGGCCGAAAATCCTCTGCAATCCGAAGAGCCTGAGGGAATTATGCTTGTGAATCCGTCTTCCGTTCCGGTGACTTATGACATTCGGATTCCTTCAAGCTTTAAGGCAGAAGGGAGACATCTTAGCGCAGACAGAATGCGTCAAGTGCTGATGAACAATGAAGCCAATCATGCAGGAACGAGTTATGGGAAGATCGAGCTGCCCGCGTTCAGCTGGCGGAAAATTCCGTTCCGCTCTCTGCAAGAAGCTGAATGTTCATCGCTGCTATCCACCCATTCAGGTGTCATTGGGCGGGTGGAAGAGGGGCTGTGGTCTCGGGATATTTCCATCGAGAAGGGGAGGATTGAAACCCCGTTCCATACATGCAGCTTTGACGCTCTAACAGGGCGTATCACGAGTCTGTACGATAAAAGGCAGGAATGGGAAGTACTCGACTTATCCAGCCCTTGGACATTATTTCAATACGTCCAGGAAACCATAGATTCTGTCCACCATGCCAATCATCGCAGCACGCTTTTCCCAAGGGATGTAGAGAAGGGCAATAACGGGATTAGTGTATGGAATCATGACTGGAAAGCGAAGAGACATACGTATACGCAACTGAAGTCATGCCAGGTCGAACGAAGCGCACATAGTGCTACTTTGATCCTTCAGTTTGAAGCGCCTGGTGTGGATGATCTGGAGCAACGATTTACTTTCTTTGATTATTCGGCTGATATCGAAATGAAGGTTTCCTACAAGAAGCAAGACATCACAACACCTGAAGGCACTTATTTTGCGCTTCCCATCAACATCGGATCATGGCGCTGCCAGTATGATACAGCCGGGCAATTCGTTGAATTGGATGCGCAGCAGTTGCCGGGGGTCTGCAGAGACTATATAACGGTAGATAAGAGTGTTTCCGTCTACGACGGGTCTCATGGAGTTAGTTTAATTTGTCCAGATGCGCCGCTTGTCCAAGTGGGCAACTTTAACTTCGGCAAGGAGCAGAAGAGCATCGACAAGCAGGCGAATCCGCTTCTGCTGGCATGGCCCATGAATAATTACTGGGATACAAACTTTCGGGCGCGCCAGCCGGGGGCCGTGTCATTCACCTACGTATTGTCTACCTTCCAATCCTTCCATCCGGCTGCGGTCATGGAATCTGCTGTCCGGGCCGTATCTCCGGTCTTGATCACTCCGGCTATAGCATGCAAGGAAGAGGAGAGCGGCCAATTTATCGAGGTGAGCGGAGAAGGCATTCAGGTATTCGACGTGAAGCCGTCCGAGGAAGGGACCGGTATCGTAGTGCGTCTTAGCAATTGCACGGATCAACCGGTGAATGCCCAGGTTCGCTTTCCAAATCGCAAGATCCAAGAAGCCTTTACAACCAATGTGCTGGAGGAAATGGCAGCCCAGGTCACGAGTATTCACGATCATACGATCGAGCTGCAAGTCGAAGCGAAACAAATGGTACATTTCCTTGTGAACGTTAAAAGCTAATTCCATACAAGCAGAAGGCAGCCGTCCATAGGGACCGGCTGCCTTCTTGTCGTCAATTAACAAGGTCTTCCTGGAATCAGATTTTCGGAGAACTGAGACTTGCGGAACATCGCAGGTGGAACGCCGATTTTTTGGGTAAATACGCGTGTGAAATAATGAACGGAGTCAAATCCCGCAGCCTTGGCTATTTCTTTGACGGCCATGTCGCTGTTCACCAACATGTCTACGGATTTTTGGACTCTTTTTTCTTGAATATAATGAATGAAGCTTTGGCCGAGGTGGCTTACGAATAACCTAGACAAATGCCTCTCCGAGATATGCAGATACTGGGCAACATGCTGCAGGCTGAGTGAGGACGAAAGATTATCGTCGATGTACAATTTCGCTCTGTGGATCAATCGATTCGCATTCGTGTCCTGATTGTGAGTATCGTTAGAGGCTACGGTTCGGTCGGTAAACATGTACAAGAAGGAGAGCAGCAGCGAGTGGCATAAATGACGGTACATGTCGCCGGTTGCCGAGGCTCCTTGTTCGATCAGTCCCAGCATCGCGTTCCAGATATGGGCGGAAGGGGAGGCTTCGGCGTGGTAAATGACCGCTCTCGCATGTTCGGCCAACTCCTTGAATGGAGTGATGAGATCAGCCGAAGATTTCGCTTCATTGACTTCAAACGCGACAAAGGATAAAGCAAGTCCGGTATCGCTTTGGATCTGGTGCCAGATTCCGGGACGGGAAATAAATAGAGTGCCTGCAGATAAAGGATACGTGATGTCCTGTTCGGTATAGCTTCCTTCTCCTTGCATCACGTAACAAACTTCAAAGAAAGAATGCCGGTGCACCGGATTATCGAAATGCTCAGGCATGATGCCCCAGTAATGAACAAGAAAGGAAACCGCCTCTCCGGATAAGTCAATCGCATGTTGATTCAAAATCGCGTTTGCTTGTTTGTATACGTGATGCTCCATCGGACGGGCCTCCCCTGTAATCTCTTACTATAGAAAGTTTAACATAGATGATGTCCGAATCGTACAAAAAAGGGACGCTTCTATTCAAATACATGAGCTGAGTGAAAGACTAAAATGAATGGTAAGAACCGTGTAAAAGGCACGCGTTGGAATATAGTCAACCTTGATGGAGGGGAATTGATCATGGCAGCATTGTACAATAAAAAACCGGCTATTGAAATCAAGGGCAGGGAAGATGAAATTTGGAGCGGCTACGGACCTATCGCTCAAGAACTGCTTCGATCGACGAACGAAGGACAAAAATTCATCCTGACCATCGAGTGCTATCCTACAGTTCGTGTGGAGGAGATCGTGGAGGGGCTGCGGCTGCGGTTGAACCCGGCGAAGGTTGTTTATGCCGAACTTGCCGCTAAGAATCAGGGGCAGATTGAAGACATGATTGAACGATATGTAACGGATGATCGGGTTTTCGGTTATATGGCTCCGTTTGCAATTGGCGACTTCTACGACCAAGCGAAGCTCGTGCAGCTGCAGAACGAGATTGAAGCGGTCACCGAAGGGCTCATCCTTGTGATCGGAACCGGAGCAACACTGGTCGCAACCGGGGATGTGCTGATCTATGCTGACATGGCACGCTGGGAAATCCAACAGAGATACCGGAGCCGTGAGTTCGGCAATTGGCTCGCAGATAACCATGCTGAAGATATTTTGCGAAAATACAAACGGGGATTTTTTATTGAATGGCGCGCTGCGGACCGATTGAAGCGGGATGTGCTGCCACAGGCGGATTATTATTTGGACACGAATGCTCAAGACGACCCCAAGCTGCTGAGCAAAGACGCATTATTTGAAGGATTTAAGCAAGCGGTCCGCCGTCCCTTTCGATTGGTTCCGTATTTCGACCCCGGCGTCTGGGGAGGACAGTGGCTGGAAGAAAAGATCGGTTTGGACAAACGCGAGCATCCCTACGCGTGGGGATTCGATGGCGTTCCGGAAGAAAATAGCGTGTATCTGCAGTACGGAGCAACACATGTTGAAGTCCCCTCCATCAATCTGGTCTTTTTTGAGCCGAAAGCCTTGCTTGGGGAGAAGGTGTATGCCAGATTCGGAGCAGAGTTCCCCATTCGCTTCGATTTTCTGGATACGATCGGGGGTCAGCCTTTAAGCCTGCAAGTCCATCCGCTTACGGATTATATCCGCAAAAACTTCGGCATGTTCTATACGCAGGATGAAAGTTATTACATGCTGGATGCAGTTCCGGGCGCTACCGTCTATTTGGGAGTGAAAGAGGGGATTGACCCGAACGCGATGCTGGCCGATCTGGAGCGTGCCCAGGCAGGAGACGTCTCCTTTCCGGCTGAACAGTACATCAATGTTTTTCCAGCGAAAAAGCATGATCATTTCATGATCCCTGCAGGAACGGTTCACTGCTCGGGAACGGGCGGCATGGTGCTTGAAATCAGCGCGACCCCTTATATTTTTACGTTTAAGCTGTGGGATTGGGACAGGCTGGGCTTGGATGGCAAGCCGCGCCCGGTGCATCTGGAGCATGGCCGCCAAAATATTCAGTGGGATCGAAGCACATCCTGGGTGGAATCTAATCTGGTGAATCCGATCCTCAAGATCGGGGAAGGAGAAGGCTGGACCGAGGAAAAAACGGGGCTGCACGAGCTTGAGTTTATTGAAACGCGAAGACATTGGTTTTCGGAGGTGGTTCCGCACCATACAGAGGGAGGCGTTCAAATGCTCAATTTAATTGAGGGAGAGGAAGCGGTCGTGGAAAGTCCCTCCAATGCCTTTGAGCCGTTTATCGTCCGCTACGCGGAGACGTTTATCGTGCCTGCTGCTGTTGGAGAATACACGATTCGGCCAACCGAAGGCAACCAAGGAGAACGCTATGGGACGATTAAAGCCTACGTCAGATAACAGGCTGAGGGGGAAAGGTGGGCGGAAGCTTCTATGAACATTGCGATCGACTTTGGAGGGACCAATATCAAGATCGGATTGGTTCAGGAGGGGACGGTCATGGCGAGAACGAGCATCCCGGCCTTCTCCCAAGGCGGGTTGACGGGGCGTCTTCCTGACGTCCTAGCATCCATACACGAATTGCTTGCCCAGAACCGTTATTCGTTATCCGAATGTACCGGAGTCGGTATCGCAACGCCGGGCATTGTGGATGCCGCAGGCCGGACGATTTTATCGATCAATGCTAAATATGCGGATGCGGTCGGGTTCCCTTTCGAGAAGTGGTTGGAAGAAGCGCTCTCCCTGCCGTGTATTCTTGAAAATGACGCCAGAGCGGCGCTCATTGGGGAGACTACCTATGGCGTGGCTAGTGGCGAAACGGATGCCGTCCTGATGACTTTCGGAACCGGCATCGGTACGGCAGCCCTCATCAACGGTCAAATCCTGCGGGGGCGCCATCATCAAGCCGGAATTCTGGGAGGTCATTTGGCCACAGATATTCATGGGCAGGCTTGCAATTGCGGAAACCATGGATGCTTGGAAGCCCAGGCCGGTCATTGGGCACTGAACAACTTGGCAAGAAGGCATCCTGGTTTCGAGCATAGCCGGCTTGCCCGCGCTGATGCGTTGAACTATATGGAGATTCTAGAAGCTGCGAAGTCCTCGGATGCGGTGGCCGACGAGCTTTTGAAAGTGTTGATTTCACATTGGGCAGCCGGCATTGTGAATCTCGTTCATGCCTATGACCCTGATATCGTCATCCTGAGCGGGGGGCTTATGAAATCCAAGCAAAACATCGTACCGCTGCTTCAGGAGTACGTTCATCGTCACGCTTGGACGCCATGGGGGCAGGTACGGTTTGCCGTAGCGGAGGATCCGGACACCTCGGTGCTGCTGGGCGTTTCAAGGCTGCTGATCATGGAGCAGGCCAAGTCGGGTTGATGGGACTGGAAATCATGCCTTTGCGCACGACCTGCCGGGCTGCAACGCCGCGTCATACAGAGACAGACAAAGGAGTGTCGAAGCAGCATCAAGCTGCTCCGGCGCTCCTTGGTTCTTTTCTATCCAAGCAGTGTAAATAAATAGGGGAACATGCGTTCTATGACAAGCATCTGTCGCTTCCATTCTGTATTATTTGGATATAAACGGAAAATGAGGTGCATGAACTCATGTGTTCGAATGAAAATAAACAGACTCTATTAGATATCTGCATCATACTGGAACAATTAGGCATACAGATTTCGATGGAAGAGCTCTATTCCATTTTGTCTGAGAAAGAATAAACGCAAAGAATCAATCGCTATTTTCCCTAGCTTCTCGCCTAAAATGGGCCGAAGTATACGGAGCAAAGGCTGAAGGAGCACGATGAGGAACACTGACTCCTCGGGACGCATGCTCTTACAGGCTGTTTTCCATCATTTCACATCTGGCAGCCTGAGCTGGATAGGCGGCGCCATCGTAGGTGCGGCCTTGCTGCCCATGGCCTTTACGTTCCGGCTGCAGCAGAGAACGGCATCTGTTGTCAACGAACCGCAACAAAAAGCTGTTTCGTCTGATTAAACGAAAATAAAGCAGCCTGCCATCGAGGCAGGCTGCTTGTGCTGCGACAAGCCGAGCATTTCCTGTGAGCTGAAGACCAGGCTAACGCCAACTGGAAGCATGTTTCATGAGTACCTGGCAATACTGCTCCAAGTACGTCTGGTCCACCGCATCGAAGCTGGCTTCGATCGGGCTGTCAATGTCCAGTACTCCGACGATCGTTCCGTCTTGAACTAGAGGGATCACGAGCTCCGAACGGGAAGCGGCGTCACATGCGATGTGACCGGGAAATTGATGGACGTCATCCACACGGAGCGTGCGTGCCTGCTGAACAGCACTCCCACATACGCCTTTCCCGACGGGAATCCGGGTGCAGGCAGGCAAGCCTTGAAAGGGACCAAGCACGAGTTCATCTTGTGCATCTAACAGATAAAAGCCGACCCAATTGATGTTGTTCAGAAATTGGCCCAGCAGGGCAGCCGCATTGGCCAGATTGGCGATACGGGAAGGCTCGTCATGTATCAATGCCTCCAATTGACTTAGCAGCAAGGTATACTGGGCCTCCTGACTGCCTTCGTAAGCTTGAGTTTGAAACATATCGTTCGTTCGACCTCCTCTAATCCCTATCCATATAGTATCAAAAAGAGCGTGACTAAGGAAATCTGAAAGACAATAATTGAAAAATCACTAGTAAATTCCGACATATAAATAAAACCAACACGTATTCTGAAGTTTACCGCTTTCAAAACAATGCCTAATATTTTATGTTTATCTTACCAGTGATGAGCTGGCCCTTGGATTCTGAAAGGTAAGGAGATGATTAGAAGAAATAATGCAAACGCTTACGAAATGAAATCATGAACATTTGCTACGGCAAGAAGTAAATCCACAGAAGAAAGGAGAGTGGCTGCAGGAGGCAGGCTCTGTATCTGTAGTTGGAATGACAGCACGTCCATATCCAATTCGAATGACAAGGAGGCATACCCTTGAAACCGTATAAGAAGATGTTCTCGTCCGTTTCCGCGGTCACCATTGCCTTAAGTTTACTCAATCCCGGGGTTTCTCAGGCAGCAACACCCATTACCGAAGCGAACTCAACGATTTTTGGTCCTAATGTCTATGTGTTCGACCCCTCCATGTCCCCCTCTGACATTCAAAATATTACGGGAACTGTATTCAACAGACAGGAAAGAAATGAGTTCGGCCCTGAGCGGGACGCTTTTCTCTTCAAACCGGGGACTTATGACGTCAACTTCAAAGTAGGCTTCAATACGCATGTCGCCGGACTCGGGCAAAACCCCGGAGATGTCAATATTAACGGCGGCTTGAACATCGATGCCAAGTGGGATAACGGCAACGCCACCCGAAACTTCTGGCGCGCGGTTGAGAATCTGACGATCTCCCCGTCCAGCGGTAAAACGCAAATTGCCGTCTCCCAAGCGGCGCCACTCCGGCGTCTGCACATTAAGGGCGAGCTGCAGTTGTTCGACTTTGACTCTAACTGGAATGCGGGCTGGGCCAGCGGAGGGTTTCTGGCGGATTCCATCGTGGATAACGCCGTTGTTCCAGCGTCTCAGCAGCAATGGTTCTCGAGAAACAGTCAGTGGTCCAACTGGACCAACGGCGTGTGGAACATGGTGTTTGTCGGCGTAACGAACCCGCCGGCCGGCCAATTCCCGGATCAGCCGTACACGGTCGTCGAGAAGACGCCAGTCCTGCGGGAGAAGCCTTATCTCTACATAAACGATGCAGGGCAATATCAGGTTTTCGTTCCGTCTCTGCAGCAGAATACGAAGGGCGTAAGCTGGGCTAACGGATCGACGCCCGGTCAATCCATAAGCATCGATCAGTTCTACATTGCAAAACCGGATACGGCAACGGCGGCAAGCATCAATGCTGCACTGGGCGCAGGCAAGCATTTACTGTTTACGCCGGGTATTTATCGCTTGAATGATACAATTCGTATCAATAACCCGGATACGGTCGTGCTCGGCATCGGGCTTCCGACGTTAATCCCGGATACGGGCAAACCAGTCATGACGGTAGCCGATGTGGATGGCGTGAAGATTGCGGGCATCGTCTATGACGCCGGCCCGGTCAGCTCCAGCGTGCTGCTGGAAGTAGGACCGACGGGCAGCACCGCAGGCCACAAGGCCAATCCGACGTCGCTTCATGATTTGTTCTTCCGGACCGGGGGCTACATCGCCGGGAAAAATGAAGTCGCGATCCAGATCAACAGCAATGATGTGGTCGGCGATCACTTCTGGGTCTGGCGTGCGGATCACGGTACGGGCGCAGCCTGGACGAACAATGTCTCGAAAAACGGACTTGTCGTCAACGGAAATGATGTCACGCTGTATGGCTTGTTTAATGAGCATCATAATGAGTATCAAACGTTGTGGAACGGCAATGGCGGCCGGGTCTACTTCTATCAGTCTGAAATTCCTTACGATGTACCGAATCAGGCAGCCTGGATGAGCCAGGATGGTAAGGTGAACGGATATGCTTCCTACAAGGTAGCAGACTCGGTAACCAGCCATGAAGCATGGGGACTGGGCGTCTACTCCTACTTCCGGGATGCAGCGGTGAAGCTGGAGAGCGCCATTGAGGTACCTAAGGTGGAGGGCGTAAAAATCCATCATGCCACGACGATCTGGCTTAACGGTGTGGCGGGCAGTGAGATCACGCATGTCATCAACAGCACGGGCGGAAGAGTGTACGGGACTTCTCCAAGCGGGGCGATGAGGCAAACGGTCACCGAATTCGTCGGTACGGATGTCGGTGACACCGAGCCGCCTAGCGTTCCGACGAATGTGAAAGCAACAGCGGCGTCGGGCAGCCAAATCGACCTGAGCTGGACCGCTTCGACGGACAATGTGGCCGTGACCGGCTACGATATTTACCGCGATGGCAAGCTCATCGGCTCTGCAGCTTCGGCTTCGTACAGCGACAGAGGCTTGAATGCAGCCACCACCTATAGCTACACGATCAAAGCCAAGGATGCTGCTGGCAATGTGTCAGCTGACAGCGCCGTGGTGAGCGCTACTACGAAGGAAGTTCCTCTTGACCGCACGGGCTGGACAGCTACCTCGACGCCATCCAGCGGAGACGGTCCGGGGAATCTGCTGGACAACAATATGGGCAGCCGCTGGAGTACGGGGGCACCGATGGTTCCGGGTCAATTCTTCACGGTCGATATGAAGGCTTCCCGCACGTTCAACAAAGTGGTGATGGATTCCACTGGCAGCAACAACGATTATGCACGCGGCTATGAAGTGTATGTGTCTAACGATGGCACGGAATGGGGGACTGCGGTTGCTAGCGGAGCCGGTACAGGTCCGGTCGTAACGGCAAGCTTCGCTCCACAAAATGCCCGTTACATCAAAGTCGTTCAGACGGGCAGCGCTTCGAGCTGGTGGTCGATCCGCGAGTTCTTCGTCTATAACACGACGGTACCTTCCGGTGCCAAGCTGGAAGGTCCGGCTTCCGTAGCCGGTGGTCAGCCGTTCGATGTGACCTTGGGACTGCAAGGGATCACGGGCAACATCTATGCGCAAGATATTACGCTGACGTATGATGACAGCAAGCTGGAATTTGTAGCTGCAGACGCGGTCAAGGAAGGCCTGATTATCGTAGATAAAAAGGCAGAGGCCGGTAAAGTGCGTCTGATTACGGCCAATGTAGGCGGCACAGGCATCAATGCCAGCCTGATCAACCTGCACTGGAAGGCGAAAGCTGTTCAGGAAACTTCCAATGCCTCCATCGCACTGTCCAAGCTGATCCTGGCTGACAGCAAAGGGGTAGAGTCTGAAATAAACGGCGGTTCGTATACGGTTCAAATCAAGGCGACCGTAGATGTATCGGCCTTGAATACGCTGATCCAGCAGGCGCAAGCCAAGCATGATGCAGCAGTAGAAGGCTCGCAGGCCGGCCAGTACCCATCTGGCTCCAAGGCTAAGCTGCAAGCGGCCATCGACAAGGCCAAAGCGGTTGCTGCAAATCCACAAGTGACACAGCAGCAAGTTGAACAGGCGGTTAACGAGCTGGGTGCAGCGGTTGAAACGTTCGTGAATTCCGTGATCACTCGTTCGCCTGGAGATACCAACGGCGACGGCAAGTACTCGATCGGCGACCTGGCGATCGTAGCCGCAGCCTTCGGCAAAACGTCGCAAGATCCGGATTGGGATTCTTACAAGCTTGCCGATGTCAACAACGACGGCAAGGTTGATCTGCTCGACTTGGCGATTGTCGCTCAACAAATCTTGCAGTAATGCAGGCAGATAGACTCAGGCACAATTGTGTCTAGGTGGATACAAAATGTATCGATTCGAGAGTGAAACAGGCGGTCATGGCTCTGAGCTTCAGGGCTATGGCCGTCTTTGCTTGTTCAGACTTGGCGGGGTCCATATATTGACACAGATGATACAATTGTTTATAGTCGAACTATTCAGATTTGGAAAAGAAAGGGCGCCTATGTCAACCTATCCCTATCTCAAGATCAAGGAAGATATCAAGAAACGGATTTTGGAAGGCGAGTGGCTAGGCGATACGCGCTTGCCCTCGAGCCGTGATTTTGCCGACAGCTATAGATCTAGTGTGAACACGGTGGAGAAGGCGATCAAGGAGCTGTGCGCGGAGGGATTGCTCAAGCGCGACAGCCGCCGGGGAACCTTTATCGAGACCGGCGTCTTGTCCCTCAAGGGCATGAACCGTTCGGGACTGGTCGCAGCATCGGTAATCGGCATTGACAATCCGCTGTGGGCGACCGCTCTTCGCGGCATCCAGGACGTGCTGAACGTTCACGGCTATCATCTGCTCAGCTACAGCGACGACCGCAGCCTGGACAAGCTGGAGGCGCTGGTCAAGAGCGCCGTGGCGAAACGGATGGACGGTGTCATCCTGAGTCCGATCTTCGACTGGAGCCATGGTGAGCGCAACCAGCAGCTGTACGATCTGCTGCGGAACAACGGGATCAAGGTTGTGTTCCTGGACCGGCACTTTTACAACAGCGACATTCCCTTCGTGACGAGCGACAACGTGGCGGGCGCGTATAAATTGACGAAAATGCTGATTGACAAGGGGCACCGGCGTATTCTGTTTATCCGCAATTCCGATCTCAGCACACTGAACGAGCGCCTGCTTGGGATGAGGCAGGCGTTCTTAGATTCGGGGCTGCCCTTCGACCCCGAGCTGGATGTGCTTATTCCCTCCGAGTTCGAAAACTTCTCCGACGAGTTCGACAGCTTCAGCGACCGGCTGGCAGAGGTCATCCGTAAGCTGCCCTGCACGGCGATCTTCACGGCCAACGACCAGATTGCCGAAGCGGCGATTACGGTACTGGACCGGCTCAATTTGCGCATTCCGGACGATCTGTCGCTTGTGACCTACGATGCGCGGAACTTGAATCTCAAGTACAAGCTGGACGTGACGGGCGTGAACCAGCCTTTTTACGATATGGGGCGTACGGCGGCGCTGCAGCTCATGAATCTGCTGGATTCGAAGGAGCACTTGTACGTATTGGGACAAATCTGCCAGGCGGAAATTAATTATGGGACCTCCATCGGCAAAGCCAGGGAGCTCTAAGCTAAGCTAAATAACTATGAAGCCGAAAATCAGCCGATCAGGCTGATTTTTTTGATGAAAAATCACTATAAATTTCGGACATATAAATAAAACCAACACGTTTTCTAAAGTTTACCGCTTTCAAAACAGTGCCTAATATTCTATGGTTATCTTACCAGTGACGGGCTGGCCCTTGGATTCTGAAAGGTAAGGAGATGATTGATAAGAAATATTGCAAACGCTTACCTAATGAAATCGTGAACATCCGCTACCGCAAGAAGTAAATCCACAGAAGGAAGGAGAGTGGCTGAAGGAGGCTGGATGGAAACAGCAATAGGCTTTGTATCTGTATCTGTAGTCGGAAGACAGCTTGTTCATATCCAATTCGAATGACAAGGAGGCACACCCTTGAAGCCGTATAAGAAGATGCTCTCGTCCGTTTCCGCGGCCGCGATTGCCTTGAGTTTACTCAATCCCGGGCCTTCCCAGGCAGCAACACCCATTACCGAAGCGAACTCAACGATTTTTGGTCCTAATGTTTATGTGTTCGATCCCTCCATGGCCCCCTCCGACATCCAGAACATCACCACTTCCGTCTTTAACCGCCAGGAAAGAAATGAATTTGGTCCCCAGCGGGATGCTTTTCTTTTTAAACCCGGGGCTTACAACGTCAACTTCAGAGTAGGCTTCAATACGCATGTCGCCGGACTCGGGCAAAATCCCGGAGATGTCAATATAAACGGCGGCTTGAATATTGATGCCAAGTGGGATAACGGTAACGCCACCCGAAACTTCTGGCGAGCCGTCGAGAATCTGACGATATCCCCGTCCAGCGGCAAAACGCAGATTGCCGTTTCTCAGGCCGCACCACTCCGACGTCTGCACATTAAGGGAGAGCTGCAGTTGTTCGACCTCACCTCGAGTGGGAATGCGGGCTGGGCGAGTGGAGGGTTTTTGGCGGATTCCATCGTGGATAAGGCTGTTGCTTCAGGGTCTCAGCAGCAATGGTTCTCGCGCAACACCCAGTGGTCGAACTGGGCGAACGGCTCGTGGAACATGGTGTTTGTCGGCGTAACGAATCCGCCGGCTGGCGGATTCCAGGATCAGGGATACACGGTCGTCGAGAAGACTCCGCTTCTGCGGGAGAAGCCTTATCTCTACATAAACGATGCAGGGCAATATCAGGTTTTCGTCCCGTCCCTGCAGCAGGATACGAAGGGCGTCAGCTGGGCTAACGGATCGACCCCCGGCCAGTCGCTGAGCATCGATCAGTTCTACATCGCAAAACCGGATACGGCAACGGCGGCAAGCATCAATGCTGCACTGGGCGCAGGCAAGCATTTGCTGTTTACGCCGGGTATTTATCGCCTAAATGATACAATACGTATCACTAATCCAGACACTGTCGTGCTCGGCATCGGGCTTCCGACGCTGATTCCGGATACAGGCAAGCCAGTCATGACGGTAGCCGATGTGGACGGCGTGAAGATTGCGGGTATCGTCTATGACGCCGGACCTGTAAGCTCCAGCGTACTGCTGGAAGTAGGACCGACGGGCAGCACCGCAGGCCACAAGGCCAATCCGACGTCACTTCATGATGTGTTCTTCCGGACTGGGGGCTACATCGCCGGGAAAAATGAAGTCGCGATTCAGATCAACAGCAATGACGTGATCGGCGATCACTTCTGGGTCTGGCGTGCGGATCACGGTACGGGCGCGGCCTGGACGAACAATGTATCGAAAAACGGACTTGTCGTCAACGGAAACGATGTCACGCTGTATGGTTTGTTTAATGAGCATCATAACGAGTATCAGACGCTGTGGAACGGCAATGGCGGCCGCCTCTACTTCTATCAGTCTGAAATTCCATACGATGTACCGAACCAGGCAGCCTGGATGAGCCAGGACGGTAAGGTGAACGGTTATGCTTCCTACAAGGTAGCAGACTCGGTAACCAGCCATGAAGCATGGGGGCTGGGCGTCTACTCCTACTTCCGGGATGCCGTGGTGAAGCTGGAGAGCGCCATTGAGGTGCCTAAGGTGGCGGGCGTTAAAATCCATCATGCCACGACAATCTGGCTTAACGGTAGAGTGGGCAGTGAGATCACGCATGTCATCAATAGCACGGGCGGAAAAGTGACCGGAACTTCTCCAAGCACGGCGTTTAGACAAACGGTCAACGAATTCGTAGGTACCGATGTCGGTGACACCGAGCCGCCTACCATTCCGACGAATGTAAAAGCAACAGCGGCGTCGGGCAGCCAAATTAACCTGAGCTGGACCGCTTCGACGGACAATGTGGCTGTGACCGGCTACGATATTTACCGCGATGGCGTGCTCGTCGGCTCTGCAGCCTCGACTTCGTACAGCGACAGAGGCTTGAAAGCGGTCACCACCTATAGCTACACGGTTAAAGCCAAGGATGCCACCGGCAATGTGTCAGCTGACAGCGCCGCGGTAAGCGCTACGACGAAGGAAGCTCCTCTTGACCGCACGGGCTGGACAGCTACCTCGACGCCATCCAGCGGAGACGCTCCAAGGAATCTGCTGGACGATAATATAGCCACCCGCTGGAGTGCGGGGGCACCGATGGTTCCGGGTCAATTCTTCACCGTCGATATGAAGGCTTCCCGCACGTTCAACAATTTGGTGATGGATTCCACCGGCAGCAACAGCGATTATGCACGCGGCTATGAAGTGTATGTGTCTAACGATGGCACGGAATGGGGGACTGCGGTTGCCAGCGGAGCCGGTACAGGTCCGGTCGTAACGGCAAGCTTCGCTCCGCAAAATGCCCGTTACATCAAAGTCGTTCAGACGGGCAGCGCTTCGAGCTGGTGGTCGATCCACGAGTTCTACGTCTATAACACGACGGTACCTTCCGGTGCCAAGCTGGAAGGTCCGGCTTCCGTAGCCGGTGGTCAGCCGTTCGATGTGACCTTGGGACTGCAGGGGATCACGGGCAATATCTATGCGCAAGATATCACGCTGACGTATGATGACAGCAAGCTGGAATTTGTAGCTGCAGACGCGGTCAAGGAAGGCCTGATTATCGTAGATAAAAAGGCGGAGGCCGGTAAAGTGCGTCTGATTACGGCCAATGTAGGCGGCGCAGGCATCAATGCCAGCCTGATTAAGCTGCACTGGAAAGCGAAAGCCGTTCAGGAAGCTTCGAGTGCCTCCATCGCGCTGTCCAAGCTGATCCTGGCTGACGGCAAAGGGGTAGAGTCCGAATTAAACGGCGGTTCGTATACGGTTCAAATCAAGGCTACCGTAGACCTGACAGCGCTGAGTACGCTGATCCAGCAGGCGCAAGCCAAGCATGATGCAGCAGTAGAAGGCTCGCAGGCCGGCCAGTACCCATCTGGCTCCAAGGCTAAGCTGCAAGCGGCCATCGACAAGGCCAAAGCGGTAGCTGCGAATCCGCAAGTGACGCAGCAGCAAGTGGCGCAGGCGGTTACAGAGCTGGGTGCAGCGGTTGAAACGTTCGTGAACTCCGTGATCACCCGCTCGCCTGGAGATACCAATGGCGACGGCAAATACTCGATCGGCGACCTGGCGATCGTAGCCGCAGCCTTCGGCAAAACGTCGCAAGATCCGGATTGGGATTCTTACAAGCTTGCGGATGTCAACAACGATGGCAAGGTTGATCTGCTCGACTTGGCGATTGTCGCTCAACAAATCTTGCAGTAATGCAGGCAGATAGACTCAGGCACAATTGTGTCTAAATAGATACAAATTGTATCATTTCGAGAGTTAATAGGCGGTCATGGCTCTGAGCTTCAGGGCTATGGCCGTCTTTGCTTGTTCAGACTTGGCGGGGTCCATATTTGGACACTGTCTCAAGATCAAGGAAAATATCAAGAAACGGATTTTGGAGGGCGAGTGGCTAGGCGATAGGCGCTTGCCCTCGAGCCGTGATTTTGCCGACAGCTACAGGGTTAGCGTGAACACGTGGGAAAGCGATCAAGGAGCTTTGCGCGGAGGAGTTGCTCAAGCGCGACAGCCGCCGGGGCATCTTTATTGAGACCGGCGTCCTGTTCTATCAGCAAAGCGAGGGCGCTTTAAGTCAAGCTAAATAGCTATGAAACCGAAAATCAGCCGATTAAGGCTGATTTTTTGAACTATTGTATCAACTGTATTATATATAACTAAACTAAGTGAATATCGTTGACACAGATAATATTTGATATTATGATGATGATATGATAAATGATACATGATTATGTTGTTTGTATCATTTCATGGATACATATTTGACTAAGGGGGATGAGCCCGCATGCATGCTGGATGCATCAGCACTTAGATGTAAGCGCTATCTTTATTTCGGGTATACCGGGAAGGGCGACTATCCGACTACCGATGAACAGGGGGGAGTAGGGATGCAGGGATGAGACAAGGAAGAGGCTGGAGTTTCGCCCTTTCCTAACTTTTCGTTTGGAAGCGGATTCAGAAATGATATATTCATATTGCAGAAGGAAGGTGACGGAATGAAAACATTTAAGGGCATCAAACGCGTGTCGTCCTTGGCGCTGGCACTCTGCTTGGCTGGAGGGGGAAGCGTGCAGGCGGCTCCCGGCGCACCGGTCTCCGTCAGGCCAGAGGATGAGTGGACCAAGCTGCAAAATGTCATCTCGAAATATTACGGCGAATGGAATGATACGAAGTACGAAGGGCTTTTTGTCACCACGATGCCCAAGACGGCGCTGCTCGGTAACGGCGATATAGGTGTGACCTCCGGCGGGGACGGAAGCTCCAAAACCTTCTACATCTCCAAGGGGGACTTCTGGGCGTATAATGGTTCCCCTATGCCGATTGGGGGACTGACGATTCAGAAAAAAGCCCAGGTGTCTCAGCATCAGGACCCGCAAAAGACCTCGCTCGCTTACCGGAAGCCGGCGACCTCGAGCGCCGATCATTCGGGCTTCTCGGCCTCCCGCGCCGTGAACGGCGAGTGGGCGTCCGGCTACGAGGGCTGGGTATCGCCGGTCGGCAATCCGCAGTGGCTGGCTGTCGATCTAGGCGAGGCCCAGACCTTCAACCGCTTCGTCGTGCGCCATGACGCTGCGGCCCGCCCGAATGAGGTCCCCAATGTGACCCGAAGCTTCAAGCTGCAGACGAGCGCGGACGGCAACGCCTGGACGGATGCGTATACAGTCACGGGCAACCGCGAGACGATCACGGACATCATCCTGCCGGCGCCAGTCACGGCCCGCTATGTGCGCCTGTACGTCATGCAGGGAACTCAGGAGACGAACGACGATTCCAGGCAATATCCGCGGGCGCGCATCGGCCAGTTCGAGCTGTACCTGAACCCGGATCTGGCGCCGCAGCCGCCGGTGACTCCGGCTCCGGGACAATCGCCGGCATCGCTGACGCTGAACCGGCCGGTGACCGCGAGCGGGTCCCACTACACGCTGACGCCGGATCGGGCCGTGAACGGTGCTTGGAGCGCCAACTCCGGCTATGAAGGCTGGACGAGTGGCTATCATGGAGACGGCCAGCCGGGACCGTGGTGGCTAGAGGTCGATCTGGGCCAGACGAAGGCGTTCAACCGCTTCGTCGTGCGTCATGACGGCGCAGCGCGTCCCGGGGAGACGGAGAACAATACGAAGGATTTCCAGCTGCAAGCGAGAAATACGACCGATTCCGTCTGGGAGAACGTCTATACCGTGACGGGCAACAGCGCCTCGACGACGGACGTCAAGCTGGAGCCCGGGGCGGCGGCGCGCTACGTGCGGCTGCATATCACGGCGGGCACGCAGGGCAATACGCAGAATTCCGTAGAGAATCCACGGGCGCGCATCGGTCAGTTCGAGCTGTTCGACGAGGCTGCGCCGGGAGACAACGGCGGCGGACCGGTCGGCGAGGCGGTCAAGCTGTACGATCTCGGACACAGCTCGGAGATCTCCCGCTATGTCGTCCGCTTAACACGCGGACAGGATGTGCTTGTGGAGGCCAGCGAGGACGGGTCCGCCTGGCAGACGGTCGGCCATACGACGGGTAACACAAGTACCGTGGTGGATGTGACGACGGATTCCTTTACGGCACGCTACGTTCGTGTGACGGCGGGCGGCGAGCCGGTGATTGCACAGGCTTCGTTGTTTGGCGTGCCCGGTCTGGTCAAGTCGAAGCCGGAAGGGAAGCTGCATGAAATCCAGGACATCCTGCAGGCGGAAATCCGCACCGAGACGGACCTGGGCCAGCTGCCGCTCGAGATGCGGACTTGGACCTCGGCGGTGAACAATGTAATCGTCACCGAGCTGACCTCGCGCAGCGATGCCCCCGTGCAGCTGCAGGCTCAGGTATGGGCCAAGGCCGGCAATGCGCAGTTTCCGGTGACGGCATCTCGCGAGTCGAACAGCGCCGTGGTGACCCGCCAGACGACGATCGACAGCCGGGATACGAATGACGTGAACGCGCATATCTCCAAGGCGGCGCTGGCTGCCAAGATCATCGGGGCAAATGGCGTAGAGCTCGCGATCGACGGAGAGAAGGGCACCGGCAATCTGGACTTTGCGCTCGCGCCGGGCCAGACGGTCTACGTGGTCACGGGCGTCGGGGGCGGCGGACGCACCTACGATTACCGGGGCACGCTGCTTCAGAGCGCGGAGCCGCAGGTAGAGGCCTTGCGCCTGCTGGACAGTATAAACACGCCGGATGCCGTTCAAGCCTTGCACGGCAAGCATCTGGACTGGTGGAAGCAGTTCTGGCTGGATTCCTATGTGCTGATGGATACGAGCGATCCGAGGCTGGATACATTGACGAAGTATTACTATGCGGCCCAGTACGTTCTCGGCTCCAGCATACGCGAGGGCAAGGTCGCCCCGGGTCTGTACAGCCTGTGGCACACGACGGACGGCTCCCAATGGAGCTCCGATTACCACCTGAACTATAACTTTATCGCGACGTTCTACGGCGTGAACTCCAGCAACCGCACCTGGATGGGCAAGCCGGCCACCGACGCGATTCTGGACTACAAGGAGAACGGCTTGAAGAACGCAGCCTCCACGGAGCATCTCCTGCATATCGGCGAAGGCGCTCATGGGGCGAAGGTACGCGAATTCGTGGAGGCGAAGATCGCCAAGGGCGACTTCGATCCGATCCACGGCATTCCGGACGCGCTGCTTTACCCGGTCAGCATCGGCCCATGGGGCATGAAGCTGGAGCGGAGCTACAGCTACTACGGTCAATTGCTGGATGCGATCTTCAGCTCCTATCCGTTGATCGAATACTACAACTTTACGCAGGACAAGGCGTTTTTGCCGGTCATGTACGATTATCTGAAAAAAAGCATCGCCCTGTACGAGCCTTGGCTGGAGCAGGAGGACGGCAAGTTCGTGCTCTACAGCGCCTATAATGAGGGCTCCTGGGGCACCAATGCGGCCGTCGATCTGGCCTTGCTCAAAAACGCGCTGGCGAGCGCCATCCAGGCCAGCGAAGAGCTGAATGTCGACCCTGACAAGCGGGAGCAGTGGAAGCATATTCTGGAGCATCTCGCTCCGCAGCCGACCGCCCAGTACAAGGGAAGAACGATCTTCTCGCTGGCGGAGAAGCACTGGAACCAGGACAAGTGGGAGGATCTGTCCAGGCCGATCCCGTGGGACGGTAACATCCTGCCCATGGAAAGCGTCATCCCTGGCGAGCAGCTTGGCTATTACTCGTCCGCCCGGGATTTGCAGGTGGCGAAGGACACGATCGACGTATTCGTCGAGGAAGGAATCGGCGGCGGCAAGAACGGGGCGTGGAGCCAGTACAACAACTTCCCGAAAATTTTCGCCAATGCGGTCAATGTCCGGTATCCGGCCGAATCCATCGTCACGAACTTTGCCAAAACGATCGAAGAGCAGATGCAGAAAAACTTGACGATCAAGGACGACTCGGACTTCCACGGCGCGGAGAAGAGCGGCGCCACCGAGGCTATCAACAACATGATGCTGCTGAGCGATCAGGGGATCATGAAGGTATTCCCGAATTGGCTGGAGAACCGGGATGCTTCCTTCGCCCGGCTGCGCGAGAAGGGTGCGTTCGTCGTCAGCTCGGCGTACAGCGGGGCTGAGCGGAAGGTACAGCATGTCGAGATTGTCAGCGAAGCGGGCAAGACGGCTTCCATCGCTTCCCCATGGGCGGAAGGGCTGCATGTGGTCGATGCGAACGGCAAGGCCGTTCCGGCTCGCAAGGGAACGGCGCCTCATCATGAGGCCGAGATCGTCTACACGTTCGACACCGTGGCCGGTATGACGTATCGTCTTCTGCCGGGCGAAGGACCGGACGAGCCGCCTGTCGACACAGAAGCGCCGGCATGGCCCGCGGATAGCACGGTGACGGCTTCGCAGGTTGGAAGCGGCAGCCTGACCTTGAGCTGGACGGATGCGAAGGATGCGAACGCGGTGACGGCCTACCGGGTGTACCGGGGCGACGCTTTGCTCGCTACGGTGCCTGCCGGTGTGAACCGCTACGAGGTGACCGGGCTGTCGTCCGGCACGGCGTATACCTTCAAGATCGAAGCCGGCGATGCGGCCGGCAACTGGAGCACGGCTGGCCCGTCCGTGACGGTGACGACTTCTTCGTCCGGCAGCGGTGGCGAAAGCGACGGCAGCGGAAGCGGACCGGCTGCCCCTGCGGCGCCGGAGAAGCCTGCGCCGGGTCCGGCTCGTCCTGCCGGCACGATCGTCGCTGCCGAGCCGAAGCTTGACGCAGCCACCGGACTGGCGGCAGTCACGATCGGCGGCGAGGCCTGGAAGCAAGCGGCCCAGGCGTCCAAGCGGATCAAGATCGAAGTGCCGGTCCAGCGGGAAGCGGCCGGGTACACGGTCATTCTGCCGGCGGAGGCACTGGCTTCCGGTGAGCCTGCGAGAGACATCGAGCTGGTCACGGGAGCTGGAACGATTCGTGTCAGCTCCCAGATGTGGAGCACGGCAGAAGCAGCCGGCAAGCGGGAGATCGCCCTGTCGCTGCGCAGCCTGAGCGCCGGGAGTCTGGATCAGGCCGCCCGAACGGCTGTGGGCGGACGGCCGGTTCTGGAGCTGACGGCTCTGATCGACGGCAACGCCGTCGCGTGGAGCAATCCGGACCACCCTGTCACTGTGTCCGTACCGTACACGCCGGCTTCCGGAGAACGGGCAAGCCTGGAGCATCTCGCCGTGCGGCTGCTCGGCAAGGCGGGCGAGCTGACGCCTGTGCCGACAGGTAGCTACGATCCAGCCACCGGAACGGTTTTCTGGCAGACGACACAGCTGGGCACCTACGCGGTCGTCCATGTCCATCCGGCCTTCGGCGACCTAGACAGCTACGACTGGGCTAAGCATGCGGTAGAGGTAATGGCGGCCAAGGGCGTCGTCACCGGCACGGCAGACGGCAGCTATGCGCCTGCAGAGCCGGTCAAGCGGGCAGACTTCCTACTGCTGCTGATGCGTGCGCTGGGGCTGAATGCCAAGACCGAAGGGGATAGCGCCTTCTCCGACGTCGGCGCCGACGCTTATTATGCCGAAGCGGTGGCGGCGGCACGCCGGCTGGGCATCGTCTCCGGGACGGATCAAGGCGGCTTCCTGCCGGAGCAGCCGGTCACCCGTCAGGAGATGATGACGATGATGCACCGAGCGCTGACGGCAGCCCAGAAGACGCTGGCCGCAGGCACGGAGGCCGATCTGGCCGGCTACGCGGATGAGTCGAGCTTGTCGTCCTACGCCCGGCCGAGCGTGGCGGCCCTCGTCAAGAGCGGCCTCGTGGAAGGAGACGGCCAGCAGCTGAGTCCGCTCGCAAGCGCGACTAGAGCGGAGGCGGCTGTCCTGATCTACCGCGTGTACAATCACCGGTAAACCTTTATAACGAACGATACCCGGTCCGTTTCGCCCAAGCGACGGATCGGGCCGAACATAGCGGTCACGCCCTGAGGCATCCTGAGGCCCGGGGCGTGACCCTTATTATGTTTGCAAGGACGAGGAGAAGCGGGGAGGAGGGTGACATCTTTCTGGATAGATTATGGATAGTTTAGCTCCAGGCGGCGAGGAATCTGAACAGTAAAGGTGGTTCCGACCGAATACGTGGAAGAAACCGTGAGTTTGCCTTGAATAAACTCCGTCAGTTCCTTGGCAATGGCAAGCCCAAGACCGGAGCCGCCGTACTGAGGATTGCGTGATTTTTCTACCCGATAGAACCGTTCGAAGATTCGGTCTATTTCACGCTGGGGGATTCCGAATCCCTCGTCGATTACGTCTATATACATATAAACTTCATCGCATCGGACATGAAGCTTGAGGCCGGTCCCCGGATTAGAAAACTTGATCGCATTGCCCAGCAAATTATATAAAATACGCTGCATGCAAACCTTATCGGTATAAAGCGATTCGCATGCTTTGCAGATTTGAACGTCGACCGGCCGGTTTTCCCGCAGAATCTGGGCCTCGAAGCTTTGCAGCGTATCGACCAGAAGCTGATCCATCCAGACCATCTCCGGCTTTAAGACGATTTCCTTCTGATCGATGGCCGCAACCGCCAGCAGTTCATTGGCCAAGGAAGCTACGCGCTCTGTTTGCTGCCCGATGCACGACAAATAATTATGAACATCGGCAGGGTCGGTCACCAATTGATCCAGTAAGGCTTCTGAGTATGAACGAATGGAGGCAATAGGCGTTTTAATATCATGGGACAGATTCGCAATCAGCTCGTTGCGGCGGCGTTCTTCCTCCTGCAGCGCGCTGATCTTACTTTGGATCTCCAGGCCCATCTCATGCAGGGACTCGGCAAGCTCATGCAGCTCCAGCACCCGGCTTTCGGTGAGCGGCTGGTCGTACCGGCCCCCGGCAATTTCCCGGCTCTGGTCGTTCAACCGGGAGATGACCCGCGTCATGGGGAAGATGAAGAAGGAATTGATCAGTAAAGACAATGCGCTGGATGAGACGGTAATCATCATAGCCATGGTCAGTCTGTCATAATCGAGGAACATCTGTTTATAGGCCGCATAGAGGAGGAGAGTCACGATCCCTAGACTAATCAGATAGGAGAGCAGGACGACTGTGCGCAGCTTCATGATGGCGTCTCTCCTTCCCTCTTGAACTGATAGCCAAGTCCCCACACGGTTTTTATAAACATCTGCTCCTGTCCGGCCCGCAGCCCTAGCTTCTCGCGTAGATGATGGATATGCACGTTGACGGTATTTGCATCCTCGTAGTATTCATAGCCCCATACCTGCTTGAGTAATTCAGACTTGGAGATGACGCGATGCTTCTCCTGGACGAGGAACCACAGCAGATCGAATTCTTTGTTCGTCAATTCCAGCGGCTCGTCGCGAAGCTTGGCCACTCGTTCCTCACGGTTGAGATACAATTCACCTTCCTTGAGGAAAGCGACAGGGCGAGGATTCGCTTTTTTCGCTCTTTTGATAATATTTTTGATCCGAAAGACCAGCTCGCGAGGACTAAATGGCTTGGTCATATAATCATCGGCCCCGAGAGCCAGGCCGTACAGGGTATCCTTCTCCTGATTCAGGGCGGTCAGATACAAGAAGGGAATGTCGAATCCTTGACTGCGGAGTGACTCTATGAACTCATAGCCGTTTTTCTTAGGCATCATCACATCGATGATCATGAAGTCGAGCGGCACGCTGTTAACAATTTTCTCCGCTTCTTCCCCATTGCTGGCCGTGTATACGGTATAACCTTCATTCTGCAAATACAACTGACAAATATCTACGATCGGCTGCTCATCGTCAATAATCAATATGGAGAGCAAGTAACCTCACATCCTTCAAGTAACAGCTTCCCGGCGTTTCAGCCATTTTGGGAAAAGCCGGCGCTCCAGGCTGACATAGGAAGTAAGCCTCATAGCTGCTAGGAGCAGCGTGGCCACCAGAATATCCGTCGGATACGTAAAGATCATATCGGCTAGGATATAGTTGGCATTCACGAATACGGACATCATTAAGGCAGGCAGGATGAATAAGCCCACGATCAAGCCGAGCCCTATCAGCATCTCACCCCAAGGGATCACCGCGTCAAAGACCGGCGCCAGCGGACTCACCACCTGGGCGAAGAAAGTCTTGTACCAGGCCGGCGTATCCCGGTTGGTCGCGATGACCGGGATCAGGCTTTCTACGCCAAAGCCACCCGACCATTTATCATACCCCGATTTCAGCCACATCCATCCAGATAAAATCCGGGCCGCACTAAACGCATAGCCGGCCCATCGTGCAAATCCTCTCATTATTATAAAGCCCCCTTCATCAAAAGGGTACCATGCTCATACTCACTAACAGAGCGGTACCCTTTGTGCTGAGTTTACATGATGTCGGCAGCGCCGAAGGTGACGTGGGCTTTATCGCAATAAATGATGACGGAATCGTAGTCGCTTAGGTTAGCGCCGGCCAGGTCGAAGGTTTGCTCGGACTTGTCCAGATCGATTTACCCAGTTTTTTGCCCGTCTGCACGTCCTTACCCTTAGTTAAATAAATGTGCAGATCAGGGCCTTTGGCGGTTTTGAAGTTAGTCAGCATGACCTTGCCGTCCTTGATTTCTACATTGCCCTCGGACTTCTCATTGCCGCTGCCGGTCAGCACGCCAACCTTGGCCATCATCCCGGCTGTTCCTTGTTTCATCTCTTGTTCAGCTTTCGCAGTTGGCATTACCGCGGTTTCCGTTTTGGGTGCTTCAGCTTGAGTGGGAGGCTTGCTCCCGGTAGCGGCAGTACCAGCGGCACCGCATCCTGCCAAAGCCGTTGATAGAACCAGAATTCCTGCTGCAGTGGTAAGAAGTTTCATGCTTGGCCATCTCCTCTTTATTCGTGTTTGTGGTTGTCGCTTGCTTACATTTGCATTGTAAAATACGGCTTCGCACATTCACATTAAACATCCGTTATCTATTTCTTAACCAATTATTAATTTTGTGAGGGAAGTGTGAAAAATCACAATAATGGCAGTAAATGTAACAAAACCGATAGCATTCAGCAGATGGAGATGGTAGAATTATCTTAATAATTTACCTAATTTTTAGTAAGTTTTAAGTTGATTATTCTATGATTCCGAGGTATGTCTATTGATGGAGCTATATGCGTTACATGTGGGCGAGCTGTTCTCCGCCGGAGACCTGCCTGAACTTCTGGACTGGGTCGGCCCCGAGAAGCGGCATGAGCTGCTCCGTTTTATGAAAAGGGAAGATATGCTTCGCGGCTTGTTCGGGGAATTAATGGTCCGATGGCAGGCCTGCAGCCGGTTGAAGCTTGCAAACAGCGAGCTGCGATTCAAGAGAACCGCTTACGGTAAGCCTTACTTAACCAACTCTGATGAGTTTCACTTTAATATTTCCCATGCCGGCAAGTGGGTGGTCTGTGCGCTGGATACGGAGCCGATTGGCATCGATGTGGAGCAGATTGCGCCGATCGATTTCAGAGTGGCCCGCAGCTTCTTTTCCAAGCAGGAATATCTGGATTTGCTGGATAAGAGAGAGGAGGAGCAGCTGGCCTACTTCTATGATCTGTGGACGCTGAAAGAAAGCTTCGTGAAAGCGGAAGGGCATGGCTTGCATATTCCGCTCAATCTGTTTACGTTCCGTGTGAATGAAGCCGGGATTTATTTCCAAGCAGAAGGGTTCCACACGGGCTTCCAATGCTTCAGACAATACGAGATCGATGAGGCCTACAAGTGCTCGGTCACGGCCGCCCATGCCGGTTTTCCGGCAAGCGTGCAGCTGGTGTCCTGGACGGATCTGGTAGGGTCGCTCGGAAGCATGCTGGGGGAGCGTCAGTCCCGGCAAGAATGCTGACCGGATATGAATTTCAAGCTATGGATCAAGCTGTCTTGCGGTACGTGCCCGCAGGGCTTTTTGACGTGAGGCCATGCTTTAAAACGCTTTCATTTTAAAAGGACACCTTTACAAAGCTTTGCTAATTTAACAATAAACACGCGTTCACCATATGGAAGCCGCAAGCCGGGGGGGATAGAATTCATGAAAAAATGAGATGGAGGAGAGTCTGCTAGCGTTTACGCATATACAGCCGGATGATTAAGCGGTAAAGTAGAACAGGGAAGGATCATCTTCCATCTTCATGCCAGTCAGGCAAGAGGGTTTCCATGCAGCCAAATCAGAGGAGGACTTGAACATGATTAAAGGGATCGGGCACAGCGCGTATACGGTAAAGGATATGGACAAGTCATTGCATTTTTACTGTGATATTCTGGGCTTTAAGAAAATATTCGAGCTGAGAAAGCCGGATACCAATGAGCCTTGGATCCAGTACCTGAAGGTGTGCGAAGGGCAGTTTATCGAGCTGTTCTACGGCGGCGAGAAGCAGGTGGAGGTGGATGGCAAGACGGTAGGCTACGCTCATCTGTGTCTCGAGGTCTATGACATTCATGAAATCGCTAACCACCTCAAGAGCCAAGGCGTGACCCTCGATGTTGAGCCCAAGCAGGGACTTGATTTCAACTACCAATGCTGGGCCAAAGACCCGGACGGCAACCGTATCGAATTTATGCAGCTGCACCCGGATTGCCCGCAATTAAAGAATTACGAGTAAGCTGAAATCTTTACGATAAAGTGAAAGCCCTTACGTAATCTGCATAGAATCATCGCGAGCGGAGGGCGGCTTCCCCGATATGTGGGCGTCTACCGATGAATGGAACACGGAGTAATCCAATGACTCCTTGTTCCATTAAAATAGCAAATGTAAAAACCGGCCCTGTCCATCCAACGGACAGGGCCGGTTCTCGTAAAGCCTTTCTTTACGGCATCGGAACGCCGCGCGAGCTGACGTACAGCGCGTACCATTCCTCGCGCGTCATCAGCGAAGCCTGGCGCTCGGCGTCCGCGCAAGCACGGATGCGTCCAGGGTTGGCGGTGCCGATCACCGGCTGGATGAGCGCCGGATGTCTCATCAGCCAGCCCAGCACGATCGCTTCCGGCGTCGTTTCCTTGGCTGCAGCCAGCTCCTGGACGAGCTTGGCCGTAGCCAGCACGTTCTCAGGCGCATCCTCCGGCGTTTGACCGGAGAACAGGCCCTTGGCCAGCGGTCCCCACGACTGAATCTGGATATGCTCAGTCTGGCAGAACTCCATCAGGCCTTCGCCGAAGTGCACGGACGTGCCGGCCTTCTGGTTTACGTGCACCGTCTGATCGACCCAGTCCAGCTTGGCCAGACTCATCTCGAGCTGGTTGACGATGAACGGCTCAGGGCTTGCCTGCTGCAGGAAGCGGATCTGCGACACGTTCATGTTGGACACGCCGAACCGGCGGACCTTGCCGGATTCGCGCAGCGTCTGGATCGCCTCGGCGACGACCTCAGGCTCCATCAGCGGATCGGGACGGTGCAGCAGCAGGATGTCGAGGGTATCGATGCCCAGTCGCTGCAGGCTGCCGTCGACGGACGCCAGGATATGCTCCTTGGAGAAGTCGAAGCGGCCAGGCCCGCTGCCGTCAGCGAAGCGGATGCCGCACTTGGACTGGATTACGATCTTCTCGCGCAGCCCCGGATTACGCTTCAGCACTTCGCCGAAGACGGACTCGGCTTTACCGATCCGGTAAATATCGGCATGGTCGAACATGGAGATGCCGATCGAGAGGGCGGCTTCGACCGCTTCCTCGGCTTTTTTCACATCGGCTTCGGTATACGGGTCACGGTTCCATTCCCCGCCGAGCCCCATACATCCGAGCACCAGACGGCTGGTTGAGATGTCCCAATGGGACAGTGGCTGTTGTTTCATTTCATGTCCTCCCTGCGATACGAAATCTTCCTTCTCTATCATAAGCGAAGGGGACAGCGCTTGAAAGAGCTGAAATGTTTTTCAGTTAGTTACGTGGAGGTAAGCAACCTACCCGGCTGCATCGAGCCCACCTGTTTCCGGCGAGCCTAGAAGCGGTAAATCCGTGCTTCATGCGGACGGAGCGCGAGCTGTGCAATACGGTCGTCCCTATGCACATCGTCATAATTGGCAATCACCAGCTCCTGCTTGCCGTCCTCGAAGCCGTCCGGCAGGGTGAAGGCCGTGTCGTGATCCGCGTGATTCAGAATAACCAGCCAGCGTTCTCCTTCCCAGGTGCGCGTATATACATACAGATGCGGGTCGCCTGCGGACAGATCCAGGTAGTCGCCGTACACCATCACCTTATTGGCCTTGCGGAGCGCGATGAGCTGCTGATAATAGCGGTAGATGGAATTCGGCTGCTCCAGATCGCGCTTGACATTGATCTCCTTGTAATTCGGATTGACCTTGATCCACGGCGTTCCCGTCGAAAAGCCAGCGTTAGGGGAATCATCCCATTGCATCGGCGTGCGGGAATTGTCCCGGCTCAGCGGCAGCAGGCTCTCGAAGACGGCCTCTGGATCCCGGCCCTTGCCGACCTCCTCGCGGTAACGGTTCTTCATCGCGATATCGTCGTAGTCGTCGATCGACGGGAAGCGGACGCCGGTCATCCCGATTTCTTCGCCCTGATAAATATACGGCATCCCCGGCAGCGTATGTACCATCGTCGCCAGCAGCTTGGCCGATGGCACACGGTACTTGCCGTCACTGCCGTAGCGCGTGACTTGACGGGTATGGTCGTGATTGTTCAAGAATTGCGAATTCCAGCCCTTGCCCTGCAGCCCCTCGTACCAGCGGGTTTGAATCTCCTTGAACCGCAGCATGTCCCAGCTCGGCATCTCATCGGCTACTTCGAAGTGGAACAGCGTATGTAGCTCCTGACGGTCCTCCCCGACGTACTTCAGGCCTTCCTCCGGGGAAACGAATGCCGCTTCGCCAACCGTCAGGATATCGAAATGACGCAGTACCTGCTCGTTCATTTCCCGGAGATATTCGTGCAGGCCCGGATTATTGGTCAAGTACCGGATATCCTGCGGATCGGACGCGTCAGGATAACCCTCAGGCTTCGCCAGCAGCGCAATCGCGTCCAGGCGGAAGCCGTCGATTCCTTTCTCCAGCCAGTATCGCATCATCGCATAGATCGCCTCGCGCACTTCGGGATTCGCCCAGTTGAGATCCGGCTGCTCCACGGCAAAGGAATGGAAGTAGTACTGTCCGGTCTGCTCATCCCAGGTCCAGGTGGAGGGGGAGAAGTACGAGCGCCAGTTATTCGGCTCCCGGCCGTCCTTCGGGTCCTTCCAGATGTACCAGTCCCGCTTGGCATGATCCCGTGAGGAGCGGGACTCCAGGAACCAGGGATGCTGATCCGAGGTATGATTGACGACGAGGTCCATGATCAGCTTCATGCCCCGCTGGTGAATCTCCGACAGCAGCGTCTCCCAGATCTCCATCGATCCGGCCTTCGGCATCAGGCTATAGTAATCTGAGATATCGTAGCCGTTGTCCTTGTCCGGCGACGTATAGGCCGGGTTGAGCCAGATCACATCGACCCCGAGATCGCGGATATAATCCAGCTTGCCAAGCAGTCCCTGCAGATCGCCGCAGCCGTCTCCGTTCGTATCCATGAAGCTGCGCCAGTACACCTGGTACACGACGGCTTCCTTCCACCAAGTTTGCACCATCATAAACAGCACTCCGTTTCTTGAAAGTGTGAAAAGCTTTTCAGAGGATTTCGATTCCTATTATTGCTTATCCGGCATGCCTTTGCCAAGAGGAATTTGTTTTTTCTTTCACTTTAGTCCGTTGTCCCTTATAATTTTTTCAGGAAACCGGTTACCGGTGATGTACAAGAGAGGAAGTCGACGTTGAACCCCACGATTCACGATGTAGCGAAGAAAGCCATGGTCTCGATCTCGACCGTCTCCCGGGTGGTCAACCATCCGCAGTCCGTCGCCCCGGAGAAGCGAGAGAAGGTGCTGCGGGTCATCCGGGAGCTGGGCTATGAGCCCAATCCGTTCGCTTCCGGACTGCGAGACAGGCGGACCCGGACGATTGCGGCGATTATTCCCGATATTACCAACCCGTTCTATGCCGAGCTGTTCCGGGGGATCGAGGATGTGGCCCGGGCGCAGAAAAATAATGTGATGATCTGTAATACCGATCAGGATGAATCCCGATTTCTTGAATACATGAGCTATTTCCAGAAGAAACGGATCGACGGGCTGATTTTCGTCAGCTCCCCAGTGACAGAGACGTACCGGGAAGCCTTCGAGGATTTGCGCGTGCCAGTCGTACTCGCGGCTACAGACAGCGAAGCGGGCGGCTGGCCGTCCGTCACGGTCGATAACTACCGGGCCGGGTATGATGCAGCGATGTTCCTGATCAAGAACGGCCACGAGGCTATCGGCATGATCAGCGGCCCCCTGGAGGACCCGATCGCCGGAAGCCCCCGGTACGAGGGCTTTCAGGCTGCGCTGCTGGAAGCGGGTCTGACGCTCACGCAGGACCGGGTCGCGCTGGGCGCCTACGACTTCGACAGCGGCTATGAGGCGATGCGCAGCCTGTTCGGGAGAAGCCCCGACCTGACCGCCGTCTTCGCGGCGAGCGATGCGATGGCGGTCGGTGCGTCGGCCTTCCTGCTGCGGCGGGGCATCGACGTGCCCCGGCAGGTTTCGGTGCTCGGCTTCGATAACCTTCAGCTGGCCCGCATGGTCACCCCGGCGCTCACGACTGTCGCCCAGCCTGTGTACCGGATGGGGCATGAAGCGGCCGCTATGCTCTTCCGCACGCTGGATCATCCGCTCATGCCCCAGGAAAGCCTCGTGCTGCCGCATGAGCTCATCGTGAGAGATACGGTCGGCAAGCGGAACTAGCCGTACGGGCGCCGCCAGGCTGTTAGGGCTTGGCGTGCCGTCCGGGAGCGTGATGATTTGTTGCGGACTTATATGAAAAGCTTTTCAAGTATAGAGTCAAACTCCAAGGAGAGTAACCAGATGTGGATCAAACAAAGTCTGTTTGCCAAATTACTGATCGGGATGCTGCTCGCATCCGTCATCCCGTTCTCACTGTCCAATATCGTCTCCTATCACAGCACCTCCCAGGGGATGGAGCAGAAGACGATCGAATTGAATCAGAAGACGATGAGCCTCGGGATGGATCAGGTCAAGCGGTATTTGCAGGAGCTGACGCTAGATTCGGTCGGCTATTACCAGGACAACGAGCTGATGAGCAATCTGCGCAAGACGGAGGTATCGCCGCTGCTGGTGGTGCAAATCCGCGAGCAGCTGAACAAATTGTACGGAAGCCGCTCTGAGATGCGCGCGGTACGCTATATCAATGGCAAGATTAATCAGGCGTTTACCCTCCAGGACAATGTCGAGCTCGGGGCCAAGCTTTCGTTCTCCGATATTGCCGTCCCTGCCGTGAAGTCGCAGTGGGATGAGACCAAGGAGTTCGAGGTCACTCAGATCGGCAAGGAGAAGGTGCTGGCGATGCACCGGATGCTTATCGACTATCCGGCCCCGACCGTACTCGGGGTAACGTCGCTCTATGTGGGACTGGATAAGCTGGCTTCGCTGATGAGGCCGCTGTCCGAGCCGGAGAAGGGCGAGGTCATTTTTTTATATATCCGCGATGAGAACCGTCTGCTGTATACGTCCGGCCTGGAGCAGTCGGTCGTCGATCTGGATCAGCAGGGCTTTACGTCCGCGTCCGGCTCTCTCTCCGGCGAGTTTAACGGTCGGCAGGGCATCTTTATCTACCAGAAGGAGCAGTACAAGGAGCTGCCGCTGCTGATGGTGAAGTTCGTGCCGCGCGAGACGATCAACGAATCCGCGAACCAGATGCTCAATCGCGTCCTGGTCATCCAACTGCTGGCAATTGCCTTCGTCATCGTGCTGGCGGCCACGCTGTCGTTCATTACGATTGCGCCGATTAAGCGTCTGCTGCGCATGATCGGGCAGGTGGAGACAGGCAACTACAAGATGGAGCCGGTTCCCAGGCATACCGACGAGCTCGGGGTGCTGGAGCAGCGCTTCCAGACGATGATCCGCAATCTGGATGAGCTGGTCATCAAGGAATACCGGAGCCGGCTGGAAATCTCGACGGCCCGGCTGAAGATGCTGCAGGCGCAGATCAATCCGCACTTTCTCTACAATACGCTGCAGTCGATCGGCACGCTCGCCCTGCGCAACGGCGTCGTCGAGATCAGTGACCGGTTAACGGAGCTCGGGTCCATTCTGCGATACAGCATGGATCTGAAGACCGAGAATGTGCCTCTGCACCGGGAAATCCGACATGTCGAGGATTACCTGTCCCTGCAGAAGGGCAGATTCAAGCATAAATTATCCTACTCGATCTCTTGCCCGCCTCAGGCGATGGACCTGCTGGTGCCGAAGATGATCCTGCAGCCGCTGGTGGAGAACAGCATCGTTCACGGCATCGAGAAGGGCAAAGGTACAGGCACCCTTCATATCGGCATCGAGCTGGTGGAACAGAAGCTGACGATCCGCGTGATCGACAACGGGAAGGGTGTGGAGCCGGAGGCGATCCTGCAGATGAGGGCGGAATATGCGAGCGCCCAGCCTTATCGCAAGGATGAGGGAATCGGGCTGATGAACGTGCTGTACCGTCTGCGGCTGTATTATGGCAGCGGGTTCGAGTGGGAGCTGGAGAGCACTCCCTATGCATCGACAGTCATATCGCTTGGCATCTCTACAGAACATACGGCAGGAGGCGATCCCGGTGAAAGTGCTGATCGTGGATGACGAGGAGCATGTGCGCGAAGGCATCATGCTGACGGTGGATTGGAAGCAATACGGCGTGGAGGAGGTGCTGTTCGGCGAGGACGGACGCGAGGCGCTGGAGCTGATCGAGCGCCATAATCCGGCCGTTCTGTTCTGCGACATGAATATGCCGGGCATGGACGGGACGGAGCTGCTAGGCCGTCTCCGGCAGCAGCAGAGGAAGACCCAAGTGATCGTGGTGAGCGGCTATGACCACTTCTCGTATACGCATGCCGCCCTGCTGGCCAAGGGCGTGGATTACCTGCTCAAGCCCTTCCGCAAGACAGAGCTGGAGCAGGCGCTGGAGCGGGCAATCGCCGCATGGAATGAACAGTGGAGCCATCTGGAGAAGGAAATCGAAACCGGGGACAAGCTGCGCAGAGCTAATGCGCTGGTGGACGAGCAGAGGCTGACGGGCTATTTTAAGGGCGACACGGCGTTCACCGAGGATATTCGCCGCGTCTTCTCCCGCAGGGGGCTGCCGGACAAGTATCTGAAAGCCGCTCTGCTGCTGCCGGTCAACCGTTCGGAGCTGCTCTACGAAAGGTTTCGTGGAGATATCGAGCTGTTGATGTTCTCGCTCAACAATATTGCCCATGAAATCGTAAGCCGTTACGGCGCCCACTACTTCTGCCGGCTGGACGATGACCAGTGGCTGCTGCTGACGAGTCCCGAGGATCTCAACACGGACAGTGGACGCCACCGTTCCTTTGTGGAGAAGATAGCAGCCTCCTGGCAGCGGACGCTCGGGCTGCGGGTCTTGATCGGCACGGATGAAGGGACGTCCGCTGTAGAGCAGCTGCCTGAGGCGATTGCGCAGGCGCGAACCGCACTGCTCCGGTTTGACCTGCTTCGGGAGGAGGACGGGAGTGACGCGGCCACTGCGGATCTGCCCCATCTGAGCGATCAGAGGCTATTGCTGGAGACCGCTGTGAACCGGAAGGATAAGGGGCTTGCTGCCAGTGCTATCGGCTCCTTTACTCGGAGCGTCAGGGATCGGGGAACGCTCAGACTGAAGGATCTGCAGGCCTTCACCCATGAAGCGAATCTGCTGTTGGAGAAGCTGGGTCGGCCCAGCGCCGGGGAGATGAAGGCGATGAACACGATGATGCCACTGTGGCTCGCCAGCTTCGAGGCATGGGAGCGGCAGCTGTTGGACCTGCTGTCCTCGTTGATCGACGGCAGCGGGGAGGAGGGAAGCATCCGCAGCATTGAGGCGATCCGAGATTATATCGTCGGACATTATCAGGAGGATGTGACCCTCTCCTCACTTGCGGCCCGCTTCAACTTCAATCCGTGGTATATTTCCAGAAAATTCAAGGAAATCTATAAGGTCACCGTCATCACCTATCTGACCGAGCTGCGCATGGACAAGGCCAGAATGCTGCTTGCGAATACGGGGATGACCGTGTCGGAGATGGCCAATACGCTTGGATACGCGGATGAAAATTATTTCAGCAAGGTATTCAAGAAGCATACCGGCCTATCCCCGCTTCAATACCGCAAGGAGCACCGGAATATGTAGCTCACGGCGCCGTCCCGATTTTACCCTTTTAGGTTAAAATATTCTCTTACGATAGTTCCGGATGATCGGTAGACTGAAGCATGTACAGCGATCACAATGTTGGGGGAATGAACATGAAGGGGTACAGAAAACCAATCAGGCAATCCATGCTGCTGTCCATCTCTGCCGCTATGCTGGCCGTCTTGGCCGCAGGCTGCGCAGGAGGCAATGAGCCGGGCGCGAGTCAGGGTGCGGGAGGCACCGCCGGCGGTGACAAAACCACGATTAAAATTCTGCAGAATAAAATCGAAATCACGGATAAGGTCAAAGCCATGGTGGCCGATTATATGGCCCAGAATCCGAATGTCAACGTCGAGGTTCAAGTCGTTAAGGACTACAATACGCTGATCAAAACCCGCTTCGCCGCCGGAGATGCGCCGGATATTTTCACGACGGCGGGCTATAGCGCGATGGCGTCTTGGTCGGAGAATCTTCTGGATCTGTCCAATGAGCCGTGGATGCAGAAGGTTTCTCCAATGACGGTCGAGGGCATGACCTTCAACGGGCAAAAGCTGGGCTTCCCGATGGCCTTCGAGGGCTTCGGCGTCATCTACAACAAGGATCTGTTCGCCAAGGCGGGGGTCGACAAGCTGCCGACCACGTTCAGCGAGCTGCAGCAGACGGCTGAGAAGCTGAAGGCGGCGGGCATCCAGCCTTATAAGGAAGCTTATCAGGAGACGTTCCCGCTCTATCATCTGCTGAATCTGGCGTTCGCGTATGAGAAGGATCCGGCGGCATCCCTCGCCAAGCTGGAGAAGGGCGAAATGAAGCTCAAGGATCTTCCTCATATCAACGAAGTCTTCAATGTTCTGGACCTGGCCATGAAGTACGGAAGCGGGCAGGAATCGATCGGCGTCAGCTATGACAGTCAGGTCTCCGACTTCGCGAGCGGCAAGGTGGCGATGATTCATAACGGCGTCTGGGCAATCGATCCGATCCAGAAGGTGAATCCGAAGGTCAACCTGGGGATGTTCGCGCTTCCGCTGAGCGACAATGCGGCCGAAACGAAAATGCCAATCTCGGTACCGGGATACTACGTCATCAACAAAAATTCCAAGAATATTGAAGAAAGCAAGAAGTTCCTGACCTGGCTGCATACGAACGGCCAAAAGTATCTGGTCGATTCCTTCAAGTTCATTCCGGCCTTCACGGATCTGAAAACAACCCCGGAGCTCGGGCCGCTCGCTACCGACATGGCGCCGTATGCCGAAAGCGGCAAGGGCATTCCTTGGACGCAGAATGCTTGGCCGGTCGGCTATAAGGAAGATTCTCCGAAACGGCTCCAGGCTTACATCGGCGGTCAAACGAACCGGGACCAGGCGATTGCCGAGCTTCAGAAGGATTGGGATAACCGCGTGAAAAAATAGCATCCGTCAGGGCGAGCAGGTTTTCGGCGATTGTAGGGCCGGTCACCTGCTCGCATACTTGGCATGCCTGTAAACAAGCTTAAGCGAGAAGAAAAAGGAGGGCGGGCATGAGGACCACGACCAGACAATTCCTCACTTATACCGCGTTTGTAGCCCCTGCGGTTATTTTTTTTGTCCTGATTATCCTGGTGCCGCTCATCCGGGCGGTTGTGTATTCCTTCCAGGACTGGAACGGGATCAGCAGTCATATCGGCTGGGCGGGACTGAATAATTACAAGCGGCTTTTGCAGGACCAGGATTTTTTCAAATCCTTTTATTTTACCTTTAAGTATGTCATCGTCACGACGCTATTGTTTAACGTAGCGGGCTTTCTGCTCGCGCTGGCGCTCAATACGGCGCTGAAGACCCGCAATGTGCTCCGGACGAGCTTTTTCCTGCCGCATGTGATCGGATCGGTCATCATCGGCTTCATCTGGCAGTTCATCATCGTCCAGCTGTTCGGGGAGATCGGCAAGGCGACGGGCTGGGGGCTGTTCACGAAGAACTGGCTCAGTCTCCAGGACCATGCCTTCTGGTCCCTGGTGATCGTAGCCGTCTGGCACTCCGCGGGGTATTTCATGGTCATTTATCTGGCTGCACTGCAAGGCGTGCCCAAGGATATGCTGGAAGCCGCAGAAATCGACGGCGCGGGCCGCTGGGGCCGGCTCTGGCATGTGACGCTGCCGCTGATCCGTCCGGCGATGACCGTCTGCCTGTTCCTGGCGATCTCGAGCAGCTTCAAGGCGTTCGATCTCAACTACTCTCTGACCCGCGGCGGCCCGTTCGGCAGCACGGAATCACTGGCGCTGCAGATTTACTCCGATGCGTTCGTTAAGAATCTGTTTACGTACGGAGCGGCCAAGGCCGTGATCTTCTTCCTCGTTCTGGCCGGTATTACGCTCGTGCAGGTGGGCGTTATGAAACGCAAGGAGGTGGAGATGTGAACAATCCGTCTTACGGTTTGAGCAAATTAGGATTGGAGCTTATTATGATCGTACTGGGGCTGTTGTTTCTATTCCCCCTATACATTACCGTGATCAACGGCTTCAAGACCTACAACGAAATTATGGGTTCCGCCTGGGCTTTGCCCGAGACCTTCAGCTTCGCCAACTATATCACCGTATGGAATCAGATCAACATTCCCGGGGTATTCATGAACTCGCTGATCATCACGGTGGCTTCCGTCGTGTTCATCCTGCTGATCAGTTCCGCGGCTGCCTATCAGCTCGTCAGAAGGCCGGGCATTGTCAGCAACGTCATCTTTCTGGGCATCTTGTCGTCACTGGTCATTCCGTTTCAGACACTGATGATCCCGCTCGTGAAGATCGCCAAGGAGCTGGGGCTGATCGACTCGCTGTACGGACTTATTTTCATCTATTGCGGCTTCGGCGTCCCGCTCGCACTGTTTCTGTATCACGGCTTTATCAAGGCGATCCCTCGCGAACTGGAGGAGGCCGCGCATATTGACGGCTCCGGCGTGTTCGGCGTGTTCTTCCGCATCCTGCTTCCGCTGATGAAGCCCATTACGTCGACGATCGCTATTCTGCATACCTTGTGGATCTGGAATGACTTCCTGCTGCCGCTGATCATGCTGACCTCGGCCAAGAACAAGACGATTCCGCTCGCATCCTCGATTTATTTCGGGGAGTACAACAATGAATACGGCCTCGCAATGGCGGCGCTGACGTTCGCGATTATTCCGATGGTGATCTTCTTCCTGCTGATGCAGAAGTATATTATCCAAGGGATTACGGCTGGCGCGGTCAAGGGTTAATAGAAAAGGAGTGCGTTCTGGATGAGAATCGTTATACTGGGAGACTTTCATTTGAAGCCGGAGGATTACGGGCTGACGCAAGCGGCTATGGAGGATATAGCGGCCTCTAGGCCTGATCTGATCATTCCACTTGGCGACTTCGGCAGTCAGGGTAAGATCGGCCGGATTGAAGGGCTGGAGGAGGCGGAACGCTTCCTGAGATACCCGGCCGTCCCCCTGCGGCCGATCCTGGGCAATCATGATCTGGAGTGCGAATCGGGGAACGGAGAGCAGCCGAAGGGCACCATCGAGACCCGGTTCCTGGACATGTTCGGCCTTGATAAGCCCTACGGAGTGCTGGAGTACGAGCAGGTACGGTTTTTCTTCGCCTCGACGGAGCCGCAAAGCCCGGATTCCTGCTATGATGTGCAGGAGGTGTTCGCAACCGATGAGCAGTTCGACTGGCTGAAGTCGAAGCTCCAGGAGCGTCCGGGCGTACCGGTCATCTTCTTCACGCATGCTCCTCCGGTCGGAAGCGGTCTGCGCACCGTACCTCGCGTGCATGTACGTTCGACCAATGCCTATCTGGATGAGAATCATGATCCGTACCGCTGGTATGAGCTGTTTAAGCACACCCCGGAGATCGTCATGTGGTTCTCGGCGCATTATCACTTGAGCCATATTCATCCGGATTCCCATACGTACCGGTTCGGTACGCACTTCTTTATTACGGGCGTCCATGGGGCCGGATTTACCCGCGACGGGATGAGACAATCGCGGATTCTGGATATCGGGGAGCAGGGCATACGTGTCCGGACTTTGGACCACATCAAGCGTGAGGTCACGGAGGAGGGCAGCTGGAGCCATGACGGCCCTCCGCCAGCCTTGATCGGGAAGACCGAGGTCGCGCTGTCCCGCAAGTATGCGCTGTCCGTAGGCGAAGCGCCGGCGATGGCAAGGGGCCTTGTTCCCCTGTCGGCAGACCGCTGCCTCGTATCCACGGAGGACGGCTTCACTTGGGAGGCTGAGCCCCGAGTCGAGGCCGTCTTCGGCACCGTCCATATCGGGCCTGCGCTGGCGGGACTCGCCGTAACGGGAGAGCGGATCTGGATGGCCTGGGGGAATCACGTCGGCTGCAGCAGCGCCCGGGACCCTTGGCGGTTTGTCCGGGATGCGAACGGACCTTGGCCGACGGTCTCCTCCGGGCTGACGGAGGAAGTGAGCGCGATCGCCGTGCATCCGGAGGATGGGGTATGGGCCGCTGTCGGCGCGGCCTTGTGGAAGATTCGTGCGGCAGACGAGTCGGGTAAGCTGTCGGCCGAACAGGTCGCGGACCTGCCCGAGCCGAGTCTGGCGCTGATCGCCGATGGGCGCAGCTTATGGTCTTTGTCTGGGACAGGCATTTTGTATGTGTATAGCGAGCAGGAGCGGGCATTTGCCGCTGGAAGAACGGGAATCCTCACCTGGGACGCCTGGAGAGGATATGCGGCAGGGCTGACGCGGGAGAACGGGCAGCTCAAGCTGATCTCGCTGGATGGGCAGCGGGAGTTCAAGCTGCTGCTGCCGGATTTGGCGTCTGGTACGGACGCCGCGGGTCTCCAGGTCGTATGCCTCGGCGGCCACCAGGCGCTCGTCCTGGCGGATGGACAGGTATTCTTCATTGTCGCCAAGGAGCATAGTGTAACCCGGCTGGAGATTGCCGAAGGGCAGGCCGTCTCGATATCGAGAAGTTACCCGGCCCGGGGGGAAGAAGTATGCGGTTCGTTCTACGTTGGACTGAACGCCGCCAATCGGGATTCCCGTCCCAAGCTGGAATTGTGGGAAAAGGAATGAGCGGATAGGCCATGACTGCACACATCTGGTATATCACGCATTGGGAACTGTTTGTCCGCCTGATGCTGTCCGCGCTGCTGGGCGGTCTGATTGGGATGGAACGGGAGTGGAATAATCATGCGGCCGGCCTGCGCACCCATATCCTGGTCTGCCTCGGGTCGACGACGATTATGCTGCTCTCCGTGTACGGATTCTCCGAATTTGTGAATGAGCCCAATGTACGAACGGACCCCGCCCGTCTGGCGGCGCAGGTGATCAGCGGCATCGGATTTCTCGGCGCAGGCGCAATTATGCGGAACGGGAATATGATCAAGGGACTGACGACGGCCGCATCGGTGTGGGTCGTCGCCGCCATTGGATTATGCGTGGGAGCAGGCTTCATCACGGGAGCGCTATTGTGTACGTTATTCGTCCTCATCAGTCTGTATGTATTGAACAAGCTGGAGAAGCTGCATCTCAAGGGACGCCGGAACCGGGAGCTGGAGATCGAACTGGTCGACCAGGCCGGATCGCTGACGAAGATCACAGCCGCCTTCCATGGACACGGCATTCAGATTCTCAATATGAAAATGACCTCCAGTCCGTCCGAGACGCCGTACGGTACCGGCATGTCAGTGATGGTGATACAGCTTACCCTGCAGGTGAAGCATGAGGATAAATATGTGGCCGCGATGGATGAGATAGCCTCCTGGACCCATGTGCTGTCGGTTCAGGCCGGCAGTATCCGTTCTGCTGCTTCGGCCGGATGACCGGGTCTCCAGTCCGAAGAGCAACAGACGTCTCTATGAATGGCTCCGTACACTAAGCTTCTTTAACCCCCGGCCCATTCCTCTGAGTAGGAGCTGCCGGACTATGATGAATGCCTTGAGGCTGTATGGGAAGCGTTGATGAGCGGATTGGCAAGAACATGATCTTGCGCCCGGTAGGGGCAGCAAACGACCTATTCACCCCAGGCAATGGAGAAAGCCTGACTCCATCCATGATTGAACCGTACGGGGGGGCGCCCCGTACGTCATGTTGGGTCAGGCTTTATTTGCCGCTTGTTAGATAAATGTTCTTGTGATGATTACGAGCAGGATAAACAGGACCAGAACGATAGCAGTTGTCGTCCCAAAACCTGCACAACTAGCACCAACGCCACCTACATAACCCATGTTGTCAGCCTCCTTTCAGGTCAGCTTCTGTATGTTATGACCATGGGGGTCCGGAGGATTGGGCTTCGGTAAATCTCTGTAGCGGCTGAGACGGACGCGGACAAGCGCCGAATCAGCTTCGTGAAGTTTGCAAATTCCCGCTGTTATTGCGGCTTCGCATGGTTTCAGGCACCTCTCTCAAGCGGCTTCAGCAGGTGGATCCGCCTAGGCATAAGTTCCGCTAGCGCCTGTATTCAATTCCCCTATTCCATGACGGGAGCCCTGACTTTCAAGGCGCCTGCTGAACTCCTCTCATCAAACATGCAGCGGCTGCCCGGACGTTCATTCCTGTGTGAGTTAGAAGTGCAACGGAAGAAATAGGCACGGTAGGCAAGTCCTTCCGCCGCCCATTGAAGCGGATAGCGCTGTTTGTTAGAAAAGTACAGACTTTGAAAAACTCCGCTAGGCTGGCCTACTTAAAGTCTCATCTGGACATCCCCCAATATTTGCGTTGGCTCGCCGGGGCCGTTTGCACCGGCAATTACGATGGATTCGATCAGAACTATGCGTTATATCGAACCTCGGGAAGCATCAAATACCATATCAGTCCATGGGATTATGAGGGAACCTGGGGGCGGGATTGTTACGGGGAAATTGTGAGTAGCCGTAGCTTGCGTATTGAGGGTTACAACGGGCTGACGGAAAGGCTGCTGTCGTGTCCTTCCATCCGAAGGAAATACAGGAAAGTACTCCAGGGCGTCCTTCAGAAGCATTTTACAAGGGAAGCCCTGGAACCAAAGATCCGCACGTTATACGCACAACTACTGCCCGAGCTGATGGGAGATGGAACCCGCAGGCATTCCGCGTATGACATGATGTCTGACCTTCACGTGTTTCTCCGCTACATCGGGGAACGGAGAGCTTTTATTGAAGAAGAACTATCGAAGCTGTAGGGATTGAAGAGAGAAGGAGGCCGCTTCATCCCTAGGCATCCGATTGTTCCCTGTACTGCTGCGGGGATACGCCTTCCAGACGCTTGAACATCCGGCTGAAGTAGAACGGGTCGTCGTAGCCGGTCTCCTCAGCGATGTCTTTCACGCTCTGGGAGGTGGAACGGAGCAAATATTTGGCCCGTTGCACCCGGAGCTGGTGAATGTATTGGTTGATGGGGGTGCCGGCATATTTCTTGAACACCTGGCACAAGTATTCGTATTTCCGGTCCATCGCCTGCTCCAGTCCCTCGCGGGAAAGCTTGGCGTCATATCCGTTGTTCAGATGATTGACCAACTGCCGGAATGTGATATACGACACGGGGAACCGGGTATCCAGATGGCTGCTCCGGAGGAAGTCATCCGCGATCTGGTGAAGCATCTGCGCCAGCAGCAAGGTGGCTTCGAAGCGGAAGTACCCGGTCGGTTCCTTCATCTTCTCGACCAGCTGCTGGAACAGGCTGAGCAGCTTATACCGGTGCTGCGTCAGATAGCGGCGGGGGATGATGACGGGGTCCTCATGGCGGATATCCACGGTGCGCAGCTCTGTACGCTCCGCATGGACAATCGTAAGCTCGGGGGCCCGGTGCAGGGCGAATTCCTCCATGCCGGGCTCACAGGAGAATTGGGCCCAGAAGAACTTGCCTCTGCCTTCGGGCCCGTCCCAGCCTCCGTGCTGCTCCCAAGGCTTCAGCAGAATGGAGTCGCCGACGGACAGCGTCAGCGGGCTTCCCTCGACAAGGAGATGGACGGAGCCTTCGGCGACGATAATCAGCTCGTAATACGGATTATGATGCCGCTTGTGGAAGGAGGCACTGGCTGATGTGTCGAACAGGTCCGCCCACCGGACATCCAGAACGGACAAGCGTGACATGGAATAATACATGGAGTGAAAGCCCCCTTAAGGCTCGGTAGAAACCGATATATTTAGCCGGAAAATCTTAGCCTTGTTCATGGTCTTGTCTCAGGCTCGCTCTCTATAATCGAAGCATGGTGTAAACGTAACCATTATATCACGGAATGGGAAGATGGAGGCTGCGAGATGACTGTAAGCATATTGAATGAACAGGACTATTACCGGATCGTATATGGAGGCTGGCTCGGTAAAAATATCGGGGGAACGCTGGGCTATGCCGCCGAGGGGAAGAAGGAACTGCTGAATCTAACGTATTACCCGGAGCTGCCAGACGGACCGCTGGAAAATGACGACCTTGATCTGCAGCTCGTCTGGCTGCACGCGCTCGAGCAGTACGGACCCGGCCTGACGGCACGTGAACTGGGACAGGAATGGCTGGAGCATATTTTTTTCCCGTTCGATGAGTACGGCTATGCGCTGACGAATCTTCGCCGAGGTCTGGTGCCGCCGGTAGCCGGTGCCTTCAACAACCCGTTCACCAACTGCATGGGCTCGCCGATCCGCTCAGAAATCTGGGCGATGGCCGCTCCCGGCTTCCCGGGGCAAGCCGCATACTATGCGTATCAGGACGCTATCGTCGATCACGCCGGAGGCGAGGGTGTGTATGGCGAGATGTTCTTCGCCGCGATCGAGAGCGCGATCTTCTATGAGCAGGACCGGGATCGGCTGATTGCGATCGGATTGCAGTATATTCCGGAGGATAGCCGCACGGCGCTGGCGCTCCGGGACCTGCTCCGCTGGCATCGGGACGGTCATAGCTGGACAGAGGCGCGTTCGCTCATCCTGGAGCATCATGGTCGGGATAATTTCACCGATGCCCCGCAAAATATCGCCTTCACGATCCTAGGCTGGCTGTATGGGGAAGACTTCGAGGATGCGATCCTGAAGGCGGTCAACTGCGGTTACGATACCGACTGCACGGCAGCGACGCTAGGAGCTATACTAGGGATGCTGCTGGGACCCGAAGGGCTGCCTGAGCGCTGGGTGAAGCCGGTGGGAGATCGCGTCGTCGTCAGCCCGCCGATCAAGGGCTTTCCGGCACCGACGAGCCTGGATGAGCTGACGCGCCGCACGATTCGCGCAGGTAAGCAGGTGCTCGCTTATGCCGATGCAGGCATTGTGGTGCACCCCGAGCTGGCGACTTCATGGTCCGCGAACCATATCGGATCCGGCGCGTCTGCCGGGATCCGAGAGCTTTGGACCCAGCAAGCTACGGCCAATCGATACCTGCTGCCCGCCGGAACACGCAGGGAGGTGGACCTGGAGCTAAGCATCGACTATGGGAACGAAGGCCCGGCTATCGCTCCTGCGCAGACGAAGAGCCTCGAGATCGTGCTCACCAACCGCTCTCGCGTCGCGCTGACCGGAAAGCTCATGCTATCGGTGCCGGGCGGTTGGAGTGTCCAGGATGCGGCCGACGTCCAGCTGCAGCCGGGAGAGTCGATAGAGTGGACTGCACAACTGACAGCTTCGTCCGATATCGCTCCCTATCAGGAGCTGGCGGTCTGCTGGACACGCAGTCATGACGGATCGGTCTGGGCCGGCCAGAAGATTCCATTCACCCTCGTTGGCGCAGCGCGCTGGACGATATGGGGACCGCACAGCGGCGAAGCCGGCTTGGAAGCCGTAATGGCTGGCAACCGGATCGGCTGGGAGCAGCTGCCGGATGCTTCGGCTGACGGCGTGTACCGGGCTCGGACCCGATTGGTTAATCCGCAGGAGCGCCAATTGCGTCTGATCGCGGCAACGTCTAATCCCGTCAAGCTGAAGCTGAACGGGCAGACGGTGATCGACTGCCCGCATGCCACAGAGTTTATGCCCGCCTACCACCGCGCACACCCTGAGCAGCTGGTCGAGCTTACTCTGGCCGCAGGCAGCCATGAGATCGAGATCGAGACCTTGACGGCCGGGCAGCCCCCGGAGGTATACGTACTTCCGGTGTCGATCCGGGAAACAACCGTGCCTGGACCTTATTATTACTATACGGACATGACCTTTGGCGTATAGAGAAATCCAAGAACAGCGGGTCATCCTCTGCACCAACACGCTTCCTGACCGAGGCGTGTTTTTTGCTATGATGACAGAAACAGGGAATTAGGCAGCAGGTGCAGAGGAAGCCTCAGCAGGATGAAAAAACGCTGAATATAATTAGATTTGCATTGTCAAGCTATTCGTAGGAAAATAGACATAAGAGAAACCACAGTCAGAGCTTTTTGCAGCACAACGCTGGCTCTGAACGACATCATGACATAAATGGAGTGAATGATTATCAAAGCTATGAACGAAGCGCTCAAGATGTTGAAGCAAACGAGCCGAACCTTCTACATCCCCATCTCCCGCCTCAAGCCGGGGTTGAAGGAGGCTGTAACCGCTGCCTATCTGTGCATGCGGGCGATTGACGAGATCGAGGATCGTCCTGAGCTTGACGATCCGACCAAGATCAAGCTGCTGTACGCGATCCGCGACGTTATCCAGAGCGAGGCCGATCGCCCTGAGCTTCGGGTGAAGGAGCTGCTGGCGCCATACCAGGGAGTGCTGCCTGAGGTGACGCTGCAGCTGTACAAATGGATGGAGCTGTGTCCGGCCGGGACCAGCGAACCGGTATACCGTTATACCGCGCTGATGTCCGGGGAGATGGCCGACTGGGTGGGCAAGCAGTGGCGCATTGAAACGGAGCAGGATTTGGATCATTATACTTACAGCGTAGCGGGCATGGTAGGCGAGATGCTGTCCGAGCTGTGGGAGTGGGATGATCCAGAGGTTAAGACCGATCGCGTGAAGGCGGTTGCTTTCGGCCGGGGGCTGCAGGCGGTCAACATCCTGCGCAATCGCAAGGAAGACCGGGAGCGCGGCGTCGACTTCTACCCGCAGGGCTGGGGGCAGGAGGAGATGCTCAGCTACACGTACCACAACCTGAAGCTAGCCGACGAATATGCGGCAGAGCTGAAGCCGGGTCCGGCTCTGCAGTTCTGCAAGCTGCCGCTTGCGTTGGCGCATGCCACGGTCAAGCTGATCAAGGCTGGCGGCAGCAAGCTGAGCCGTGCCGACGTGCTGAGCATTGTAAGCCGCGCGACGGGGTAAGCTGGAAGTCCAGCCCGGTACTGGCTGGGGTTCATCTTGCAGAACTTTGGCTCGTCATACCAAGGCCTCTACAAAGCAAAGAACACGTTCCCGAGGACGTGTTCTTTGCTTTGTCTGGCTATGATCCTTTGTATATGACTATCTGATTCCGTTTAAGGGATGTCTTCCCAATTGAGCGGAATCTTGGTCATGAGGGTTCACCCCTTGCGTTAACTCCCGTTTGCTCCCGGATTTCAGGACCCGGTTCTCCACGGAATCGGCTTCCCTTCAACCGGCGCGAGGCCGAGGCAGCTGAACCTGTTGTCGCTATTGAATGACGCCTGCTTTTTTCAAGTCGTTCAGCATCGCTTCACGCACCTGATTGCCTTTGTACTTCTCGTTATGGGTTTTGACGTAGTCATTCCAGCCGGCATCGTCGGTGGAAACAGAACCGTAGATGAATTTGGCGAGCATTTCCTCGCGGTATTTCTTGATATCGTTCATCAGATCCGGCCGTTCCTTGGCTCCGATGCTGTATACAGGGTTTGCTTTGCCGACGCTTGCGATCATTTGCTGGATCACGTCCAGTTCCTTGGCATCCTTGTATTTGAGCTTGAGAACGTCGGGATCGCTGAATAGGGTAGAGATGCCTCCATTCAGGTTGTAGACAGACAGGTAATCATTTTGCTTGCCGTCGATGATTTCCGAGACTTTGCCGTTCGTTTTCTTATGGTTGACGCCTTCCTCGCCGAACAGCATCAACTCCTGGCCGATGCCGCCATAAGTCCAGTTGACCAACTCCATGATCCGCTTCACCTTCTCGGGATCCTGAGCTGCCTTCAGCGTAATGCCGATCGCGTTCGTGACGCCCGACTTCGGCACGGGAGACACTTTGCCAGCCGGACCCGTCAGGGCAGGGACGTAGACCAGCTCCGCCTTTGGATTCAGCTTCTTCATATTCGCTTCGATGTTGCGCGGGTAATCGCCGGTATACATGAAGATGCCCGCTTGGCCCTGCTCAATTTTTTGGGTTTTGCGGTTGCCGTCATTGGTCGCGATATCCGGATCGAGCACGCCGTCCTTCATCAGCTTGTTCATGTATTGCAGGTACGATCTCAGCTGGGGTGAAGTAAAGCCGCCCTGGATCGTCTTGTCGCCGTCGGCGATAAATTCATTCGGGTTGATGTTGCCAGTGAACGGACCCATCAGTCCCCAGTAATCCTGGCAGGTCATGCAGCCTGACGCGGTAAAGCCGTACGTATCCTTCTTTCCGTTGCGATCCGGGTCTTCGTTGGCGAATGCGGCAGCTACCCGGGCAAAGTCCTCGACGGTCTCCGGCACCTTCAGATTCAGCGTATCCAGCCAGTCCTTGCGGATGAAATAGCCTAGAATCGACGGTGACGGACGCACCGGAATTGCGTAATACTTCCCATTGTCATCGGTCATCGAGTTCAGCATATCGGGAGTGACCCACTTCATGTTGGACGGCATATTCTTATCGTTCAGCAGATCATTCAGCGGGATAATGTATCCTTGAGAGCTGGCCGTCCGGTAATCCGCCATATTGAAGAAATAGATGACGTCCGGCAAGTCATTGGCGGACACTCGCGTCCCGAGCTTGGCCCGCCAGTCGTCGGATTTCCCTGCTGTGACTGTATATTTCAGATCGATGTTCAGGTCCTTCTTCACTTGCTGCAGCACCACATTCTTCTCCGGCGCCGGATATTCCACCGTGGACGGAAACCAACGGTCGATCTCGACCGTCAGCGGCTTCGCGGTATCCGGGCTTGCGCCGGGAGCAGTTGTCTGCCCGGACTGTCCACCGCTGCCGGAACATCCTGCCAGAAGCGCGACCGTTACACTCATTGCGATCCATATCGAACTTGATTTTCTCATAGCTTACGTTCCCCCGCTCATTCTGATTGTCATCATGCGCTTGCCTTCGGGCTAATTTCCTGATACAGACGTTTATTCCATTCTAACCCTTGATGGATCCAAGCAGCACCCCCTTGGTAAAATGCTTTTGCAGGAACGGGTACACCAGCAGAATCGGCAGGATCGAGACGACAACTGCCGCCATCTTCACCGCCTCGCTCGGGACATAATCCTCGATGCTGCCCAGAATTTCAGACGCATCGGGCACCATCAGCATCTTCTGAAGAACCGGCTGGAGCGGATGCTTCGTCGTGTCGCGGACGTACAGCACCGCTTCGAAGAACGAATTCCAGTGGCCGACGGCGTAGAACAACCCGATGGTGGCCATGACCGGACGGGATAGGGGAAGAATGACCTTCCACAGCGTCTGCAGCTCGGAAGCGCCATCGATCAAGGCAGCCTCCTCCAGTCCGTCCGGCAAATTCTCAAAGAACCCCTTCATGACGAACATATTGAAGACCGACAGGGTGCCCGACAAAATCAGCACACTGTACGTATTCAGCAGCCCGAGCCATTTCATCAGCAGGTATTGCGGGATCAGCCCCCCGCTGAAAAACATCGTAAACAGCAGCAGCAGCAGAATCGTCTGACGTCCGGGAAGCGACTTCTTGGCAAGCCCGAAAGCCAGCATCGTCGTGAGCACGAGTCCGAGCGCCGTTGAGGTGACTGTAATGAACACGGAGTTCAGGAAGGCACGCGGAATTTCCGATTCGGTGAGAAGCTGCCGGTAGGCCTCGAACGTAATTTGTCTCGGGATGAGGATGAAGCCGCCGTGGCGGATCACTTCCACATAAGGCGTTACCGATACGGCAACCACATAGAGAAATGGAAACACGGCCAGCAGCCCGCATGCGGATAAGAAGAAATAATTCAATCCATAAAACAGCTTTTCGCCCTTTGTAGCTCTCAAGCAGCAGCCCTCCTACCAGATTTGCGAATCGAATTTTTTGGCGACACGGTTGGCAATGACGACCAGAATTAAGCCGACGACGGACTTGAACAACCCGACTGCGGTCGCCAGGCCGACCCTGTTCTCGATAATGCCCGCCCGGTACACCCATGTATCGATAATATCTACCGAATCGTACACGAGCGGATTGTACATCGCGAAAATTTGCGTGAATCCGGCATCCAGCACATTGCCAAGCCGCAGCGTCAGCATCAGAATGAAGATATTGCGGATGCCGGGAAGCGTAATATGCCACATCTGGCGCGCCTTGTTCGCCCCGTCCATGACGGCCGCTTCATAGAGCTGCGGATCGATCGCCGAGATAGCTGCCAGATAAATGATCGCGCCCCAGCCGAGGTCCTTCCAGATGTCAGACAAGACCAGAATCCAGCGGAACCAGTCGTTCGAGGTGAGGAAGGGAACCGGATCGAAGCCCCAATCCTTCAGTGTGTGGTTGACGAGCCCCGAGCTTGTGGAGAGGAACGCCAGCACCATGCCATAGATAATGATCCACGATAAAAAGTGGGGCATATACGTGAGCGTCTGTACGCTGCGCTTGAACCAGCGCGTGCGGACCTCGTTCAGCAGAATGGCCATCACGATGTCGGGCGCCATGCCGAAGCCGATCTTCATCAGACTGATCATCAGCGTATTGCGCATCAGATGCCAGAAATCCGGACCGTTGAAAAACGTCAGGAACCACTTGAACCCGACCCATTCGCTGCCGGTAATACCCTTGAAGCCGTTATAATCCTGAAAGGCGACGACAATGCCGTACATCGGTCCGTAGCGGAACAGCAAGACGTACAGCAGGCCCGGTGCGATCAATAAATACCGGTAACGATGCTTGAGCAAGATAGCGAGCAGGCCCCGGTGTCTGCCGGCCTTGCTTTTCGCCGCTGTTGGCAGCGAGGAGACATTTCCATCCATCCGATTACTCCTTTTGGTGTTTGAGTTTAGTTGTCCGTAGGTCCAGTGTAGAGGATGGAAGGGCATCGTAGCCTTTGTGTTTTTGCTGAAAACCTTTCTATTTTTGCGATGGTTTCAGGGCAGTCCGGCAGGTTCGGCATGTTCCAAAACATGCAAAGGAACGCCCAAAAAATACGTAACCGCTAGAGCTGGTTACAGGGTATAATGGATCGACTTCATTTGCAGGAGGTGACCAGGAGAGATGCATCTGTTCAAACGGCCGAATCTCGGCGTCCAAATCTTCCTGCTTGCCTTTCTCTCGATCGCCAGCCTGATCCTGCTGCTGGGTTACGGCTCGCAGCAATATGTGTTCCGCCAGTTTACGATGGAGCAGACGCGCTATGTGTCCCATCTGCTGGAGCGTACCGATCTGCTGCTCAACCAGTTCATGAAGGATCTGCAGGCGAATATGCTGGTCTTGTCCAAGGACGAACGGCTGCTGTCGGATCGGACGGACGAAGCGGTCAAGCTGCTGGAGAACTACCGGCTGTTCTGGAATTACGATGTGAAAAATATATATATCGTCACCCCGGACGGGCGGATGACCGGCACCTCGGGTTATCTATGGGAAATCAAGGGCGCTGAGCATGTCAAAGCCTTTCTGGACAATGACCGGACAAGTCCGTCGCCCTCGTATTGGACCGAGCCTTACATGTCCCCGGTCTCCGATTATACGATTTCCTATATTGTGCGGCTGACCGGCCCCAAGGGGGAAAATCGCGGTATCCTGGTGGCGGATCTCGATATTCAGGGCATATTGGCCGCTTACGGGGATTGGACCTATACGTCACGGGAGGATCTGCTAATTCTCAGTGCCAAGAATCGTCCGCTCACGACGAATAACCCTTATGTCGCTTATGACGTGTTCCGCAAGGAATACGACCTTATCGGACTTCCTCCGGACCTGATTGAACAGACCACGGCGGAAGCCCATAAAGTTCTGGATACGGAGGGCAACCCACTCTACGTAACCCGGATGACCAGCAACAAATGGGGCTGGCAGGTGATGGCGGTGCTGAAGGAAGAGAAGCTGCACCAGTCGGTCCGCTGGATCCGGACCTATGCGTTCGTCATCGGCCTGCTGGGCATCCCGTTGTCGCTCATTATTTCCTTTTATTTGTCACGTTCCATCACCCGGCCGCTGAAGCTGTTGACGCGCAAGATGGACAAAGTAAGCGCAGGCGACTTTCAAACGACGGTAGAGAGCAGCTTCCATGATGAATTCGGCCTTCTGGTTAGTACGTTCAACAAGATGGTTGTGCGCATCAAGCAATTGATGGAGGACCTGATCCGCTCGGAGAAGGCCAAGAAGCATTACGAGCTGAAGGTGCTGCAATCGCAGATCCAGCCGCATTTTCTGTACAATACGTTGAATTCGATCAGTTATTTGTCCAGACAAGGCCAGACGGACGAGGTCGATCAGATGATTACGAGCCTGGTGGCGCTGCTGCAGTTTCATCTGGACAAGATCGAGGAGCTGGTTCCGTTATCCCAGGAGATCGAAGGCGTCAGGCATTACGGGTATCTGATGTCGGTCCGCTTCCCGGATATGTTTGTGCTGGAGGTGGATATCGAGGAGGAGGCGCTGCAGGTGCTCGTTCCGAAGTTTTCGGTCCAGCCGCTCGTGGAGAACAGCATCTTCCATGGCATTCTGCCGGGTCTGTCGCTGGGTTCGATTGTCATCACCGGCGAGGAAACGGAGGATGCGGTGCTTATCCGCGTTGCCGATGACGGAGTCGGCATAAGCGTGGAGAAGCTGTCGACCTTGCTGGAGGACGAACGGGGGAGAGGCGCGTCCGGCTATTATCATATGGGTGTGCGGAGCATTCACGACCGATTGGCGCTGTACTACGGCCCGGGCTACGGATTGACCGTTCTTAGCGAGCCGGGTGGAGGAACTGTCGTCGAGATGCGCGTGCCTAAGGGGCAGGGAACTTTTACGTGAATGCGCTACCAACAGTCCTGAACGGCCAACTTGAAAGGAGTGGATCGGATGCTAATATTCCCGAACACGCAGTCCAATCTGAAGGTGATGCTTGTCGATGACGAATATATGGTGCTGGATACCTTGATCTCCAAGGTCCGATGGTCCTTGCTCGGGATGGAGGTGGTCGCTACGGCAGCCAACGGCCAGCAGGCGCTGGAGAAATGCGCGATGCATAAGCCCGACCTCATCCTTACCGACTTGACGATGCCGGTGATGGACGGGCTGGAGCTGATCGCCACGCTCAGGCGGGACTTCACTGACGTGCGCTTCGCCGTGCTAACCGCGCACAAGGAGTTCGACTACGCCCAGCGTGCCGTCGAGCTGAAGGCGCTGAGCTATCTGCTCAAAACACCGATGAACACCGAGGACATCGAGCATACGCTCAGGGCCTGCGCCGAGACGATCCGCTCGGAGCGCAGCCTGCACAGCCGGGCCCGGTACGCGGAGCAGATGATGGCTCAGCATGCGTGGGAGATCCGCCGCCGCGCGCTCGGTGATTTGCTGCGCGGCATGCATATCGGGGACCGGCAGCTTGGCGAGCTATTTCCCTGGATAGGCTCGGCAGGTGCCCGACCGGTCGTCCTCGGCATCTACGTGACGGTGCTGCATCGTCATGAATTCTACGCCCGCTATCCCGAAGCGGATCATGCCTTGCTCGATTATACGATGCTGCAGGTCGCCTACGAGATCGTGCAGGAGCTGGCGGAGGGAACCGTGCTTCCATACCGGCCGGGAGAAGCGATGCTGGTGCTGGGCCTCTCTGCCTATGAGGGCCAAGCGCAGAGCGAGGGGATCGTGCAGCAGCTTCACCAACGGCTGACCCGCTGGCTGCACAAGTATTTCGGCGTGTCGGTCATATTCGGCATCGGCTCTGCCGCTTCTGGCATCTCCTCGCTGCGCAGGACGCTTCAGGAGGCCATGCTGGCCGCTGAAGCGGCCTTCTACGAGCAGGGGCCGATCCACCGCCATCTCGACTTCCGGATCAAGGTGTGGGACCGCATAGACCCGCAGGGGTGGGCCGTGCTGGAGAGTAAGGCACGCGCGGCCTGGAGCTCGCCGGACATCGACGAGCGGCTGGGCGGCTTGCGCGACTTCGCTGCGTCGGTCAAGGCGCACCGGCCTCATCCGGGCACGCTGAAGCAGAGAACGGCCCTGTGGCTCGAGGAAGCGGGGGCCGTTTCCCTGAGCCGCAATGACTGGATCGCGCTGGCCGACAATTCCGCTATGGAGCCATGGCTGGAGACGCTGGAGGCGCTGCTCGTACGGCTGCCGCGCCACGCATCGGGAGGGCGGGAAGGGCTTCACCCGGATATTCAGAAGGCGGTCGAGTTCATTCTGAAGCATCTCGGAGAGAACCTGACCCTGACGCGGGTAGCGGAGCATATACATATGAACCCAAGCTACTTGAGCCATCTGTTCAAGGAGGAGACCGGGGACAACTTTCTCGACTTCGTCACGTTCCAGCGCATCGGGAAGGCCAAGGAATATCTGGCCTCGGCCAAATACAAAAACTATGAGCTGGCTGAGAAAATCGGCTTCGTCAGCTACCCGCATTTCTGTACGGTGTTTAAAAAAATGACCGGCCTGACGCCGAGCGAATATAAAAAAAGCCTGCATGCGTAAGGCATGCAGGCTTGGAGACGAGAGCAGGAGCTGAACCCGAAGGTTAACAGCTCCTGCTTTGCGTCATCAGGTTCGGCAGATGCCGATGAATAAGGCTGTGCTTAGGACTTCGTAGCCCGGAACTTATCCAGGAATTCCTTCGCTTTGGCCTTATCCGCCTTCAGCTCGTTACCGGTTTTCACCAGCGGGCTGACCGTGGAGACGGCTTTGATCTTGTTGTTCTTGTAGAACTGCAGGAACTCGTCCTGGTTGATCGAGTAGAGCACGGCTTTTCTCAGATCGTCGCTCTTGGCTACATCGCGGTTCTTGGTATTGAACAGCAGGTAGGAGACGGCGTTGCTTTCCGTCGTTTGCAGCTTCAGCTTAGCGTCGCTCTTGACGATGTCGAATTTCGTTTCAGGTACTCCGTAGAACAAGTGAATCTCGCCGCTGCGCAGTGCGGACAGGGCACTGTCCGTATCCTTGATGAAGCGGACCTTGACGGTATCGATCTTAGGCTCGTGCTTCGTTCCTTTCAGGTAAGCCGGGTTTTTGAGGAATACACCCTCGTAATCGTTCTTGTAAGACAGGATGTAAGGGCCGCTGGTGTACAGCGTGTTATTGTACTTGGCGCCTTCTGTGACCGTGTTCTGATCGCCGTAAGGAATATCTTTCTTCATATCGAAGGACGCAACATCATACGTGTTGATGGCTTCGACCTGCTTCTTGGACACGATCCCAGCCGATTGGTGAGCCAGGTAGTTCAGCACCTGAGGGAAAGGCTTCGTTGTCGATACCTTGACGATCTGGTAGCTGCCTTCTTTGTTGTTGGCCTGCTTCTTGTCGGCGGTCAGCTGCTTGATTTTGCTGTCCAGTCCTTTTTCCAGCGTTTCACGGATCGATTTGCCGGTACCGGACTGCTTGACTTGATCCAGCGAGCCCAGATCTGTCACGACTTCGGCGGACTTGATGTGCTCATGCAGGGTATAGGTCCGGTGGTTAGGCACCGAGTTCTTGTTCTTCGCCCGGTCGAGGGAGAAGATCACATCGTCCGCGCCTACGCGCTCTCCGGTATCGACGGCCTTCTTGTTGTCAATCTTGGCAAAGTTGATGTCGTCGCGCAGCAGGAAGTAATAGTCCGAGTTGCCTTCAGCGATCGCATTGTTGAGCGACAGGGAGCCTTCGGACGTAATCTGGTCGTCGTCGGTCAAGTTAACCAAACGTACATACAGGTTTGTGTTCAGTTGGTTGATCGAGCCGTCATTGCCCTTGATCGGGTCCAGGGAAGTCAGCGTGGACGCGGTTTGCGTCAGAATCAGCGGATCGGTGCTGCGTTTCGCTGTATTGACGAAATCGATCGGCTCCCAAGGCAGAGCGCGGGATTTGGACAGCCTCACGCTGTCGGCATTCAGCACGTCTTTGTTCAGCGCCTGGCTCTTCAGCGAGATGAACAGCGGAGCGATATAGGCTTTGTCAAAGACGAGGCGCTGCTCGAGCTGCTTGTAGGTGTCCTTGAATTTGTCAGGAGTTTCGCCTGCAGCCTGGTCGATCAGCTTGTCGATCTCGCCATCAGCCAGAATGCTGTAGTCGCCGCCGGTTTTGAACAATGAGCGGACGGCGTAGTCGGGATTGCCTGTAACCGTCGTCCAGCTCGACAGTGCGACGTCGAAGTTGCCGGCATCCTGCTGAGCCTTGAAGCTGCCGTAGTCCGGCTGCAGGTTTAGCTTGACGTTGAAGCCATTCTTGGTGAGCTGGTCGCGTACGATGTTCAGGTCGGATTCGCCGGAGCTCATGCCGAGCAGCTCGATATCGACCGGGGTTTGCGGAGCGGACGAAGCTTCTTTGTCAGGCTTGGCTTTGCCGCCTTCAGTCTCGGATTTGGTTTGTACGGAGCAGCCGCTTGCGACCAGAGCGGTCGTTAGCAGCAGCGCCAGGAATGAACGTTTTTTCATAAAATATATGGCCTCCTAAAGGTAAGTACTTTCTTGATTAGTACATCATTGCCGGACAGTTACCGCAGCTTCGGATCGAGCGCATCCCGCAGGCCGTCGCCCAGGAAATTAAAGGCCAGCACAAGCAGAATGATCGCTAAGCCCGGATAAACCGCCAGATAAGAATTGGATTCGAGGTACGTGCTGCCGAGCTTCAGAATATTGCCCCACTCGGGAATATGCGGCTCGACGCCGAGCCCTAGAAAGCTCAAGCTGCTGGTGGAGATCACGGCGCCGCCGATCGTCAGACTGGCGTGAACGATCATGGGTGCCAGGCAGTTCAGCACGACATGCTTGAACAGGATGGTCGTGTTCCCCACGCCCAGCGCACGGGCCGCCTCCACGTATTCCAGATTGGACACCTGCATGACACTGGCTCTCATCGTCCGTGCATAGGACGGGATGGCGCCGATGCTAAGCGCCAGAATCAGGTTCACCGTATTGGCTCCGAAGGCGGCGATAATGGCGATAGCGAGCAGAATGCCGGGCACCGAGTACAGAATATCCAGCAGACGCATGATGATATTGTCTGTGCGCTTGCCGTAATAGCCGGATAGCGCCCCCAGAATTCCGCCGACGATGACGGGAATCGCTGTCGATATTCCGCCTACGATCAGGGAGATCCGCGCTCCGAATACGATGCGGGAGAACACGCAGCGGCCGAAGTTATCGGTTCCGAACGGATACGCGAGACTCGGAGGCTGCAGAATCGCCCCGTAATTATTTTCCACAGCCAAGCTGTAGTCAAAGGTTAGGAAGCTGCAGACGGAAATCGAAAATAGAAAGACGATAAAAAATAGTCCGGTCATCGCCGTGGAATGGCGGGACAGCTTGTCCCACACATTCGCCCATCCCGATCTGGACGAATGGCCTCCGCTGAACAGCTTGAGCAGCAGGTTGGTGCCGAGCACCAGGGCGAACAGATTCCCCGTGACCGAGGTCAGCAGCAGCAGCCCGGCTACGATGGACATCCAGGGGGAAATGCGGCTCTCCTGGCCGAACTTGGCTACCAGCACAAGCGCGACGAGATGGAACAGGGACACGATGATCAGCGCCAGCATAGCGGGAATAAAATAATCCGCGACGTAGGGCTTGAACAGATTGAGCGCCGAGACGGCGATCACGAACAGCCCGGTCAGCAGCGTATACACCGCCAGCGTGTACTCGGATTTCTTGTACTTCCGGATCAGGTGGAAGGCAGCCGCGGCGGCAAACACATTGCCCACCGCCAGCGAGAGCAGCTGAACGTAGCCGAGTGCCCGGGTCGCTGTCCGGATGTCCCCGTGCCGGACCAGGTCCCTGCGGATGAGCAGGATCACGGCGGATTGCAGCAGCGTGAAGGCGGCGTAAGCTCCGAAGATAGCCCATCGGCCGGTGCTTGGGGCCGCGCCGGCGACATCGTAGACGCTGGCCAGCAAGACGAGTGTCAAGGCTATGGAAGCGATCCAGGCGAATATGGCCTGTCTGTATTCAGATGAAAATTTGTAGTTCAATGGATGAGCACCTGCTTTAGTATTGCTTCATTTTGGTCCGGATCCTCGGATCGAGGAAGGTATACAGAATATCGATCAGAACGTTGACGATCGATATCGTGATCGCCGTATACACGACGCCGCCCAGAATACTCGGAATATCGGGAATAAATTGCTTGTCGACCACATAGCTGCCGATCCCGCTGATGTTGAATACCTTCTCCGTTACGGCAGCTCCGCCGAGCATGCCCCCGAACTGAAGACCGATGACGGTGATGATCGGAATCATGGCGTTGCGGATGGCGTGCCGGATCAAGGCTTGGCGGTAACTCAGTCCTTTGGCTTTGGCTGTCAGCATGTAATCCTCGTGAATAACCTCGAGTGTAGCGGAACGGGTCATCCTGGCTACGGCAGCCGTCAGGCCCGTACCCAGTACGACGACCGGCATGATCAGCGATAGCGCATTCTCCGGACTATAGGTGGCCGGCAGCCAGTGCAGCTTGATCGAGAAGTTCAGGATGAAGACCAGACCTTGCCAGAAGTTCGGGATCGACAGGCCGACCAGCGCAATGAACATAAAGCTGTAGTCCCACAGCGAATCCCGTCTGGCCGCAGAGATGATGCCGACCGGCAGTGCGATGACCAGGGCGAGTAAGAGAGAAAGCAGCGTCAGGGTCAGTGTGATCGGAAACTTGCGCGCGATCGTTGCGGCGACCTCTTCATTGCCCGAGAAGGACTTGCCCAGATCGAAGGTCAGGATCCCGCGGATATTATCCCATAGCTGGATCAGATACGGCTGATCCAGTCCATACAGCTTGTTGAAGCTGGCGATCTGTTCGGCTGTAGCGACCTCGCCGAGAATATTGGCGGCTGGGTCCATCGGAGACAGATGCAGAATCGTGAATACGAGAACGGAAACCCCGAGAATGACAAACAAGCTCATCATCAGCCGTTCAAACATGTATTTCAGATAAGGTTTCCTGTACAGAAACATCAAGGCATACATCAGGACGCCCGGAAGGATAGATATGGAAAAAATTAACCTTTGTTCAATTAAAGATTGAAAAGTGCCTGAATAAGTTAATTTTATTCTTCCGCTAATCAGGAGCTTTCTATCTGCTTCTTCGTGAACCAGCTTCTCAAACTGCTCGCTCGTCCATTTGTCGATCTCACGCTCCATGGCCTGCGGAGAAGTCTGTTTCCCGAAGAACAGCTGCTTCTGCCGAAACTGCTCTTCCATCTCCGTTCTAATCGTGTTCTTGCGGCCTGAATCGAGTAATTCCTGAGCTGTTTCCGCCCAGACGGCCCGGTAAGGGTCCGTTTGTCTCCGCCATAGGTACACGAGCAGTGTCACCAGATTGACGGGTGCCCCCAGAATAAGCAATGCATACTTGTACAATGGGCTCAGCAGCATCTCCGAGTAGGAGCGGCCAAGCTGGTCGGAGAGCCGGGAGCCCGGGACATCGTTTGTGCCCGCTATTGCTGGCTTTCCAATAAAAGATCCCCTCTTTCTAGTAATTGAATTATTCCGATCGATATAGTATATTTTATTCAGCCTTGTTTTAAGTGTCAAGGTTGGATATGAAATTTTTTTTCAGATAGGTAGGTTTTAACGATGGACCCTTTATTGCAAGTCAATCATTTATCGGTATCCTTCCAGACCGGAGATAGGGAATTCGATGCGGTGAAAGGGGTCAGCTTCGAGGTCCGCAAGGGCGAGACCTTCGGCATCGTCGGCGAATCGGGCAGCGGCAAGAGCGTGACTGCCCGATCGATCATGCGGCTGCTTCCTTCACCGCCTTCCCATATGAAGGCGGGAGAGATTGTATTTCAGGGGCGTAATTTGGCCGATTATACAGAAAAAGAAATGGAAGGCATCCGGGGCCGCGAGATGAGCATGATTTTCCAGGACCCGATGACCTCGCTCAATCCGACGATCCGCATCGGCAAGCAAATCACCGAGAGTCTGATCCGGCATCAAAAGCTGTCTGCACCGGAGGCCCGGGCGGCTGCCATCGATATGCTGAAGCTGGTCGGCATCCGTAATAGTGAGGACAGATATGAGCAATATCCCCATGAGCTGTCCGGAGGGATGCGCCAGCGCGTGATGATCGCTATCGCGCTCGCCTGCCAGCCTGCGCTGCTGATTGCCGATGAGCCTACGACGGCGCTTGATGTCACCATCCAGGCGCAAATTCTCGATCTGATGAAAAGCATGCAGGAGCGCTTCGGCACCTCAATTATATTGATCACACATGATCTGGGCGTAGTGGCCGGTATGTGCGACCGCGTTGCGGTAATGAAGGAAGGGGAGATTGTCGAGACGGGCACCGTCGAGGAAATCTTTGAGAATCCGAAGCATCCGTATACGATAAGACTGCTCAATGCCCTGCCCCGTCTGCATGAGAAAAAGAAAACCAAGCCGAAGCCGCTGATCCAGGACTCCAAATATCCCGGCCGGCCGCTGCTGGAGGTCCGATCGCTCCGCAAGCATTTCGATCTGGGCAAGGGGCGGGTGCTGAAGGCTGTAGATAATATCAGCTTCCATATTAATCATGGTGAGACTTTCGGCGTGGTAGGCGAATCCGGCAGCGGGAAATCGACGGCCGGGCGCTCGATTCTGCGTCTCCATGAGCCGAGCGGAGGCGAAGTGCTGTTCCAGGGCGTAGCGGTGAACCGCTTGTCTCCATCCGAGATGAAGATGATGCGGCGCCATATGCAGATGGTGTTCCAGGACCCGTATGCTTCGCTGAACCCCCGGCTGAAGATACTCGACATCATCGGGGAAGCGCTAGATCTGCACAAGCTGACCTCCGGCAAGCAGGAGCGCAAGCGGCGCGTAGAGGAGCTGCTCGATCTGGTGGGGCTTGATCCTGCGCATGCGCTTCGCTACCCCCACGAATTCTCGGGCGGGCAGCGCCAGCGCATTGGTATAGCCCGGGCGCTGGCCGTTGATCCGCGCTTCATCGTCTGTGACGAACCGCTATCGGCTCTCGACGTATCGATCCAGGCGCAGATCGTCAAGCTGATGGAGGAACTCCAGCAGAGGCTTGGACTGACCTATCTGTTTATTGCGCATGATCTGTCTATGGTCAAGCATATCAGCGACCGGATCGCCGTCATGTATATGGGGAAAATCGTCGAGCTCGCCGAGAGTGAGGAGCTGTACGCAAATCCGCAGCACCCTTATACGAAATCGCTGCTGGCTGCGATTCCTGTCCCTGATCCTAAAGTAGAGGCGGCGAAAAAGCGTCTTCCTAAGGAAGAGCGCTCCGAAGCGAATACGTACGGGGTGGAGCATTCCAGTCTGGAGGAAGTATCGCCCGGACATTGGGTTGCGGTGCCGGTGTAGGGGGCTGGAGCGCATATTTATTCCGTTGTGGGCGCTGGTTCGCTGGCACCTTGAGACGAACGTTAACTTGTCCTTATCCATTCGCTCTTCCGCTTAAATGAACCGGGGGACATGCAACAAGCCAAAGCCTGCGATGTGTGTATCGCGGTCTTTGGCTTGTTGGTGTGTTCTCTTACGGCCCCCGGCCTCTCAAGCGCTGTCGGGCGCCTGTACTTAGCAGAGCGGCAGCCTGGAGTCTGTCGCGCCTCGGCCTGCCTCTTCCTCCTGACCGTAGGGCAGGCTGTAGCGCGACAGCAGCGGCCAGACGAGCTCGCGGCGGCTGGCCGTGCCTGTCTTGATAAAGATCGATTTCATATGATCCTGCACGGTATAAGCGGAGATATGCAGCGCTTCGGCCAGCTCCTTGGTAGAAAAGCCCTGCAGCAGCTTGCCCAGAATCTGCTTCTCGCGCGGAGACAAGCCATAAGCCTCCGCCAGCAGCGGTAAAATCTCGCCCGGCTTAGCCTGCTCGACCCAGATGCCGAGCTGCTGCACCTGACCGGAGCCGCCGCTGAGCACACTGGCGCGAATGGATAGAAATTGCCCGTGCGGGGTGCGGATGCACACCCGGGGCGGTGCCGGTGCCACTGCCGTCTCGCTGGGTACGGAGGCAGCCATAGCGGGGGAGGAGGGACTCGTACCGGGAGGCGCCTCAAGCCTCCCTATCCCGTCAGATTGCGGCAGCAGGCCAGATCTGGCACGGGAGGCGACTGCGCGGATCGGGCGGGGCAGCGTGGGAGATGAGATACGCTCCCAGTGCCGCAATTGGCCCAGCCAATAGTCGCCCGCCTCGTTGGACAGCAGCGTGTTGAGGCTGCCCGACAGCACCAACAGACCCGTGTCCATCGTCATCTTCTCCGGCTCCTCGGCCGACAAAGTGAGGCACTGCTTGCGTAGTCCCTGGGCCATGACTGGGACAAGCGAGCAGACGTATTGTCGCTCTTCCTCCCGAAACAATCCGTCCTCCAGCCGGCGAAACAGCGTCAAAAATCCCCAGCAGACTCCGTCGCTGACCAGTGCAGCCCGCAGCTCGTCGCCGAAGCCCTCCGGGCGCAGAATATCCCGGTAACGCAGGCTCCGCTCAGGCAAGCCCTGTGTCGCCCCGCTGAGCGTGGCGGTATGCTCTGGGCTAGCCGCCAATCTGGCATATTTATTGTAGTCTTCCTCTAGGTACTCATTCTCGAACAGCCTGTCGTGCATGGCTTCCACACGGTCCTCGGTCACCGCTCCCGTAGACAGCAGCGTGGCCGGGTCCACCACCGTGCAGCAGGCTGCCTCGATGGGTAGCGCCTGCCGCAGCTGACGGATCAGGGCCGTCCGGTACTCGCGAGACGAAGCGGATCTGGCTCCTGCTGCCTCGATATCGCGTCTCACAATCTCATAGGTAGAAGCGCCCATGATGTCTCCAGCTCCTCTCCGTACTCTATCAAATCTGTACCCTTAGCCCGGAATCCCAATTATGTGGGATTGTTCTTCCCATCCCTATGCTTATAATTGAGAATGATTCTTAACACAAGTGTACTGGATGGATAAGGAGATGGGAAGTCCGCGATGTATTCAACGATTCGAAGGTCTCTATGGATACGTCCGAAGCTATAAGCCGACGGTTCTGCTCGTCACGCATGATGAACAGGATGCTCGGGCGCTGGGTGCTTACCTGCTGCTGCTGGAGGGGAGTCCAGTAAGACAAGCCAGATCTTTTACGGCGACCTGATCGTGAGTGGATAAGGGACATTCTGGCAATGTCGCTGGTACCTGCAAAGAAAAGGTTTGAGTTGTAATACGAGATCAATGGGAGGAGAGAGAACGATGGACGACCGGAATCATCAGATTGGAGACAAGCCCAGGAAGCAGACTGAAGAGCTCAATGTCGGTAGGAATGAGGGTAGGGATGCCAGTAGGAAGGCTGACAGAAATGTCGATAGGGATAGCGATAAGGGCAAAGAAACCGGCAGTCCGAGCCGAATGAGCTGGAACGGACCTCACGCCGATGGCTACGAGCACAGCATTTCCCGTAAAATTCCCGGCTATGAACAATTATATGAACAGATGGACCGGCTGCTTGCGGCTATTCTGGAGGAGCAGGGTGAGACTTCTCCACCCAGGCTGCTGGTGGTCGGGGCCGGAGGCGGGCAGGAGCTAGTCACGCTAGGCACCCGTCATCCGGAGTGGCGCTTGACGGGAATCGACCCGTCAGCCCCGATGCGGGAGATGGCACAGCGCAGAATCGCAGTCCATGGATTGGCTGGACGCATATCGCTGCTGCCGGGAACCGTGGATCATCTGCCTGCGAGTGATCCGTATGATGCAGTCACTTGCATGCTGGTCCTTCATTTTGTGCAGGGAAATCAAGAGAAGCTGGCTCTGCTGAAGAGCATATCGGAGAAGCTGAAGCCGGGAATGCCGCTGTTTCTGGCGTCCATTAACGGTGTGGCGGACAGTCCGCCGTTTGCGCTCCAGATGAAGGCATGGAAACGACATATGCTGGATAATGGCATACCGCTGGAGGATTGGGAGCGGTTCGAGGCTTCCATCGGAGTGGAAACGGACCCCGTCGATTCGGTCGAGCTGGAAGAGCTGTTACTAGAGGCAGGGTTTGAGCAGTTGTCCCGGTTTTTCGGATCGTTCCTGATCGAGGGTTATTTTGCGCTGAAGCGGGTAGAACCCTGAGTTTTGAAGACGGATAGCGAGGCAGGATACAGAGGGGATTGAAGCGATATGAAGGAACAGATTGTCGTAGTGGGAGGTTACGGGCATGTCGGCCAGACGGTGTGCCGGGAGCTGGCGGCCCTCTTTCCAGGGCAGGTCTATGCGGCGGGCCGCAGCCTGGAACGCGCTGAGCAGTTTAGCCGTGAGACTGGCGGAGTGGTCAAGCCGATGCGGCTGGACATTCACGGGACGCCTGAGCCGTCTGCGCTGGCAGACATCAGGCTGCTGGTCATGTGCGTGGACCAGACAGACACGGTTTTCGTACGTGCATGCTTAAGCCAAGGTATCGACTATCTCGATATTACGGCGGATGACCGGTTTTTGTCCCGGGCGGAAGGTCTGCATAGGGATGCGGAGCAGGGCGGGGCTACGGCGGTGCTGAGCATCGGTCTGGCTCCTGGGCTGACGAATCTGCTGGCCGCTTATGCATCCAGGCTGCTGGACCGGACGGATACAATAGATATTTCCATTATGCTGGGACTCGGTGATCAGCATGGCAAGGCCGCGCTCGAATGGACGGTCGATAATCTGAGCACGACATATGCCGTGGTCGAACACGGCAGCAACCGTCGGGTGTCCAGTTTCACAGACGGACGTAGGACGGATTTCGGAGCGAGTCTCGGCCGACGGACCGCTTACCGGTTTAATTTTGCCGATCAGCATGCGCTGGCACGGACGCTGGGGGCGCCATCCGTGGCGACCCGGCTGTGCTTTGATTCAGCGGCCATAACCGGGCTTGTCGCCGGGATGCGGGCGTCGGGTGTATCCCGTCTGCTGCGTCTGCGGCCAGTCCGGGACGCAGCGGTCCGGCTGCTCGGCCATGTGAAGCTGGGCTCCGCCGGGTTTGCCTTGAAGATCGACACAGCAGGAGAAAAGGACGGCCGCCGGCTAACGGTGGAATGCTTCCTGCAAGGAGAACGCGAAGCCGAGCTGACGGGCCGGGTGGCAGTCGTCATCGCTGAAGCGATATACCGTTCCCGGCAGCGTCACGGGATCTACCATGTAGAGCAATTGTTTCAATGGAACCCGGTTGTGTCAGCCCTGGGTCAGGCGGTCACCTGGTCTTACCGGGTGAACGACGGGCCCGAGTAGGCAGGATGTGAGGAGAAAAAGCAAAAAGCATCCGTGATATCACGGATACTTTTTGCTGGTTTTAGATAGGCCCGGTGGGGGTCGAACCCACAACCTACCGGTTAAGAGCCGGTTGCTCTGCCATTGAGCTACGGACCTGCATATTAAGTTTTTATTAACTTGTCTCGTTCGACCTCATTTAATTTATCACATCTTTCGTCATAAAGCAACATCTTTTTTAAATATATTTTTCACCCGCTAAGAAGCAAATCGACAGGCAATTATCTTGACACTGGCGGCAGGATGTCAGTAAGATGTAGATATCAAATTGGATGATCCAATTATCCAGTTAATCTTTCAGGTTGGAAGGTAACCGGTATGACTATCAAGAAGATCAAGTATCACCGAGTGTACGAGGACGTTATCGAGCAGATTGAGAAGCTTATTCTCGATGGGCAGCTGGCTCCCGGTGATGTGCTGCCTACGGAGCGCGAGCTGGCGCAGGGCTTCGGGATCAGCCGCGGCACGTTGCGCGAGGCGTTCCGCATTCTGGAACGGGAGGGGTTAATCGAAACCCGGCCGGGCGGAGGCCGCTTTCTTAGCCGTACCTTGGAGAAGGCTGAAGACCGGAAGCAAATTCTGGAGAATATCGAGAGGGCGACCATTATCGAGCTGCTGGAGGCCCGCGAGCTGTTTGAGACCGGCATTGTGGAGCTTGCTGCGGTAAGGGCCACCGAAGAGGACATAGCAGATATTGACGCAGCCCTGCAGCGCTGGGGGATGGTGGATAGCGAATCCGATGACGACCCCGTCAACCCGGATCAGGCCTTTCATCTCTCGATCGCCAAGGCGACACATAACGTCGTGCTGGTGAATCTGATCGATCTGCATATGGATCTGCTCCGAAAGACGCGGCAGAAAACGGATGAGATTCCGGGGCGCAAGAAGGAAATCTACGAAGAGCATCTGCGCATTGTGGACGCTATCAAGGCTCGTGACCCGGTCCAGGCGAAGGAAGCTATAATCTTTCATCTGCATCAGGTGAGGGGCCATGTGCTGCGGAACACCGCGGTCTTATCAGAAACGGGTGAATAAAGGACCCGGACGATGTAAGGTAGAGGGTTGTTTTCGGAATGGATGTTAGGCATCCATTTCTTTTTAAGTAAATTGGGTGATCCAATTATCCAAATGTTTAAAATCCACATATTTTACCCAAATATATGACGCGACCTAACAGGAGGTACTTATGACCCATCGAGAATTCAAAATCTTGGCCCCATGCGGCATGCTTGGCTATGGTTTCCCCAAAGCTTCGTTCATGAACGGGATGGCCTGCGGACCGGATGCGATCGTTGTTGATGCAGGCTCCACGGATGCGGGACCCCACAAGCTGGGGGCCGGCACGGCGATTGTCAGCAGACAGGCTTGCAAGAAGGATCTTGAGATCATGATCACGGAAGGCACCCGGGCGGGGATTCCCGTTATTATCGGGTCGGCCGGCGGGAGCGGGGCCAAGGTTCATGTGGAGTGGACCCGCGAGATCGTCCGAGAGATTCTGCAGGAGCACGGGATCAGCGGCATGAAAGTGGCGACCATCTGGGCGGACATCCCTCATGAGACGGTAGCTGAGAAATGGAACGGGGGACTCTGTCAGCCGCTCGGACTGTCCGTGAAGCCGCTGACGGATGAGCGGCTTCAGGCTACGACAGGCATTGTTGCCCAGATGGGTCATGAGCCGATCGTCGCGGCTCTGCAGCAGGAGGCGGACATCATCATCTGCGGCCGTGCGTACGATCCGTCCCCCTTCGCCGCCGCTCCCATCCACCGCGGCTTCGACAGCGCGCTATCCTATCATCTGGGCAAGATTCTGGAATGCGCGGCCTTGTCAGCTGAGCCGGGCACGACGAAAGACTGCATGCTGGGCATTGTCAGAGAAGACTCCTTCCTCGTAAAGCCGCTGAATCGTGCGCGTATCTGCACGGCTGTATCTGTAGCTGCCCATACCTTCTATGAGAAGGATCACCCGTATATCCTGCATGGGCCCGGTCTGGTGCTCGATCTCGAGCATTGCCTCTTCACGGAGCTAGGCGACGGCAGCGTCGAGGTACGCGGCAGCCGGATCAGCGCTGCACCTGTGTATCGGATCAAGCTGGAGGGTGCGATGAAGGTCGCTTACCGCACCTTGGTCGTGGCCGGAGTCCGCGATCCACTGCTGATCGCCCGCATCGAAGAGGTGGAGGAGCAGGTGAAGCAGCAGGTAAGTGAATACTACAGCGAGGTTTCGCAAGACGACTACCGGATCAACTTTCTGAATTACGGCTTGAACGGAGTCATGGGCGAGCTGGAGCCGGAGACGAAGGTGGGGCATGAGCTAGGCGTTGTGTTCGAGGTCGTCGCTGTTACGCAGGAGCTGGCGAATATGGTGTGCAGCTCAGTGAGATCTACTTTCCTGCATTATGGCTACGAGGGCCGCAAGTCTACGGCCGGGAATTTGGCATTTCCGTTTGCGCCGAGCGATATTCCCTTCGGTCCGGTCTATGAGTTCTCCGTCTACCACTTGATGGACGTTGCGGACGGCCTGGAGATGTTCTCCACCGAATATGAGGAGGTGAAGGCATGAAGCTGTACGAAGCGGCTGCCGTGCTGCGCAGCAAGAATAGCGGTCCGTTTGAAATTACGGTCGACGTCTTGTTCCCCGAAGAACGAAGAAATCTCTACTACCGGATCAAGGAGAGCGGAATGATCAATAAAGAGCTGGTGTCTAGGCTCTACCGGATTTCTCCGGATCAGATTACCCACCTTGTTTTTTTCGATCAGGCGCTGGGCTTCAAGATTACGTTCGCCCGTCAAGTGTCCTCGGGAACCTGCTTGGACCGGGATGTGTACGGTGCCCAGCAGCATGCCCCGTTGATGAATCTGGAGATCGAGCTGTGAATTGAACCAGGCCGTGAAGGTAGTACGTCAGCAGACGGCTGGCGTTTGGCAGCCTAAAAGCTTCCCACATGCATGCGGCTGGGAATACAGGGTTGCAAGCAATGCGGCTAAGCTATACGATTACGTTAACGCCCGTCGCTGGAAGGGCACAGGGTTCCGTCAGGGGCACGCTCCCGAGGGCTCGTATGGACGAGAAAGGCCAGCCGGAGCTTTCCCGGGATTTGAACGGGTTGGATGCTTCGTGGCTTACAGCCGCATGTGGACGAACGAAGAAGATGGAGGCATGAAGGAATGGCAATTATCGTAATCGGCAGTGCAAATATGGATATGGTGATGCAGACAAGCCGGATTCCGGACCGGGGGGAGACGATGAGAGGGAGCGGATTTTTCCTTTCTCCCGGAGGCAAGGGGGCCAATCAGGCGGTAGCTAGTGCCCGGATGGGAGCCGAAACGTGGTTTCTGGGGAAGGTCGGGGACGATCTGTTCGGCGGGTCGCTGGCCGAGAAGCTGGAGAGCTCTGGCGTCCGCACCGACTACCTCGGCCGCGAGACCGGCGTATCGACGGGAGTAGCCGCGATTACGGTGATGGACGGCAATAACAGCATCATTCTCGACGGAGGGGCCAATGACCGGGTGACGCCGGATTATGTGAGGGGCTTCGAGCGCGAGCTGCTCTCGGCTTCCGCGGTGATGCTGCAGCTTGAAATTCCGATGGAAACGGTCAATGAGACCGTTGCCTTATTGAAAGGCAAGGTGCCCATCTTCCTCAACCCCGCACCGGCGGCTCCGCTGGATGACGCGCTGCTGCAGGGCATCGACTACTTCACGCCCAACGAAATCGAATGCCGGCTGTATACAGGTGTTGAGATTCGTAGTACGGAGGATGCGCTGGTCGCGCTGGAGCGGCTGCGGGAGAAGGGGATCAAGTACCCGCTCATCACTCTGGGGGATAAGGGCATCGTCTATTATAACGGCACGGACAGCCAGTACAAGCCGGCCCGCAAGGTCCAGGCAGTGGATACAACGGCCGCAGGGGATACGTTCTCCGGTACGCTAGCCGCGATGATCACAACAGGACGCAGCATGGACGAGGCGGTGGAGCTCGCACAGCGAGCATCGGCGATTGCCGTTACGCGGCATGGGGCACAGGAATCGATTCCCACGCTGGAAGAGGTTATGCAGGCATAGCAGGGGCAAGGAAGCATTAGGTCTGCGCTTCGTACCAGAGGGTCAGGCCGATGGTAATAAATACGGACAGGAGATAGGCCGCGAGCGGTTTTTTATGATGGAGAATCAGCATCGGAAACATCATCAGGTCGAATAGCACGGAGTGCCAGAATGACCATCCATGGCTGTATTCGATCTTGCCGAGGTATTGCAGCAGCCACTCCGAACAGGAATAGATGGCGACCCAATACAGCACATGCAGCACCGTTCTCCATCTCCCCCGCCGGGGCAGGGTCGACAAAAATATCAAGACATTGAGCGGCATCGTCAACACGGCATACAGGATGACCGTCATCTTCTGATTGCAGACAAGATCCGGATGAAACAGCCAGAGGTTGCGGTCATGGGTAATAAATTCGTACAGCATGCCTCCTGCGGTGATGTACAGCATCGTAGGCTGATACTGCTTCCAATGCTTCCAGTCGCCCCATTTCCAGGTGGCGAATATGCTGAGAACCGCCAAAAATAGATGCATAGCCTGCTCTCCTCGGTGTGAACTTGTTCCCTATTGTTCCAAATACAGGGGAAAATCATGCTTAGGTCTTCACCAAAAAAATAGGGCAAACGCACAGGCGAAGCCGCCCTCAGACTCATAGACTAACGTATACTCACGAAGGAGGTTTTCACTATGGGTTTGGTTGGCGGAGCAGGAGTTGGCGCAAGTTGTGCAGGCGGGTTTACATCGACAGGTGCGATTCTGGTCTTGTTTATCCTTCTTGTGATTATCACTCAGGCGTTCTGGTACTAGTCTTAACCGTTTGAAACCATCGGGGGCTGCCGATCCAGGCGGCCCTTTTTGCTGCGTCCGTTCGGAAGGCCGGACATTCTCTAAAAAGGACGGAGGCTTTTCAAACAGCCATCGATCTGTTATATTAAATAGTAAATATTACTAAAAAAGGTGATGGCATTGGCAAAGAAATCCAAAGTACATAAAGAAAAACTCAGACAAGCCTTGGTGGCCCGGTATGCCGAGCGCAGAAAGCAGTTGAAGGAGCAAGGCGATTACGAGGCGCTAAACAAGCTGCCGCGCGACTCTTCCAGGGCACGGCTGCATAACCGCTGCCAGGTGACAGGCCGTCCGAGAGGCTACCTGCGCAAATTCCACGTATCCCGGATTGTGTTCCGCGAGTTGGCTCATCAGGGACAGATTCCCGGCGTCACCAAATCCAGCTGGTAATGGCGGACGTATGTCCGCGAGACCTTATCGGAGGTGAGCATAGGGATGGATCCGTTTACGATTCGCAGAGTCCGCCAGATTCTGGATGGTTATATTCAATTGAAGGTTCCAGTCTATGTCAGGGACGCGGTGCGTCTGACCTATGAGATGCAGAACGACCTGGTCATCTTGAGCGAGCACCGCCCTTCCAAGACCCGGAGAGGCTGGAGAGGCACAGAAATTGTTCAATTTCGGCTTGAGGGCCAGCAATGGACGGTCTATGTCAGGAAAGACGGCGAAGCGTGGTCGCTGGTAGACAGCATTCCTCCGGCAGGGGATTTCGAGAAGCAGCTGGAGCAAGTCGAGCTGGACCGGGAAGGGCTGATCTGGAATCTGGACCTGCCCGGCGAGCGCTAGTCCGCCGTCCAGGTATGCCGGCCAGAAGCTCGGCCGCAAGAAGATGTATGCCTGGCAGCCGATGCCGGGATTTTCTTGCGGCCGCTTGCATTTTATTGAAGGAGCTAAACCGACAACATGAGTAAAAATAAAAATAACGGCAGCCGTTTTCTGCCCAAATCCAAAGGTATCGACACCGCTACGGTATATGCCCCCGAGGAATGCGCCCTCAAAGTGAAGCGGATCGTGCTGCAGCCGGATAACCGGCAAATGATCGAAGAGTTTGTCACGATCCTCGGGATGAAGGATAGGTTCGCGGAGCATGATGTGCCTGTTCCGAACAAGATCGTGATGTTCGGACCTCCCGGCACCGGCAAGACGCTAACTGCCTTCTATATGGCGCAGCGGCTGGAGCTTCCGCTGATCATCGTCCGTCTGGATGCGGTTATCAACAGCTTCCTCGGCGAGACGGCGAGCAATGTCCGCAAGCTGTTCGACTATGCGAAGGCATCGCCCTGCGTACTGTTCCTAGACGAGTTCGACGCTATCGCCCGGACACGCGAGAATAATGACGAGGTCAAGGAGATGTCCAGGGTCGTGAACACGCTGCTGCAATGTCTCGATGAGTTCGAGGGCGGCAGCGTTCTGATGGCCGCAACCAATCTCGAGGATCAGTTAGATCATGCGGTATGGCGTAGATTCGATACGAGAATGACCTACCGGATGCCAGGTGAAGCGGAAATTATGGCATACATCCGGCTGATGCTGGATGGTTTCGAACACGACGCAGGCATAGCCGGACGTGCCGCAGAACTGCTCAGAGGTGTAAGCTTCGCGGATATGGAGCAGATCTTCCTCAAGGCTAAGCGTAAAGCGATCATCGGGAGCGCTCCGTTGACGTACCGGACGCTGGAGGACGCATACCGGGAGTATCAGCCGCGGAAGCAAGCAGCCGCTCTGGATGAGAAGGTTTTGGCAGGGACCTGATACGGTTCTGATTGCCCGAAAGTGGGAAGAAAGCTCAGACCCAGTCGCACCTCCTTGCACGTAAGCAGGACAGGATAGATGGTTGACATCCGGTTCGTTAAGGATGTATGCTTGTTTTAAATAGTAATAATTACTATTAATTATTACTGGAAACTGCCTATCTCGGTAAGAGGAAGAAGCGAAATCAGGAAGCTCAAGAGAAAGAGGTGCCACAAGCCGATGACGGAGGTACGAATCGTGGAAGAGAACGATATGGCGAGGATTCCGGTGACTGTATTGAGCGGTTACCTGGGTGTGGGGAAAACGACGGTCTTGAACCATGTGCTCCACAGGTCGAGTTCTGCGATGTGCTGGTGATCAACAAATGCGATATGGTCAGTGAGACAGAGCTCGACAGGCTGGAGCAGGCGCTTCGAGGACTCTAACCGAAGGCCAAGGTCATCAGGACGAGCTATGGGCAGATCGATCCCAGGGAGATTCTGAACACGCATCTGTTCAACTTCGAGGAAGCTAGCCAATCCGCCGGATGGATACAGGAGCTGCACAAGGAGCATCATACACCGGAAACGGAAGAGTACGGCATTTCCTCCTTCGTCTATACCCGCAAGCGCCCCTTCCATCCCGAGCGGCTGCTGCAATGGCTGAACCGCTGGCCAGAGAGGGTCGTCCGGTCCAAAGGCATTCTCTGGGTGGCGACCCGCAACCAGTCGGCTCTTTCCTTCAGCCAAGCGGGCGTATCCCGCCAGCTGTCTCCGGCCGGGCTCTGGGTGGCCGCGTTGTCTGAGGAGGAGCGTTACGCATACTTCGGAAACGAGTATCCGAAGTCGCCGGATTGGGATGACGAGTGGGGAGACCGGGTGAATAAGCTTGTATTTATCGGCGTTGAGATGGATCGGAATGAAGTGGAACGCACCCTGGATGAGGCACTGCTGACGCCGGAGGAAATGAACAGCAACTGGCGGTCGTTCCCCGACTCGCTGCCGAAGCTGTAAAGCTCTGTGATCAGGGATCGGGCATGCAGGTAGAGGAGGAGTTTGCATGGGTATGGGCAAAATTCATAGCGTAGATGAGCCGGAGCAGGTCATTAGCATACATACGCCAGAGCAGTGGCGGCGCAGAGAGCGGGAACTGGTCGCATGGGTGCAGCGTCCCAAGCACCGACGCCGCAGCAAGCAGACGGCTATGCTCGGCAATATGCATATCGATGCGGAATTACTTGACGCGCTTGCCCGGCTCAAGCGGCTGGGGATCGAGACAGAATTTTCCTGCGCAGGCGTCAGCCCGCTGGATGAGCCGGAGGACCATTCGCTGTACGCGTATGTGACGCTCATCGCCTCGGAGCGGGCGGACCGTTTCGTTGCCTCGGCGATGGCGCATATGCGTCATCGGCTGCTGGTCACTTGGGAGCCTGGGCGGAGCCGCTACGATCTGTCCTCCTTTTATATCGGACACAACCGGTCCTTCTGCCTGCTGCTGCAGCGCTCCGCCGAATGGTTTCCGGCTTCGGAGGAAACCGGAGGTTAATCGCACAAAGAAGCGCGACCTTTCCATCAGCCGGATGGAAGAGTCGCGCTTCTTTGTGCCCGGCCCCGGGTACGGGGCTTTACCGGGAAGGCAGCTTGCGGCTCGGCGGTCGCAGCGCCCAGGATGCCATGACCAGGGCAAGAAACACGAGCGGCTGGGCGATGACGTCCGCGCTGTGCCCGGAGAAGGCATGGGCCGCTGCGGCGCCCGCCAGATCGAAGAAAAAGCCGGCATAAGCCCATTCCTTGAGCCTTGGGAAACGGGGGATCACAACAGCGATCACTCCCAGCAGCTTGCCGATGCCCAGAATGACGGCCAGGTACGGCGGAAAGCCAAGCTGAACCAGCGTGTCGACCTGCTGCTGGCTCTGCGTGGTAAACAGAAAGCCGCCGATGACAAAGCTGGCTGGCCCCATAATGGTCGTCACCCAATAGGCGATGGACCGGATGCGGTTATTGTTCATAGTCGGTTCTCCTTGTCCTGAGGACATTTGATGGATAAACCCATCTTACCCTATTCCTTGGACGGAGATTTCTTACGAATTGCGGAACTTGAGAAGGTATGTCTCAAGTCAGGAAAAGTAGAAATTATTGCTTATGACGTCACCGTGGAAGTGTTAGAATAGAGGGGCAAGCAGCCGTAGCCCAGCGGCACCCTATACCAAGGAAGGAATGACATAGATGAAAGATCCGGCAATTCCTGCAACGATGAAGGCAGCAGTCATGACGAAGGTAAAAGAAATCGTAATCGAGGAGCGGGAAGTTCCCCGGCCCCAGGACGATGAGGTGCTGGTCAAGGTCATGGCGGTCGGCGTCTGCGGATCGGATGTCCATTATTACGAGCACGGCAAGATCGGCTCGTATGTGGTCGAGAAGCCGATTATTCTCGGGCATGAGTGCGCGGGGCAGGTGGTGGCGGCGGGAGCGAAGGCAACGAAGTTCAAGGCGGGCGACCGGGTAGCGATGGAGCCTGGAGTTACCTGCGGACGCTGCAGCTTTTGTAAGGAAGGACGCTACAATTTATGTCCGGACGTCGTGTTTTTTGCCACGCCGCCTGTTGATGGGGCATTCGCCCAATATATCAAGCTGCGCGAGGATTTCCTTTTCCCGATTCCCGATCATTTGTCGTATGAAGAGGCCTCACTTGTGGAACCGTTCTCAGTCGGTATCCATGCGGCCAAACGGACCGGTCTGCAGCCAGGCTCCAGCGTTGCGATCATGGGGATGGGACCCGTCGGCTTGATGGCGGTTGTGGCGGCCAAGGCGTTCGGCGCTACCCGGATATACGTTAGTGATCTGGAGCCGGTTCGTCTGGAGGCGGCGCTGAAGCTGGGCGCGACCCATGCGATCCATGCACGCGAGCAGGATCCGGTGGCTACGATCCTGGAGCTGACGGACGGTCAGGGTGTGGATACGGCCTGGGAAACGGCAGGAAGCCCTAGAGCGCTGCAATCCGCGCTGCTGTCCTTGCGGCGCGGAGGCAAGCTAGGATTGGTCGGTCTGCCGGCCCAAGCGGAAACGCCGCTGGATGTGCATGTGCTGATCGACCGCGAGATCGAGGTATATGGCGTGTTCCGCTACGCCAATACGTATCCGAGCGGCATCGAGTTCCTGGCCTCCGGGATCGCCGATGTGAGCCCGCTGTTCACAGACCGGTACACGCTGGAGCAAACGCAGGAGGCACTTGAGCGGGCAATGACCAACAAGGCGGGAAGCCTCAAGGTGATCGTGTACCCGAATGGCAATCATTTCTCTTGAAATCGCTGGATATCCCGGTATAATGGTTAAAGTCTGCCTGCAGCCTCCGCTGTAGACAGCCAGCATAGCCCGGCAAACCGGGCCGCGGTTCGAAAACTCCCGCGTCAACAAAACTAGGAGGATTAGAAAGTTATGTTTCATTTGTTATGGGGCGCGTTGTTCGTCCTGGTTCATTTTGGCTGCTTTTTGTTGTGCTACCGGTTTTTTGGCAAGAATGGGCTGTATGCCTGGGTTGGGATTGCAACCATCCTGGCCAATATCCAGGTGACCAAGACGATCGAGATGGTCGGGATTGTGATGACACTCGGCAATACGATGTACGCTTCGATCTATCTGACCAGTGACCTGCTCAATGAAAAGTACGGCGAGAAGGAAGCCCGCAAGGCGGTATGGTTCGGCTTCTTCGTCATGCTGGTGACGATGGTCACGATGAAGATGACGCTGATGTTTACGCCACAGGAGACGGATTTTGCGCAATCCTCGCTGGAGACGATCTTCGGACTTCTGCCCCGGCTGGCGCTGGGTAGTTTGACGGCCTTTTTCGTCAGCCAGTTTCTGGATGTCAAAATCTACTCGTATCTCAAGCGGATATTTCCGAAGCCTAATCAGCTGTGGCTGCGCAATAACGGCAGCACGGCGGTCAGCCAGATGGTCGACACGCTGATTTTCTGCTCCATTGCTTTTATCGGGGAGTATACCCTTGATGTGTGGCTGCAAATTCTGGTTACGACTTATGTGATTAAGTTCGTCGTATCGATGGCCTCAACGCCATTTCTGTATATCGCCCGAGGCTTCAAGTTCAAGGAAGAAGCCGCTTAATAGGTATGTAAATAGCCGCCGGATAAAGTCCGGCGGTTATTGGCGTTCCAGCGTTTGACGCAGGATAGCCTGGGGGATAATTGAATATAAAAAAACTGTCTCTGGCTCTGGACAACCTTCTCTATTAAGATAAGGGAGCGAAATAGGGTCTATAGGACACAAAGGGGTGAGGCCATGACGGTAAGCTTAACAGTCATGAATGAAACGGATTTTCAACAATTCCTCGACATAGCGGCCGTGAATTTTGCGGACGAGAAAGTCAAGAACGGCAGCTGGAAGCCGGAGGCGGCTTTGAGCGAATCTTACGCGGGGTTTAACCGGCTGCTTCCGGACCGGGAGAAGACCGCAGGGCATTATTTGTACAACATCATGCAAGAGGAACGGAATATCGGGTTTCTCTGGTATGAGATCAAGCAGGAGGGCGAGAGCCGGTATGCCTTCTTATTTGAAATTCTGGTCGTGCCCGAAGCAAGAGGACAAGGGTACGGGACCGAGGCGCTGCGGCTGATGATCCGGGAGATCCGGGAACGCGGGATCGAAGACATCGAGCTGCATGTGTTCGGCCATAACCAGGGCGCCGTCAAGCTGTATCAGAGAATCGGCTTCGAAATCACCGATTACAATATGAGGCTGAGTGTGCCGAAGACGGCACAAGCAGGCAAGTAAGCTCGACTTAAGTCTGGTTTGGAAATAACAGGGGAAAGGTCCTTCCTGCATGGGATGCGGAAGGGCTTTTTTTGGCGTTGGTCCGTGCTGATGTTCCCAGCTCTATACCGTTTCAAAGTGCCTTGTCAATCCTATCAAAGTCGCAAGTTTCACAAGTAGGAGATTCAGTTCTATGCTATACTTGGTATATTCTCGAGCCATGCTTGGGACGTTTTTTGATCTTTTAACCGTCATGATAACTTGGTTTACTTGGGTTTGGCCTCTATGCTTCGTGTGCCATCGCCTGAAATCATAAGGAGAGTGAGTTTGTGCGAAATATCAGAGTGTGGCTTGCAGGCCTCGCAGCGGTTCTGCTTGTCTTATGCTTCTCTTGGGAGACGCGGGCGTCAGGTCCTGACTCCGAGGCCGATCTTCAATCTATTTATGCGGGGGCGGGTGTCTTATCCCCGGCATTCGATCCGTCCATCACGGAATATTCGCAACGGATAGACAGCGGGCTTCCAGGTTATTTCACGGCCGCCATCGGCCACAACCCTGCTGCTGCCATCGAATATTCCATGAACAGAGGAGAGTGGAAGCCTATCCCTCACAACACGTCCACAGGTTATTTGGAGACCTACCGGGGAGAGAACGCGTTCCGGCTCAAGGTGACGGCTCCGGATGGGGTCACGGTTAAGCTGTACACCGTGCATGTGTATTTTCCTGAGATGACCGATGCGGATCTGATTGATCTGCAGACGGACAAGGCCGTGCTGAGTCCGGTCTTCTCCCGGGACTATACGGGCTATACGGCGAGCGTCCCTTATGCGACCGGCGCGATCTCGCTAACGGCTACGCTGAGCGATCCCGCCGCTTCTCTTGAGATTGAAGGAGTCCCCGTCGTTAATCGAATTCCACACGGGCCGATTCCTCTGGCCGTAGGTAGCAATACCCTTCAGATAAAGACCGGCTCCAGCGACGGGCTGACAAACCGTATCTACACCGTCACGGTAACCAGGGTGGCTCCGAGCGCCGACGCCAAGCTGAGTGCGCTGGAGGTGCCCGCATATTCGCTAAGCCCGCTATTTACACCCAACCAGCCGACTTACGACTTGCCCGATGTCGGATTTGCCATAAGCGAACTGATCGTCAAGCCGAAGGCCTCCGATTCGGCGGCTACGACAAAAGTCAGAGTGAACGGCGGAAGCTACACGGCGGTTGAAAACGGGGTATCTAGCGCTCCGCTAGCGCTAGACGTCGGCCCTAATACCCTAGAAGTCCAAGTGACTGCCGAGGATGGAACGACTAAGCGTACATACGAGATACATGTAAAGCGGCAGAGCGATAATGCCTGGCTGAGCGACCTTGTCATTCAGCCGGGTGTGCTGAATGAGCCGTTCGCGAGCGACCGGTTCACCTATACGATGTCAGATGTAGGCTATGAGGTAGATACGGTGGCGATTACGCCTAAACTAGAGGATACTACCAGAGCTTATGTTCAAGTGAGGGTTAACGGAGGCAGTTACAGGCCGGTGACAAGCGGCTACCCCATGAGCTTTCAGCTGACCGTCGGCAGCAACATCATCGAAGCTGAAGTATGGGCAGAGGACACAAGCATCAAGAAAAACTATACGGTCGAAGTAACCCGACAGAATAAAAATGCGATGCTGAGCGGTCTGAAAGTGAGTCCGGGAATGCTGAACGAGCCGTTTGCAAGCGACCGGTTTGAATACACGATGGCGGATGTGGGCTACGCAGTAGGCTCCTTGGTGGTTAAGCCTACACTGTCGGATGCGTTACATGCTTCTGTGCGGTTGCGTGTGAACGGCGGGGAATATACGCCGGGGCAAAGCGGAGAGGAAACAGCACTCCCTCTGGCCGTCGGAGAGAATTGGATCGATATTGAAGTAAGTGCACAGGACACATCCTACAGAAAGCTGTATCAAATCAAGCTGCACCGTCAAAGCAACGAGGCGTCGCTGAGCGGTCTGGAGGTCAAGCCCGGGACGTTGAATGAACCGTTTGCGAGTGAACGGCTTGCTTACACGATGGCGGATGTTCCTTACTCTACATCAAGTCTGACGCTCTTGCCTGCGCTGGCTGATCCGGCCGGTGCTTCGGTCGATGTGCAGATTAACGGAAGCGGGTTTGTTAGTTTGAAGGATGCACCTTCTTCGGTTGTGCCGCTGAGCGTGGGGATCAACCGGATCGACCTGCGCGTGCAGGCACAGGATCCGAGCTTTACCAAGCTTTACTCGGTGACTGTGGCTAGAAAGAAGAACAGCGATGCAAGTTTGGCGGGATTAGCGGTGTCTGCAGGAAGTCTGGATTTCTCGTCCCACACGGCGGACTATACCTTAACCGTCAGCAAGGCCACGTACTCGCTCAAGGTAAGACCGACACTGGAGGCCGGTAATATAGCGGCTACGGTCCAGGTTAGAATCAACAACGGCAGCTACGCAGCCGTGCAGAGCGGTCTGGATAGTCCGGAGCTGGTGCTGAATGCCGGGGAACCGAATGTGATCCAGGTGCTGGTAACCGCCCAGGACGGAACGACCCGGATGTATACGATTCTGGTCATTCAATCCGGAACGCCGGTGCTGAATGGGATCGCACTGGAAGGAAACCGGCTCAAGCTCACGTTCTCCGAACCGCTGCTGCGCTCCGTCACAGATACGAGCTACTATAGCATCTATCATGTGACCCGCCAGGCGGCCATGACGGTGACGGAAGTTGTGTATACAGCCGGGTCGGCTGAAGTGAACCTGACTTTGAGCGGACTGCTGCAGCCGGCGGATGAATTGGAAATCAAGATCGGTGCAGGAGCTGTGACCAGCTACATCGGAGAGACCAATGCGGAGATTATCCGTACGGTCTATTACGGAACTCCGCTGGAGCAATTGTATAGAAGGCTGAAGGACCTGGACACGGATCGTACCGGAATTCGGATTAACCACGTGCTGGCTTATCTGAAGTCGCCTTTCGGTCAGACGGATTTGAACGGGGACGGCGTATTTAACCGGGAAGATGTTGCCCTGATGCTAGAATTTCTTGGGACAACCTTAACCTTAGATCCCACGTCCCCGTAGAGGAAAAATTGCACTTATAGGCTAGCTATTCCTTACACATGCAGCCGTTCCAAGATCCGAGTTTTCTAGCTCGGGCTTGGGACGGCTGTTTTTTGTAGTTCGCCTGCTTGCGGCCACGGTTCACGGCTAAGCAGCTGAGGCGGACTATTCAAGTTGACAATTGGATTGTTTACTTGTACAATGTCCATATTAGTAATAATTACTTTTAATAAAGTATTACATCTGATTCTCAGCTTGCAGGTCATTTTCCCGCCAAATGAATACAGGCTTCGACAGAAGCTTCGTTAAGAAGCTTTTCTTTTGTTTTATAATAGTAATAATTACAATTGGAGTGAAGGGGTATGACAACGAAAAAAATTCCGGTGACCGTGCTGAGCGGTTATCTGGGCGCAGGCAAGACGACAATACTCAATCATGTGCTGAACAACCGCCAGGGCTTGAAGGTAGCGGTCATCGTCAATGATTTGAGCGAGGTGAATATCGACGCCGGACTGATTCGCGACGGTGGAGGCTTGTCCCGCACGAACGAAACCCTAGTCGAGATGTCTAACGGCTGTATCTGCTGTACGCTGCGGGAGGACCTTCTACGGGAGGTGGAGAGGCTGGCGAAGACCGACCGATTTGACTATATTCTGATCGAATCCACCGGAGTGGGTGAGCCGGTCCCCGTCGCTCAGACTTTCACGTATATCAATGAAGAAAACGGGATCGATCTATCCCAATTCTGCCGGCTGGATACGATGGTTACGGTGGTGGATGCGTACCGGTTCTGGCATGATTTCTCCTCTGGGGAGACGCTGCTGGAGCGTGAGCAGGCCGTAGGCGACGACGATACGAGAGACGTCGTTGACCTGCTGATCGACCAGATCGAATTCTGCGATGTGCTAGTCCTAAACAAATGCGATCGCGTCGGCGAAGAGGAGCTGGGCGAGCTGGAAGCCGTGCTGCGCAAGCTGCAGCCTCGGGCCCGGGTGATTCGTGCCGAGCATGGGAGAGTTCAGCCATCAGATATCCTGAATACAGGGTTGTTCGATTTCGATGAGGCGAGCACCTCTGCCGGCTGGATCCGGGAGATGGAGAGCGCCGGGCATACGCCGGAAACGGAAGAGTATGGCATCGCCTCCTTCGTCTACGAGCGGGTCAAGCCCTTCCACCCGCAGCGTCTGATGGGCTGGATGGAGCAGTGGCCGGCCGAGATCGTCCGTGCCAAGGGCATGGTCTGGCTGGCGAGCCGCAGCGATATGGGGCAGAGCCTGAGCCAGGCGGGGCCATCCATTCAATTCGGCTCTGCCGGATATTGGGTAGCGGCGCTGCCGGAAGCCGAGCGCGCGAGCACGCTGCAGGAAGACCCGGAGCTGGCCAAGGCCTGGCATCCAGTGCATGGAGATCGGATCAACAAGATCGTGCTGATCGGCATCGATATGGACCGCGAGGCGATACATGCTGAGCTGGACGCCTGTCTGCTGACGGATGAGGAGATGACGCAGGACTGGTCACGCCTCCCGGATCCGTTCCCACAGGCAACGGCCGAGCTGACGGAAGCCTTGCGCTGATCTTGTTTACGATAGAAAGCTGTACCGGAGGAGGTGAACGAGAGATGAGGGTAGTCGTCACATTGGCGTGCACGGAGTCGGGAGATCGTAATTACACGACAAGCAAGAACAAGAGAACGCATCCGGGGCGCATGGAGCTGAAGAAGTATTGTCCTCGCCTGAAGAAAGTAACCTTGCACCGTGAAACCAGATAGTCTAGTCGTGCCATATCCGAGAAAAGCTCAGCCAGCCTCCTTCGACAGAGGCCAGGCTGAGCTTTTTTCACTGGAGGAAAGCGTGTGGCGGACTGCCGACACGCATCCCCCGCGGGAGGCGGCGGCTTCTGCGCTTTGGCCTTCTGCCGACGCCTCCCGCGGATAAGTGATTACTTCGGGATCACTTAGCGCCAGACCCATCATAGAGTTACCGGGACAGAAACTTCAGGCGGATGCAGCCCAGGTACTCGTTCAAGAATGATGCTGCTGTGCAGGGGAGTTAAGCTTCTGGCTATCGCCTGCTTTGCCGAAGAAGAGCTTCATCAGCGGAGGCGTGACCAGTGTTGTGACCAGGACGACAACGACGAGCGCTGCAAACAGCTCCTTGTCCAACAGACCCGCTTCCAATCCGAGGGCTGCGAGGATCAGGGCTACCTCTCCACGGGAGACCATCGCAGCACCGATGCCGAGCGAGCTACGCCAGGCGAATCCAGCGAATTTGGCTCCCAGAGCTGCGCCGACGAGCTTGGTTAAGATAGCGATCACGCTCAGCAGGATGATCAGCCACAATTGATCGAGAATACCGGCAAACTCCGCTGTCACGCCGATCGAGGTAAAAAATACGGGAACAAAGAGCGAATAGCCAATCGTTTCCACTTTGTGGGTTACTGCTTCTCTCTGATTCGTCAGACTAATCGCGACACCTGCGATGTAAGCCCCGATAATAGAAGCTACACCCGCATACTCCGCAGCATATGCATAGACAAAGCACAGGATCAGCGCGGCTGTGATGACGGTTTCCGTCACTCGCAGACGGGAGAAGCTTCTCATTACCCACGGTACGACTTTCCAGGCAACAAGCAGGGCGACTGCAAAGAATAGGACCTTCTTCAGCACGACCATGCCTAGATCGACCTCGCCCCCGGCAAAGCTCATCACGAAAGCCAAAGCAATAATGACCACCACATCATCAATAACGGCGGCCCCGAGGATCGTCGTTCCCTCCCGCGACCGAAGCTTCCCAATCTCCTTCAGCGCTTGAACCGAAATACTGACGCTGGTCGCCGACAGCAGAAGCCCCAGGAAGATGGACTGCAGCAGGGGCAGATTCAGGAGATTTCCCGTTAGCCAGCCGATAGAGAACGGAACGATGATACCCATCAGCCCGACATAAGTAGAGGCTTTGCCCGTCCGCTTGAACTCTTCCGTATCCGTCTCCAGCCCTGCGATGAACATAAGCAGGATGACGCCAAGCTCGCTGAAGGTTTTGAACATCTCAGTGGGTGAGATCCATCCGAGCACAGAAGGACCGAGTACAATCCCGACTAGCAGCTTACCGAGCACGGAAGGTTGGCCCAGCCTCGCGCTGAGGTCCCCGGCCAGTTTGGAGGCTAGCAAGATAATAGCCAGTTGTAAAAGAAACATCATGAATAACTCCACCTTTCTTCACTAATCCTATAGAATGATCCATTTGACGCGGCGACATGCGCAAAAAAGAGCCTGCTCGACAGGCGCTTGCTAAAAAAGACATAGCAAGACCTTGTTGACAGACTCCACCGGGACATGCGGTTATGAAATTTGATATAAAGCTAATACGGGGTAGAACGGAAAACGTTTCATACCTTCTGCTATTGTACGGATTTTCTCGAAAAAGTCAATCCGGCTAAAAGTCGGCGCTCAAATTGAGAAACAAATCTGGCTATGGTACTATTAAAATACCGACTTTACTGGTTGGAATTTATAAACCGGAGTGTTGAAAATGCCCAAGATTGCAAAAAATTTGACAGAGCTGATCGGCCATACACCGCTTGTGGAGCTTGCCAACTATACGAAGAAACAACAAGTGGATATAGAACTTATTGCCAAGCTGGAATATTTCAATCCGGCAGGCAGCGTGAAAGACAGAATCGGCTTTGCGATGATTAAAGATGCCGAAGAACGGGGACTCATCAACAAGCAGACGGTCATTATTGAGCCGACAAGCGGCAATACGGGGGTAGGGCTGGCCTTTGCCGCTGCCGCCCTGGGCTATAAGCTGATCATCACCCTTCCAGAAAACTTCACGGTGGAGCGCAGGAAGCTAATGCTTGCACTCGGTGCTGAACTGGTACTGACTCCGGCGGCGGAAGGGATGGCCGGGGCGATCCAGAAGGCGGAAGAGCTGGCGGAAGCTACGCCGAATTCGTATATCCCGCAGCAATTCAAAAATCCCGCGAATCCGGATATCCACAAAAAAACGACGGCCGAAGAGATTTGGACAGATACGGATGGAGAGGTGGACATCTTCATTGCCGGCGTAGGTACAGGCGGGACGATATCCGGAGTGGGCGAAGTGCTCAAAGCCAAGAAGCCGTCCGTAACCGTCATAGCCGTGGAACCTTACAGTTCCCCTGTCCTGGCGGGAGGCAAGCGGGGCGTTCACAAGATTCAAGGTATCGGGGCCGGGTTTGTGCCCGACAACTTCAATCGCTCTGTTGTCGATGAGATCATTCCGATCAAAAATGAAGAAGCGATCGAAACGGCCCGCGAGCTGGGCCGGCTCGAAGGGCTGCTTGTCGGCATCTCCTCCGGTGCAGCCGTAGCCGCGGCGCTGCAAGTCGGGCGGAGGAAGGAGAACCAGGGCAAGAAAATCGTGGTTCTGCTACCGGATACGGGAGAAAGGTACTTGTCCACGGAGCTCTTTCCCGAGCTGTAAGCGAGCCGGATCCGAAGGGGAGCTGGGACAAACGCAGCGGCAGGAGCCGGACGGATGGCTTGAGCCGAGTTCCGTTACAGGAAGCTGGCTCGAGCTTGAGCGCGCACATGGTCCTGCGATTGTGTATGCCCTGCATAAACGAAGAAGACCGTCAGGACAGCCTGAGGGTCTTCTTCGTTCATGCTGCTATTACCGGTTGCGCTCGTACCAGTAGCCGGGAATACCGCGCTCCAAGCGAATCAGCGCCTCCAGATAGTAGTAGTCGCCCCAGATCGTATAATCATCCGGCGACGCTCCTCCGCGGACGGAGTAGGAGCCGTGATTCAGGAAGCCCTCGGCGTCCCCTTCTCCACGGGTGAAATAATGCTTGTACAGAGCGCTGACCGCATCCGCTGCGGCCTGCCGGAATACAGCCTGGTCCGGATCGCTGTCGGGAAGCAGATCGGCAATCTCCAGCAAGCCAGCTGCCGCGATGGCGGAAGCGGAGCTGTCGCGCTTGGATTCGGGGTTCTGCGGAACATCGAAATCCCAGTACACAACGCCGTCCTCCGGCAGACGGTCCAAGAAGTAGCGGGCCAGTCGCTTGGCGGTATCCAGCAGCTCAGGCTGCTGCAGGTAGCGGTAGGACAGCGCGAAGCCATAGATCCCCCAGGCTTGGCCGCGGGTCCAGGTCGAGCCGTCGCGGAAGCCTTGAGCTGTGCCGCCCCGCAGAGAATCGCCTGTCTCCTGATCGAAGTAGAACGTATGATACGATGAATCGTCGCCGCGCACGAGGAATCGGCGGCTCTTATGCGCATGAATCTCGGCCAGCTCGCGGTAGCGGTTATCGCCGGTCGTTTCCGCCGCCCAGTACAACAGAGGGAGGTTCATCAGGCAGTCGATGATGATCCGGCCGCCGTTATTAGGGTCATCCTTGGCGCCCCACGCTTGCAGAATTTGAGATTTCTCACGCCAGCGCTCCAGCAGCACGTCGGCAGCTTTAATCGTAAGCGCTTTCGCCGATTCGTCGCCTTCAATGATCCATTGCGCCTTGCTCGACAGTGAATACAAGAAGCCGATATCATGATGGTCGAGATTGATTTTATTCTCCAGCCGGTGGTTGAAGTTTTCTACGGTGCGGGCCGCAGCCTCGCGGAATACGTCTTTATTGCTATATTCGTAAGCCAGCCAGAGAATCCCTGACCAGAAGCCATCGGTCCAGTCTGTATTGTCATTGAGCACATAAGTTGTACCGCCGTCGCTTACATGGGGAAACCGTTCCCCGAATTTGCCGATATTCGCCTCTGCAATTCGCAATGCTTCCTCAATCGCCTGTTTCCACATCTTGATTCCTCCCGGGCTTCATTCAATTGGTTGTTTGCTCCTTTATTATAGACGGGTACGGATGGGGCAGGGTTGTGCTAAAATATAGCTATATTGCTTTATTGGAGTGAAAAGGATGAGCTATATTGACCCGATGGATCTCGGGCCTACCGCCTTCCGCGTAGCCCACCGGGCGAAGACGACGGAGTGGCCCTGGATGATGCTGCATGCCCATCATGGCATAGAGCTGCTTTATGTATACGAGGGTGAGGGTGAGGTAACCGTCGAGGGACGAAGCTTCCCGATCAGGCCGGGGATGCTGATGTGCTTTCAGCCGTATCAGCTGCATAAGATCGATGTGCCCGGAGTGCCGGGCGGGGAATATGTCCGTTCGATCCTAACCTTCGATCCCCGGGTGGCCGAGCCTCTGCTGAGTCCGTTTCCCCGGCTGCATGCCTGGTTTCTGCACTTATGGAAGGGGGCGCTCCCTGAGCAGGTGTTCGATCTGGGGACGGATACCCGATTTTCGGCTATACTGGACGACTATTGTCAAGCCATGCAGTCTCCGGAGGCCAATGAGCAGGAAGAACAGGCGCTGCTGTTGACCGTGCTGCTGCGCCATCTGCATCTGCATGTCGTTCCCGAGGGGCGAGTGCCGGAGCTGACAGCAATCACCTCGGTTCATATCGAGAAGATGATGGACTGGCTGGAGGCCCATTATAAGCAGCCTTTCCGGCTGGACCGGATGTCGGAAGATCTGCATCTGTCGACGTACTATGTATCTCACTTGTTCCGCAAATATACGGGGATCAGTCTCAGCGATTATCTGACGGAGAGGCGGCTGCGCGAAGCCTGCGATCAGCTTCTCACGACGAGTAAAAGCATTCAGGAAATTGCGAGGGATGTCGGGGGCTTCAGCTCGTCCCACTTCTGCCAGCTGTTCAAGAAGCGCAAGGGCGTTAGCCCGCATGTATATCGAAGGACGCTGAGCCGCGGTTTCGACCTGATGTGAGCATGCGGACTCGGGTACTGCGGCTAGGCCTGACCTTAGCTCGCTTCCTGAGCAACTCAACCTCCTGACAGGGGTGCAGGGGAACGGAACGCTTCCTCCAGCTTTCGCCAGAATAGGCGCTGGGCCGGGCTGACCAGCTTTTTCTTGTGCATCACGGCGTAGATATACCGCTTGGGCAGCCAATACGGGATCGGCCGGACAACAAGACGGCCAGCCTGCTCTTCCTCCTTCACCGATGATTCCGACACCATGCCGAAGCCGAGTCCGTGGAATACGGCGGCCTTCAGCGCTTCGGAGCCGGATACCTCCATGGCGATATCCAGCGTAATCTCCTGCTGGACCGCCCATTCCTCCACAAGCTTCCTGCTGATCGATCCATCCTCATGGGAGACGCAAGGATAAGCGGCCAGCTTGGCCGGCGTCAGCTCGTCGGTTAGAGCAAGCGGATGCCCCGCGGGAAGGATGATGACCAGATCATCCTTGATCAAGCGTTCGCAGATCAGGTCTGGGTCCTCCATATGGGTATGGGAGATGATCCCGATATCCAGCTCAAAGCTTTTGAGCTGCTCCAGAATATAACTCGCCGGTCTGACGTCCAGAAACAGGCGCAGCTGCGGATATGACTGCTTCCACTCCTGGAGAAGCTGCGGGATCATATAGGTAGCCGGCGTGTGCGTACTGCCGATGGACAATCTGCCGGATTTCATCCCCTTATGCTCATCCATCTGGCTGGCGATTTCCGCCGACAGGATATTCATTTGCAAGGCATAGTGGTACAACGCTTTACCCGCCTCCGTTAGCCGGATGACATGATAGGATTTCGTTTGAAACAAGGATACCCCCAGCTCGTCCTGCAGCTTATTCAAATGAAAGGTAACGGTAGGCTGCGTAATTTGCAGCTTCTCCGCCACCAGGTACAGCTTCTGCAAATCCACGGCGAGGACAAACACTTTCAGTTGCTGTAAATTCACCGCTAAAGCCCCTTTCTCCGCATGGGTTGTTCATATGTAGTACCCAAACATTCATATTATCTATTTTATCATAAATATCATTGATGTTATTTAACTTTATATTAACGCTCAGCAAATCTTCTGATGAACTTGTCCGCTTACACTTGAGGTGAAGGGTCCGGATGGAAACCCAAACTCAAGGAGGTTGTTATGAACAGGAATTGGATGCGTATGGCTCTCGGCATGAGCTTGTCGATGGGCTTGCTATTGGCAGGCTGTGGAACCGGAGGTTCGTCCCAAGGAGGAAGCTCGCAGGCATCGTCCGCAGGAAACGGGGGAGCAGAAGCAAGTACGGCCAAAGCCGAGCCCAAGCCGGCTGAGGACACAGGCAAGACGATTTATTTGTACGGCAATGACTTCGTCGATCTCGTCGCACCCAAGTTTACGAGCGAGACGGGCTTCAAGATGGAAGCTGTCCATTACGGCGGGGGAGAAGCGCTGGCGAAGATCGAGGCGGAGCAGGGCAATCCGCAATGGGATGTATTGATGATGGACGGGCATGGCTCGGTGCGCAGTCTGGCCGACCGGGACTTTCTGATGAAGGACTGGAAGCCTGCGAACTTGACCAAGCTTGGTGAATATGGAGCTTCGCTCGTGCCCAAGGATTACGCCTACTTTCCGATAGGTATTCATGCGTCGGCTGTTATTGCTTACAATACGAAGAAGGTGGACCCATCTAAGGCTCCGAAAACCTGGGAGGAATTCTTTGCCTATGCGGGACCAGTGGGACACGCAGATCCGGCCGTAGCTGCACCTGCGTATCCGCTAGTCTCTGCCTTGTTCCACAAGTGGGGCGTGGACGAAGCGAAGAAGAAGTACCAGCAGCGGTTCAAGGACGGCATGCAGGTCTATCCGAAGAACGGACCTGTCGGCAAGGCGCTGGTCAGCGGAGAGATCCATGTGGCCGCACTGCAGGAGCATAATGCCTATGACCTGAAGCTGTCGGGCGAGCCGATCGAGGTGATCTGGCCGGAGGAGGGTGCTCCCGGCAGTCTCCGTGTCGTGGCGATCAGCAAGAAAACGAAAAATCCCGCTGCCGCCCAGGCCTTCGTCGAGTTTATGATGAAGCCGGAAACACAAGCGATGCTTACTTCGCTGCCATCATCGGAGAGCTTCTTTACTCCACTCGCTCAGGGTGTCGAGATGCGCAAGGAGCGCAGACAGGATGGCCGGTTCCTGCTTCCCCCGGCGGAGTGGGCCGCCCAGCAGGAGGCGCCGATCAAGACCTGGTTCGCGGATCAGCATGTTAAATAAGAGGAACTTTACATGATCACATCGGAAGCTCGCTGGGGAGGGGGGGTTACCCTTCTCCTTTTTATCTTGATTTTTTTGCCGCTGTTGGCGGTACTGGTTAATGTAGCGCTGCCCGGCGTATTCTTCGGGCGGATCGAGCTGCAGGGACTCGGTCTGCTGGGCGATATTTTCGTACGCCCCCTATGGCGCCAGTCCCTGTGGAACTCCGTCTCGCTGGCACTGGGCGTGGCTACGCTAGGCACCATATTCGGCGGCGCTCTGGCGATGATCCGGGCCCAGTGGGATTTTGCCATTGGGCGGCTGCTTGACGCGGCTGCCTGGGTGCTGCTGATCGTGCCTTCCTTCATGCTGGCCCAGGGCTGGGTACTGTTCGCCAGCCGGGACGGCCTGATGAGCCAGTGGCTCGGCTGGGAATGGCTGACCGCCGCCGTCTTCCAGCCGTCGGGTCTAGTGATGATTATGGCGCTCAGCAAATTCCCGCTCGCTTATCTGGCTATTGTGGCAGCGACGGAATGGAATGTCCGCCAGTTCGGCCAAGCCGCGCAGCTCTGCGGAGCGAGTCCCTTCACGGTATGGAGGACAGTGCAGCTGCCGCTGTCCGCGCCTTCCTTCCTGGCGGGCTGGACACTCGTCTTCATGGATACCGTCGGTGATTTCGGCCTGCCTGCGGCTCTATCTACCGTGTACAAATTCCCGACCTTGACCTATTCGATCTATTCGGCGATCTATCAGTCGCCTGTACGGTTCGATATGGCCGGGGTACTGGCGTTCTACCTGGTGCTGATCCTGACGGTGGCGATGGGCTTGCTGATGCTGGCAATGCGCCGCTCACGTTTTGACTTCCTGAATGCCCGGGCGGTGAGAAAGGTGAAAAGCAAACCGCGTCACGCCTGGCTGCTCAATATCGTCATCGGGCTATTCCTGCTGATTTGCCTCGGCATTCCCATCGGCACGAGTGTCCTCGTCTCCTTGATGAAGCAGGCGGGAGAAGGCTTATCCGTGGCCAATCTGACGCTGAGCCATTATGCCGCGCTGTTCGGGCAAAGCGGTGGAGATCACCGGCTGCTGGGCTATAAGGAAGGGCTGCTGCATTCGCTCGCGATTGCCCTGATTGCCGCAGTCCTCAGCATGATTATCGGCTTCATCGTGGCGTATGTGCTGTCATTCACTGAATCCCGCTTCAAGTCGGCGCTTCAGTTGTTTTCCATCGTCTCGCTGGCTGTGCGGGGCGTGGTGCTCGGTATCGGCTATATCTTCATCTGGAATCAGAAATGGCTGGAGCCCTTGGGCCTGCATCTGTACGGTTCGCCATCGCTGCTGGTGCTCGCCGCCGTCGCCGGTGCCATTCCGTATGCGGTGCGGGTACAGCTCGGTTCCTTCTCGTCACTGTCCGCTTCTATGCTGAAGGCGGCGGCGATTCAAGGAGCCGGGGTATTCGACCGGATGAGAGAAATTGTACTGCCGCTCGTCCGCCAGTCGCTGCTGCTCGCGACATTGACGGCTCTGGGTACCAGCGTCTTCGACCTGGCGCTCGCCTCCATGCTGCAGCCCCCGAATTTTGTGCTGATGCCTCTCGTAATCGACCGGGCTTTTGAATTTGGCCGCTACGGGTATGCAACAGCCGCTACGGTGGTCAGTGGGGGCATGGTCGTCGTGCTGATCCTAGCTCTGCAGGCGCTGGTCGGGTGGATCTTCCGCCGGATCGACGGCAGACGCAGCTAGCTTGGCTGCACAGGGCTTTTTCATATCAAAATAAAGACTAAAGCATAGAGATCATTCAGGGAGGTTGTCATCTTGAGTTTTGTGTTGCGGCTGAAGGATATTTCCAAGGCCTTCGGAAATCAGCAGGTGCTCCACCCGATTTCCTTCGACCTGAAGGAAGGCGAGCGGATATGTATTCTCGGCCCGTCAGGCTGCGGCAAATCCACGCTGCTGCAGATCGTCGCGGGGCTGCTGCGGGCCGATGGGGGAGAGGTAGAGATGGCCGGGCGGACGGTAGAGAACGGCGGGCAGTACGTTCCGCCAGAGAAGCGGCCCATCAATATGGTTTTTCAGGATTACGCGCTTTGGCCTCATATGACGGTCCGGGAAAATATCGAATACGGGATGAAACGCCGGAAGACCGCTCCCGGGGAGCGAAAGGAACGTCTGGGCAAGCTGCAGGCGCTGCTCCAGTTGGACGGCCTGCTCGACCGGCTGCCGACTCAATTGTCAGGCGGGCAGCAGCAGCGTGTGGGCATCGCCAGAGCGCTTGCCACAGAGCCGCAGGTGCTGCTGATGGATGAGCCCTTGTCCAATCTGGATGTCAAGCTAAGAACGGATATGCGCAATGAGCTTGCTCATCTTCTGGGCACTTTGTCCATCGCGACGCTCTATGTTACGCATGATACGATGGAGGCCTTTACGCTGGCGGATCGCATTCTGGTGCTTCGGGATGGCAAGATCGACCAGCTCGCACCTCCCCAGGAGCTGTTCGAGCGTCCGGCTACACCTTGGGTGGCCCGGCTGATGGGTTATCACAACCGGCTGGAGGGCAGCCTGATCAGCGGGCAGACAAGTCTGGCGCTGCTGGGGGATACCAGGATCGCCGGGCAATGGATGACGCCCGGGGCGGTCGGACAGACGGCGGTGCTTATGCTGCATCCCGAATCCATTCGGATTCGCGAGCGGACCGCGGATGGAGAAGCCAATCAGCTAGAGGTTACAGTTCGGCAGTCGATTTACGAGGGAGAACGCTGGAGGCTGATCACCGAGACGGCGGACAAGCAAGTGCTGCATGCGTTCGGTGAGAGGAGGGTGGAGCCGGGGGCTTTATTGAGCCTGTATCTTCCTCCAGAGCGGACGATGATCTATGGAGGAAGCACCGGCGCATCGGATGAATAGGGTGCTGGCCGTGACAGACATCCATGGATACGGCCATCTGCTGGAAAAGCTGCTGGAGCATGCGGGCTATGACGCGGGCTGCGACCGTTTGTTTTTACTTGGGGATTATGTCAATAAGGGACCGGACTCACTGGGCACGCTCAAGCTGGTCCGCAAGCTGACGGAAGAAGGAGCGGTCGCGCTCCAGGGCAACAATGAGCGCAAATGGCTGCGTTCTCTTCCTCCGGATGTACAGTCGTGTGCCGAATGGGAAGACGGGGACGGCGAGTTTCTGAGCAAGCTTCCGCTATGGGCGGAGCATGACGGATTTTTGTTCGTTCATGCGGGTGTGCGTCCAGGAGTCCCGATGGACCGGCAGACGCCGGAGGACTTGACGGAGATTCGGGAAGAGTTTCACGGAAGTCCGCCTGAATCGGGGAGGATCGTCATTTTCGGCCACACCTCAACCTTCCGGTTCGGTCTCAGTCCGGAGCGCGTCTGGCTCGGCAATGGCAAGCTTGGCATCGATACCGGAGCCGGGCACGGCTATTATGTGAGTCTCCTCGACCTGACGCATGGGATCCAATGGTACATCTCTGTAAAAGCCCCTCACTCGATCGGAACGGCTAGGCTTGGCCGTGCATAGGCTTGAACAAGGACGAACCGGCTAAAGCTGTGTTCGTCTTTGGGCTGCTGCCCGAACGTGCCTGCAAGTCTGTCTATGAATAGGCTCAGGGCTTTCGTATAGATACAACAGTAGGAATATGGTAATATCTTCGTAATCATGAATTTTTCTGTCGAAAGGTGATTATTGATGACCGAATCCGTCTCTATCCTGGGCATTCCCTTCTCCAAGCTGACGCTAGATCAGACGACGCATCGTCTGGCGGGGCATATCGCTGGACCATCGTCCGGGCTATTCCACCTGATTACAGCTAACCCGGAGATTACGATCGCCAGCCAGTCCGATGAACTGCTGCGGCAAATCGTAAGCGAGGCCGATCTGATTACACCGGACGGGATCGGGATCGTGTTGGCCTCCCGCAGACAAGGCGAACCGGTGCCGGAGCGTGTGACGGGGTACGATCTGCTTCTCCGTCTGCTGGACCAGGGGAACCGGCTCGGCTGGAGCTTCTACTTCCTCGGAACAGATGAAGAGACGAACGCCAGAGCGGCGGGCAGGATTGCGGAGCTGTACCCGAAGGTCAGCATCGCGGGAAGGCATCATGGTTTCTTCGGCGCGGAGGAGGAGAGCGGTATCCTCGCGGAGATCCGGCAAGTCCAGCCGGACATTCTGATCGTAGCGATGGGTGCGCCGTATTCGGATAAATGGATCTACAAGCACAAAGCGGAGCTCGCTTCCGTCCGGGTAGTCTTTGGCGTCGGCGGAAGTCTGGATGTGATCGCCGGCAAGGTTAAGCCGACCCCGGCCATCTGGAAGCGTCTTAACCTGGAATGGCTGCACCGGCTGCTCACCGTTCCTGCGGCCAAAGGGCAAAAATCCCGCTGGCGCCGCCAGTCGGCGCTGCCGAAGTTTGTGTACCGGGCCATCCTGAGACGGGGATGAACGGAAGAGAATGGAATCTGTCTAGGTTGACCATGTCGGAGGAGGTCTTCATTGCATGCTCTCAACGTTAAAATGGCTGGTGATCGCAGCAGCGGTCGTTCACTTTATATCCGTATCGAACGATTCTTCTCAATCGGAGGTTACGTCTATGTCACAGACACAAGAAAGCAAGCAGACGGAGCTGCTGGAATGGACAGACGAACAGAGGGAGCGCGTGAATTTCGGCAAGTACGAGCTGCCTCCAACCTTGCGTAAGCTGAATGATGTGCAGCAGGAGCTAGGCGGTACGGAACAGCTGTATGACGCTCTTCATTTTTACCTCGTGGAGGGAGATTCGAGATATTTCAATACACCCAGCGATGTCGTGGTGTTTGGCACAACCGGCATGGACGGGATTCATTATGGATTCCTGACAGACTACGGGACGGTAGCGGACCTGGAAGAAGCACCGGTCGTCTGCGTATCTCCGATGGACTTTGACCGGCCTGTCTGGCTGGTGGCGCGTAACCTGAGAGAATTTCTACGGTTAAACCTGACGGACGCTGATCTGACCATCAATCATTTCCAGGATGAGCCGTCTTATCTGGAAGCCAAGCGGCAATTCGCAGAGGAGGCGGCCGCCTCGCCTTACCAGCCGTCTGAGGAAGAGCTGCGCAGCAGGCAGGAAGCGGTGAGCCTGCTCTTGAAACGAATCGAGCTGCCTGAGATCGTTCATCCGTTCGGTTATCTGGAGACGGTTCGGGAAGAGCGGCTTGCGAGGATTACGGTTCAGACTCAGGATGGACTGGGCGTAACGGAGCCTTTGGAGGCTGGTCACGAATCTGCTGTTCTGCCGATCCGTAAGGATAAGACGCTGGAGCCGGACGCACTCAAGCGTTATCTGGCAGAGGCCTCTAGAGCATCCAAGCTGGCTTTATTCCGGGATATTCAGATGCATATGGTGTTGTCTGAAGAGCGGGAAGTGCGGACGATGGTTGTCGCCGAGTTGCGAAGGCTGGGACTGGCTGAAGAAGCGGGGCGCATAGAAGCCGAGGGTTGAAGCGCTGCTCCTTGCTTCTGTACTGCTAGGGGCTTTACCCTGAGTGCCATTGTGCTATAATCTTCGAGGACAGCAGACATCCCTCTGGTGGATTGCATTAGACGAGGGCGCAGAGGATTCCCTTGGGCGAGGAGAGATCACGATGAACAACTATTCAGTCATTCTGTTTGACCTGGACGGCACGTTAACGGATTCCAAGCTTGGCATTACGAGGTGTGTCCAGTACGCACTGGACAAGCTGGGCCGGCCGGAGCGGGATTTGGACAAGCTGGAGCCTTTTATCGGGCCCCCGCTTCAGGAAACTTTTTCCTCCATCTATGGGTTTTCCGAGGAAGAAGTTAGCCAGGCCATCGGCTATTATCGGGAGAGATTCAAGTCCGTCGGCATGTTTGAGAATGAGGTGTACCCACAGATTCGTGAGCTGCTGGCGGAGCTCAAGGAGCAGAACAAGCGGCTCATCGTCGCTACCTCCAAGCCTACGCCATTCGCCGAACAAATCCTGCGTTACTTCGAATTGGACCCGTATTTCGAGCTGATCGCAGGCAGCAATCTGGATGGCACACGAGCCTCCAAGACCGAAGTCATTGCCTATGTGCTAGGGCAGCTGAGCGGGGTAGACAAGCAGGATGTAGTGATGGTCGGAGACCGCAAGCATGACATCATCGGGGCCAACAACACAGGTATTCACTCGATCGCCGTTATGTACGGGTACGGGTCTCTGGAGGAACTGCAGCCGGTTGAACCCACCTATATGGTTCACAGTACGGCAGAGCTGAGAGAAGTCCTCAGTGGCAAAGGTGAAGCCTTGGGATCAGGGCGATAACGGTTGTAACTTCAATTAATATGAGTCTTACGGACCCAAGCGACTGAATTCAAGCTGCTTGGGTTTGATTTTTTTCTGACAATTATTGCTATAGACCTATTCGTTGTGATACAATTCGTATCAAAAGATGAAGCTGGAGGTGCGACTTTTTGAAACGCTATGAGGAATTAGACTCATTAAGAGGGTTAGCTGCAATGACTGTTTTTTTTGCTCATTGTTTAGGTATGTTTGTCTTGTACAATAATCCGTCTATCCGGGGGGATTTTGTTTCATATCTGTTGAAATTTACACCACTAAGTATTTTGATATCTGGACACGAAGCGGTGATCTTATTTTTTGTGCTTAGTGGGCTTGTTTTGTCATTTCCATTTGTCACCCCAGGCAAATCACCTTCTACGCCTGTTTTTATTACGAAACGTGTACTTCGATTATACGTGCCTTATGCCGTAGCTATTATCTTTGCCATCCTATTAAGACTGCTGATCCCAACCCATCGTATTGAGGGGTTCAGCAACTGGTTTGCAGCGCACTGGCAGAGTCCAATAAGTATTAAGTTATTAATCAATCATTTACTCTTCTTGCCTAGCTATACATTTGGCGGCGGGAGATATGATATCGCTGCCTTTGATTCTGTTATTTGGACTTTGATTCAAGAGTTGCGAGTTTCCATCATATTTCCGTTGATTATGCTCATCGTTCTCAAATTAAACTGGAAAACAAACGTGTTGATCGGCCTTGGACTCTCTCTCCTATCCCACATCATGGTTATTGTTAGCAAGATAGATACTCTGCCTAAACTGCTCAATTCTTTACTCCCTTATCTGAACACGATAGAGTGGATACCCATGTTTATAATCGGAGCCTTGATAGGTAAACATTTTAAACTCATTCTTGATTTCTTTGAAAACTTGACTTCGACGAAAAAAATAATGATTTCAGTAGGTGGTATTTTATTATATACGTATCCACATTGGTTTTTTAAAGAAGTGGAATGGATACACCTGGATGTGATTAATGATTGGGTAACCCTATTGGGGGCGGGGATATTAATTTGCTTGGCACTGACGGCAAAATCCTTTTCAACCTTTCTAAGGTTAAAGCCAATCCACCACTTAGGCAAAATATCATACAGTTTTTACCTGTATCACATGATTGTATTAGTCGGTTTGTTTTTCTTGTTTCATGAAAAAATGCCGATATGGCTCATATGGGTCGGTACTTTAGTCATTTCGTGGATCATTTCAACCTTGTCTTATCGTTATATTGAAACGTTAAGCATCCATTGGGGAAAAAGGTTGTCGATGTTCCTTTTTAGAGATGGCACGAAGACGAATTTAGAATTGAATAATCGTAAGATATCCTCATAAGCCGTGTACCGATGAGGTTTAGTTGAACTTTTGCAGGAGCTTGCCTATAATAGGACTAGCATGAATAAGCCTTTTGAGCAACCGGGAAAGCATGGGTAATCCATGAGGTGGCACAGCGGATTATTTGCAGGTGTCTGCCTTGCTTGAATGCGACAATACAATGGCCGAATCCAATTCAGCAGAAGAATTGGTACGGGGGATGATTTACCTAGGGGTGAATGTCCGCGCAAGCGGACTAGGGAGCAACCTCTTCCGAATCCGTCAACTAACCTCGAAGGCTACAGGAGGAATACGTTTGAATCGTTTTTGCAAAACGCTTGTTTTTTCATGCGCATTGACAGCTGTCGGCATCGTATCGGGCTTTGGGGCCGATTCAGCCCAAGCCGCTTCTTCGGAAGTCAAGGTGCAGGTGAACGACAGTCTGGTTTCGTTTCCCGATGCGCAGCCCTTTATTGACACCGCCAATACGTTGCAGATTCCCATGCGTCTGCTGGTCGAAAATTTGGGGTACAAGCTGGATTGGAGCAAGGATGCCGATGTCATCAAAGTCACGCTGACCAGTGATCAGCAATCGATCAAGCTGCAGACCGGCAGCAAGCAAGCGGTCGTGAACGGGAAAACGGTGGATATGGATGCGCCGCCCCAGTTCAGCGAAGGCAGAGTCTATCTTCCGTTGAGATTCGTATCCGAGACCTTCGGATACCGTGTCCAGTGGGACCCTAGCAACCGCATCGCGATCATTAACCAGGACGGCCAGTATCATGCACCAGCCTGGTACAAGCCGAAGCCGGTACCGTCTGTCGTACAAACCGCGTATCAGTACCTGGGAACCCCCTACATGTATGGCGGAGAATCGACCAACGGCTTTGACTGCTCGGGGTTTGTGAACTATGTTTTTGAAAAGCAAGGCGTCTCGCTGCCTAGAACGTCCGTCGATATGTACGACAACCTGGGGCAAAGCGTAACGAATCTGCAGGAAGGCGATCTGGTCTTCTTTGCCGAGAAAAATAAAACCTCGCATGTGGGGATTTATTTGGGGAATGGCCAATTTATCTCATCCGCCTCGTCCGTCGGCGTGTCCGTCGCGAGCCTGACCAGCGGCTATTGGGGCAAGCGGTATGTAGGGGCCAAGCGAGTGTCCACCGTCTCTTAAGCCGAAGCAAGCATACGTTTCTGATCGTTTCATGGTTTTCATTCTAAATATAACCATTACGCCCGAATCCGGCTCAAGCAGCCGCAGGGCAACGGGAACCCGCCGTCAGGCGGGTTTCTTTTTACTTATCCAGCGAAGATGCAGGCTCATGACGGGACAGCCGGTATCATCCGGCGCTGCATGATCCATGCACGGCACGATATTGGCTCGGTGTGAGCCCCGCAACCCGCTTGAACGTATGGCAGAAATGCGAAATATCGTTGAAGCCGGATGCTGCCGCCACCTCGATAATAGGCAGCGCGGTCGTCTGCAGCAGCTCCTTGGCTTTGCTTAGGCGGTAGGTCACGACGAATTCGTTGATCGTCGCTCCCGTATGACGCTTGAACAGCAGGAAGAGATAGGAGCGGGACAGGTTGAAATACCTGCACAGCCGCTCGGCTGTGAGCGGCTCCTGGTAGTGCTCCATCAGAAAGCTAAGGATACGCTCGATCAACTGCTTATGGGCCTCAGCATCCGCACTGGTCTGGAGTGGCTCCGCTCGGTTGCGGTTCAGCTCGGCGAACAGCCGCAGCACCAGGCTTTTGACGGCCAGCGGATACCCCGCCTCGCGACGGGCCAGCTCCTGCTCCAGTTGGCTTAACGTCTCCTGAACCGCCAGCAGCTGCTGGGCACCTAAGCGGGAGTACAGCGAGTCCTGTCCGGGCTCGGGGAGCCAAGGCCGCATCCACGCACTCAGTGCTTCGTCGGAAGCTTGCAGCTCGTGCATGTAGCTGTCTTCGACCGCCAGCACGAAGCGGTGGAACGGAAGGTCTGGATCGGGGCGCGAAATATGCAGCGCCTTGGGCCGGACTACGATCAGAGCGCCGGGGCTTAGGTCGTACACCCGGTCGCCGGCTATATAGCTGCCGCTTCCTCGAACGCACACATAGAGCTCGAAGCCGCTATGTGAGTGGAACTGTCTCTGATCCAGCACGCCTGTGCGGAAGGAGCAGTTGACGGGAAAGGCGGACAGGAAACGGTTGGTCCATTCATCCACCCAGGCTGACGGGGGTTCAAGCTCCATATCGGTAACGCCTCCTGCCTCCGAGGTTCGGGCTTCGCCCATGTAGAGAAAGTATAGCAGATTGTAGACGATTCCCCAATGGGTTTGGCGGAAAGACCAAGATTTCGGGAGCGCTTCCATGTATAGTAACCGTACAACGGAATACAAGGAGGATGACTTCATGGTCAAGCTGGAACTAGCCGAGGCGCTGAAGCAGACGGCAGATCGCATCTATGCGTATATGCTGGACGATCACACGGGCAATTGGGGACTGGATATCGGGCATTGGGACTGGGTGCCCGGTGTTGGAGTCATTGCGATTCTGTCTTATTATGAGAAGCTGGAGCAGCCGGAGGTGCTGGATAGACTGGTCCGCTGGACGGCGGACAATCTGCATCAAGCCGAGCGCCAGAAGGTGATCAATTCGATGGCTCCGTTCGCGATCTTTCCCGAGCTGTACCGGCGGACGCAGGACTCTGTCCTGCTGGAAACGGCCAGGCGGATCGCCGACTGGATGCTGCATGAGGCCCCTCGGACGAGGGAGGGCGCTTGGGAGCATACCGTGACGGAGAACGCGAGCTTTCCGGAACAGGTCTGGGCCGATACCGTATTCATGGCGGTGCTGTTCATGGCCCGGATGGGGCGTCTGACAGGGGACATGGCTTATATCTCGGAAGCGCTGCGCCAGTTGGAGCTGCATCTGGAGCTGCTTCAGGAAGAGGCCAGCGGCGTACTGTTCCACGGCTGGAATTGTATCGCGCAGAACCATATGTCCGCGGCGCGATGGACGCGGGCCAATGCCTGGATCGCGGTCGGGACGCCGATGATTCTGGAGGAGCTGGCCGGTACAGCCACGATTCCTGAGGCAATTACCACGAGGTATGTGCGGCTGATGCAGGGGCTCATCGGGTACCAGCGGGCCGACGGCCTGTGGCCGACCGTCCTGGACCGGGAAGATTTCTACCCGGAAACGTCTGGCAGCGCGGGTATCGCCTGCGGCATCCGCAAGGCGGTCAGACTGAATCTGCTGGACCCTGCAAACCTAGAGGCAGCAGACCGCGCGCTGGAGGGCGTTCTCAAGACCGTGCTGCCGACAGGAGAGGTGACCGGTGTATCTGGGGGTACGCCGGTCATGCCGAGCATCGAGGCATATAATGCGATTCCGCAGTATCCGACACTGTACGGGCAAGGTCTCGTCCTGATGCTGCTAGCCGAGGCCATAGAGGTCAAATAGGGGTATGACGAAGGACCGTCAGGGCGATTTTCCCTGACGGTTATTTTGATCTGCAGACCCCGTGCTCTTCACGATCTTCACAAACTCTTCGACCTGTGTCGTTTCATTGCTGCGGAGCCAACAGACCGCGAGATTCATAGCAAACTTCGGCTTGACTAATGGAATGTAAGTGATGTCCTGTTCAAAGAGCTTGTTCATGCAGCCAAGAACGAAGGCGATGCCGATCCCGGCCGCCGCAAGCCCGATGACAGCCTGGTCATTGGCTGCCTCCTGCACGATCGTCGGGCTAAATCCCGCCTGACGGCAGGATAGCACGAAAAGATCGTAGAGAAACGGAGAGTCGGTTCTACTGATGATCACGAAGGGCTCTTCCGCCAGGTCGGACAAGTGAAGCTCCGTATGCATGGACAAACGATGCTGTTTAGGCAGGGCGATGACAATGGATTCCGTGGAGAACGTATGCCAGTTCGTGCTTCTCTCGCTATGCTTGTCATCCATGTTAAGGGTGAAGCCCAAATCGATTTCCCCTTGGTTCAATTTCTGCTCGATCTGCTGGGAGGAGCATTCCTGCAGTACGATTTCTACATCGGGAAATCGTTGGCGGTATTGGCGGATGACGCTCGGCAGGATGCTATACAACAGAATGCCGAAATAACCGATGGTCAACCTGCCTCGATGACCATCCTTGGCTCGTACCGCTTCCTGCACGCCTCGCTGCAAATGTTTGAAGGCTAACTGTACCTCCTCCAGCAGAGCAAGACCGGCCTGCGTCAATTCAACTTTGCGAGTGGTCCGCTTGAACAAATGAACCCCAAGCTCCGCTTCCAATTGCCCGATCTGATGGCTGATGGTTTGTTGGGAGACATGAAGATTCTCGGCGGCACGGCCGAAATGAAGCTGTTTGGCTACCTCGACGAAATAGGTTAGCTGCTGAAGTTCCATGCTGCGCTCTCCTCGGCTGTAGGATATCGGATTCCTGGCTTATCCCTATTTATTATACAAGTATTAGTTGTTAATTCACAATTGAATGCTTCTTTTTCGGGTTAATGGGATCGAATATACTGAACTTGCCATGGAAGCGAAGCCATGCAGCTATTCACTACGTATGAGGTGATGAGGATGAGAAAACTAGAAAATAAGGTAGCGATCATTACAGGTGGAGCGTCAGGTGTCGGAAATGGAATTGCCAAGGCTTTTGTCAAAGAAGGCGCGAAAGTTGTCATCGTGGATTACAATGAAGCGACAGGCCGTCAAGCCCTTGAAGAATTGCAGAGCATCCAGCCCAAATCCCTATTCATTCATGCGGATTTGGCAGATTTCAGTAAACATGCGGCTATAATCAGACAAACGGCAGATACGTTCGGTCAGGTCGATATCCTTGTCAATAACGCTCAGGCCTCGAGAGTCAAACCTTTTCACGAAACCACGCAGGCAGACTTGGAATTGCCATTTAACACGGGCTTTTTTCCAACATTCTACCTTATGCAGCATGCTTTGCCCTATCTCAAAGAAACCAAAGGGCATGTGATTAACTTTGCATCCGGGGCAGGCATTAACGGGGACTTAAATCAGGCAGCTTATGCAGCTGCGAAGGAAGCTGTCCGAGGTCTGTCGCGTGTGGTGGCCAATGAATGGGGTCCTTATGGAATCAAGGTCAATGTGATTTGTCCGTTTGCCAATTCGCCGGGCGTTCAGCAGTGGGCCGAACATATGCCGGATCATTTCCAAGAAACCTTGTCTAAAATCCCAATGCGCCGGGTAGGCGATGTCGAAATGGATATAGGTAGGGCGGTTGTATTCTTCGCCAGCCAGGATTCCGATTATATTACGGGGCAAACGCTGATGGTCGATGGGGGAGGCTGCCGATTGTAGCAAGGGAACGCCCCCTCTGAGCACCGTGCAGACCAAGCGATTAGGCTGGCGAGCCCAGCCAACGAAAACAACGGCAGTCATGGATTAATGTCCTAGACTGCCGCTTGATGTTGAACGATTGTTTCCTCATACGTTCATTACTGCTCGAACCACAGACTATTTCACCTTGGTGACGGCCGTTTTCAGCTGCTGATTGATATCTCCGCCGCCGATCATGTCCGCTTCCCACATCTCACCTACCGCTTGCGCCAGCTTGTTCGACAGTGGAATAACCTTGTTAAAGCTCAGCTTACCGGTCGCCAGTACAGCATGGACCCCGATGGCCCGATAATAAGCAGGATCGCTGCTCGGCTTAGACGCCAGAAATTGTTTGTACGCCGGCTCGTCCAGCATGGCCTGGCTGATGGGCAGATTGCCCGTCGAGATGAGCCAATCGGTATTTTGCTTCGCATCGGTCAGGAAAGCAATCAGCAGCCAGGCGGCGACCCGTTGTTCTTCCGTGGCATTGGAGAAGATGACATAATCCTCTCCCTTGGAGAAGCTCACGGGTTGGGTAGGGTCCTTCTGCGGCACGGGCGCAACGCCCACCTCAAAGCCCTGCTGCCCGGCAGCCGGCTTGGGCACCGCAAACTGGACGCCTGCGGAGGCTCCGATAAACATATACGTTTCCTTCTTCATAAATGCGTTGCTGCTATACTTCTTGCCCCCTGTAGCCGGCAGCAAGGCTGGCATCGTAAAATACCCCTTGTCCATATTTTGCTTGTAAAAGGCTAATGCCGATCGGCTTGCGTCGTTATCGATATCGATCGTTCCGTCCGCCTTGATGTAAGGGCTGCCCCATTGCTGGGAGAGCAGCTTGAAGGGCGCGTCGCCATAAGCATTGTCAAAGCTGAAGCCGGGCTGGCCCGTCTCCTCCTTGATGCTCTTAGCGTAGTTTACGACTTCATCCCATGTTTTTGGAGCCTGCCAGCCTTTACTGTCGAAGTACGTTTTGTTGTAAATGAGTACATCCGACGACTTCTTGTTGGTTGGGAACCCATACATCGTTCCACTCGGTCCATAGCTCTTCACTTCATCCATGTAAGATGAAAACGGATTGTTGCTGCTGTTTGCGAGTCCGATGTCCTTATGCTGATAATACGGCATCAGGTCCACGATGGCCTGGCTGCTGATATACTCGGGAAAGGTAGTGGCGTCAATATTGGACAAAGTGGGCGTCGACTTGGACACGATATTTTGGGTCAGCTTGGTTGTCAGTTCACCGACTGCCCCCTGGTTGGAGAAATCCACCTTGATGTTCGGATATTGGGCCTGGAAAGCGTCAACCATCTTCTGAAGCGCGGGCAGATTCGCTGCACCGGTTCCCGTCCAGAATGAAATCTCCACTTTCTTCTTATCATTCAGTACGCTTTGAACGGCCGCCTCCAGCGCTTTGGGAGTTACCGAGGCGGTTGCACCGCTGCTCTCGGATGTTTGATTGCCACTGCAAGCTGCGAGCAAGAACAAGGAAAGGGCAACGGGGACGGACACTACTGTTTTTCTCATGATGGATCTCTCCCTTATCAACATTTTGTGAATCATCCTTTGATGCCGCCATGGATCATCCCTGTAAAAATCTGTTTGCGCAGCAGCAGGAACATGATCACCAAGGGCAGCGTTACCATGGTTGCAGCAGACATCTGCAATTCGTACGCGACGGTCCCGACGCTGCTGGTATAGGCATTCTGTAGACCGTTGGAGACCAGCCTCAGGCTATCCTTGGTTGTGACCAGATTAGGCCACGCGTAGGACTGCCAGATGAGAATCATGGAAAAGATCAGCGTCGACGTCACGGCAGAACGGGACAGCGGCAACATGACTCTACTCAAAAAGCCGAAATTACTTAATCCATCCACCTTGGCCGCCTGATACAGCTCATCCGGAACCTGCAAGAAGTTTTGCCGCAGCAAATAAATATTGAACGGATTGACCCAATACGGCACGATAAGCGCCTGCCACGTATTCATCCAGCCCCAATGCGCGATCGTCTGAAAGTTGGTGATGATCAGCATCTCCTGCGGAATCATCATGGTTGCAAGCACAATGAAAAACAGCGCATTTTTCCCTCGGAAGCGGAGCCGGGCAAAGGCGAAAGCCGCTAAGATGGAAATGACCGCATTGACGGCCACCACCGCGACTCCGACCAGCAGGTTGTTCAGCAAATAAGTGAGCAGAGGCGCTTGAACAACGGCATCCATGTAGTTATGAAAGCGCCATTCCGACGGAATCAGCGTAGGAGGAACCTGCTCGACCTCAGCCGACGATTTCAGAGAAGTGATGATCATCCAATAGAAGGGTACCAGCACCAGCAAGGACGAAGCGGTTAGGACCAGATTGATTAGAGCCTGACGGAGTCTCGATGTCGTCCTCACTGATAGAACACCCTTTTCTTCGTCCATTTTAATTGCAAATATACGACGACCATGACCATGAGCACGAGGATGACCGCTGCCGCGCTCGCGCTGCTTACCGCCCCTGGCCTCAAGTAATTGCCGAGCGCGTCCATGATATAACCGACCAGCGTGATCATCATCTTGGAGTTGTCTCCCGGAGGTCCGTACGAGGAGCCAAACAAAGCGATGACGCTCGCGTACGCCCGGAAAGCGAAAATGACGGAAGTGACGAATACGAAGATCGTCGTAGGTGACAACAGAGGCAGCGTGATTTTGCGAACAATGGTCCACTTGGATGCACCGTCCAGATTTGCAGCCTCGTAATAGGAACGGTCAATGTTCTGCAGCCCAACCAGAAAGAGAAGGATATGCAGAGACAGCCCATCCCATAGGCTATAGGTAAAGAGAACGAACAGGCACCGCATGTAGGCTTCATTGTATAATTGCGGCGAGCCGAGAATGCCTTCACCGCTGATCCAGGAGACGGGATCCATCCCGAACCACCCGAGAACGACGTTCATCAATCCGTAATGGGTGTTGAAAATATAGGCGAAAACCATCCCCGCGGCGATCACGTTCGTAACCTGGGGAAGATAGAAGATCGTCAGGTACAAGCCTTTCAGCCGCTTGATCGAATGGAGGCCAAGCGCCAGTAACAGAGAAACGAGCATCGAGCAGGGAACGCACACGAAGGCGATAAACAGCGTGTTGACTAGCGCTCTGCCGAAGATCGGATCTTGGATAACGTCCCCATAATTCGTGAGGCTCCATCCCGCGTAGTCACCCGTCAGAAACCGGTAGTCGAGCTTGAACGAAGTGACGAGCGTATTGACGACGGGATAAACGGTGAAGACTCCCAATAACAGAAACACCGGAAGAAGGTAGAGATACGCCGAATGGTCATATCGCACTTTCGCTGGATTCCACTTGCGTTTCATCATGGTGCAGGGTTATCTCCTTTTATTTTTGACTTGGATCGTTCCCGGAAGCTCGTTGGCAAGTCCTCCGCATAGCTTAATGGTCTGAATCACGCTGTCGCGCAGAAACTGGCCGGTATGCTTTCGGTCGATTCCTGCTGAGAAATCATATCCCAGCTTGCTGGAAGCGAGAAATTCATCGACAGCTATTTCGTAGTATTGATCGGGCTCTAGGGGCTCTCCGTTATCCAGCACGATTGATTCGATCCGGCTTCCGTACGGCTTGCCGTAGTCGGCCGTAACTTGCAGCCCGTGAGCCGCAATGGGCGAGGCCCTTTCGACGCTTAAGGTACTGATCCCGTTTTCCACGTTGCGGATCAGGTCCGCTCCCTTCAGCTTCATCGTGATAATCTCGTCGTTGAAGTAGAATAGCTTGCGGAGCTGGTATACCGTCAATGCTCCCGGCAGGAGACCCGGACCCAGACGGCCCGAATACATGAGGGTAATCCGACAGCTTGTCGCTTCGCACATCACATGGGTCGAGAGTTTCGTCAGCGGCGTGCCCTCCAGATCAACCTCGGCCGTAATCGGAGATTTATGAATGATCTCTTCCTCTATCCGCCCGATCACGGCGTCAAGCGTGTGCATCGTTCGCTGCTTGTAATCGTCCAGCTTGCCCTGCATGCTGGGGTCCGGAGGAACTTGGGAGACGATGCTGCTGGCATCAACAAAGCCAGGCGTTACCTTCAGCATCCGATTGTCCGACGTGAGTTCGATCGTCAGCGTGGCGAATCCCCGGCCATGGCTTCCCCCTTGAACGACGGGCACCTGATGGAGCTCCGCGCTAATAAACTGGTGCCAATGCGCGGTGAATACGCCTGCCAGCTCCGGGACCTGTCGGCACAGCTCCATCGCTTCTTCCCCGACAAGGGCAGTACGGTCGGCTGAATATTTCAGGCCGAAGTGCGTCAGAGCCACGATCACATCCGGTTTACCGCGCGGATCTGCGCCACTGTTCAGGTAATCGACCCATGTCCTCGCTGCAACGGCGCCATCCGTAATTTCCAGGAAACGATCATCCGGCGAGAGGCCGGGATGACCGCTCAGATCCTCCATCGTGGACAAGCCGATAAACGCAATGTTCGCCCCGGCTGCCGCCAGGATGACGTAAGGCTGAAAGCCGTCGGCTATACGGCCGCTTCGCCGATCGCGTACATTCGCCGCTACAAAGGTAAACTCCCCCTTCTGCGACCAATCCCTCATTGTATCTAGCCCGTAATCGAACTCATGGTTTCCTACCGCGGAAACCTTCGCTCCCAGCTGCTTCATCAATTCTGTAACTGGCTCGCCCGACAGTTCTTCCGACACGGGATCCCCTCTATAATTATCTCCGCCGAACACGACGATCGTATCGGGTGTCCCCGATCTCCATTCCTCTACCAGCGTGCAAAGCTTAGCGCTGCCCAGCGCATAGCCGGTCTCGAAGAGCTCCGCGTGGAAGTCATTAATCCCGATAATCAAGATGGTTTTGGTGCTCAAGGCGCTATCTCTCCTCACGTCAGTTTGAATGCTCTTACTTTACGAAAGCGAGGACCATCCGGAGAATGATCAACCGCATATAGATGAAAGCTCGATACTTCAAAAGGCAACGGCGCGACAGGGCAGGTAGAGAATTCGTCCGAGATGCCGGGACGGCCATAGTATGCCAGTGAGATGTGAGGATTGAACGGATAGAGCTCGATCCGGTCGCCTGCATCCGTCAGCATGCGGTCAATCTTATCCTTCAAGGCTAGCAAACAAGGCTCCTCTCTGACATTCACCCACACCACGTTCCAGTCGGCATTCTCGAATATTCCCAGCTCCTGGAGGGTTAACCGGAACCTCTCGCCACGGATCCGCTCCAAGCGTTGGACGATCGATTCATCATCCGACGCTTCTCCGATGTAGCGCAGGGTCAGATGATAATTGTCGGCCGGTTCGTAATGGGCCGACGGGTCGAGCAGACGCAGCATTCGTTGAACGCGTTCTAGCTCATGAATGACTTCAGGCGGAAAATCTAATCCGACAAACAGCTCCATCGTGCAACATTCCAATCGATTCATTTTATTGAAAGTAAGAAGAAAATCAGATGATGCCGTAAAACTCCAGCGCCTGCCGGATCCCATCCTCGTCCGCTCTTCCGGTTACATGCTCGGCCACCTGCTTCAGCTCGTCCAAAGCGTTGCCCATCGCGATGCCATGACCCACGGATACTAGCATGTCCTGATCGTTAAAGCCGTCCCCGAACGCAAACGAATGTTCTTTCGGAATGTCGAGTTCCCCTAGAAACCAGCGGACAGCCTGGGATTTTCCCGCTTCCTTGGAGATCAGATTGACCATGTATTCGTGAGACCAGTTCGTCCAATAATCGTCCAGATGCTCCTTGACGTGTTCCGCTTCCTCCTTGGTGATATACAGATGAGCCTGATACAACGGATAGCTGCTCTCAAATCGCTCCATCACCGGCGGCGGCGTGCAAAGGAAATCGTTCCAGACAACGGAGACCCGCTCGTTGACGTGATCCACCATCTCACCATGGGCCGAGTATCCGCCGTAGGCGAAGCCATGGGCCCGCATTTTCTCCAAGATGAAGTGAATAGAAGGAAGCGTGATGAAACGCTCGAACACTTTTTGACCCTTGCGAAAAATAAGCTGACCGTTGAGGAAGACCATCATATCGCACGGAACTGCCACTTGCTGTTGAATAAACGACATCGAATCCGGCCCTCTGCCCGTCGAGATCACCAGGGTGTGGCCATGAGCACGCAGCTTATTCAAGGCGTATTGTGTGCTCTTGGGTACACTTTTGGTTGTGTGGCTGTAGAGAGTATCATCGAAATCGAAGAAGAAGATCTGCTTGCTCTGCAAATGGATAGCTCCTTTCATTAATGAAATTTAATTAATAATACTTATATACCTTTTTTTAACAATATAGATAAGGCCATGCCGGCATGTTTTGTATCCTGCCCGCTTCACATCATGAGGAAGGAGCAGAAACAAATTACACCATCATACAACGCTCGCATGCGAGAATAAACAGAATTTCGTAAATTTTAAGTTAATTTCATGTAAAGATATTTTCCCGGCGTTAAGCATTGCACAGGACCCTAGAGCAGCTTGCTCTGCAAGTGGAAAATCAAGACAAAACCATGTCGACATGTTTTGTTTCCTGCCTCGCTTCCTGAGAAGTGGCGGATACACCATCATATATGGCATCCATGCGAGTTTAAACAGAATTTCGTCAATTTTATGTTAAACCAATGTAAAAAAATCGCCCCTTTGTTAAGATTCACACAAGGATCCATTCAATTGTCCTATAGCTTGCGTAGAGGAGCGGGGATAGGTCCGCGGTCTATCGTTATTCACCGTTGGTCTTATTTAGCTTGACAATTCCCGGTGTTTTTCGATCTTGTTGGAGAAATCCCTACCGTAGGATGTAAGATTTATTTGTCAATTTTTTGAATTTAGTCTTGAGCAATTTTCATAAACCATGTATGATAAAGGAGTTAATTCTAAAATTTAGGAAATATAAATGATTTTTAGAAATCGTTGCGCTTGGAAGCGAAGTTGTCCGGGTATAGACTCCTTGGGAGTTTATATACATGATCCGAAGGCAGGGAAAGGAGGCAGATCGGGCTGTGGAGGACTGCAGCAAGGCAATTTCGTGAATCGGGAAAAGGAGGAGATGCTCGCTTCGTCGTCGTGAAGCCAGTCGTGACCGAGGTCTTTATTTATTTCATTCCATGAGGAGGTAATGATAAGATGAATGTTTTTTTACCCGTACGCATGACACGCGGGAGGCTGCTTGCAGCCGGAGGTATGATACTGCTGATGGTCCTGTGCATGCTGCTCGTTGCAGGTAAGGCCTGGGGGCATGGCTACGTCGACTCCCCAGGGAGCCGGGCGATTCTATGTAAGCAAGGGCAGAATACGGATTGCGGCGCTATCATCTACGAGCCGCAAAGTCTGGAAGCACCCAAGGGCTTCCCGGCAGCAGGACCGGCTGACGGCAAGATTGCAAGCGCAGCAGGGGCTTTCCCTAAGCTCGATGAGCAGTCCGCCAGCCGCTGGAGCAAAGTGAATATTTCGGCGGGGACCAACACCTTCACTTGGAAGCTGACCGCGAACCATTCGACGGCAAGCTGGAAGTATTATATCACGAACCAAAACTGGAACCCGAACGCTCCGCTGAGCCGGGCTTCCTTCGATCTGACGCCGTTCTGCTCCGTCCCGTTTAACGGAGTGAAGCCGCCTACGACCTATTCCGATACATGCCAGGTTCCAGCCAGAACCGGATATCAGGTCATTCTGGCGGTCTGGGAAGTCGCAGATACCGCTAATGCGTTCTATAATGTCATTGATGTAAACTTTGGCGGCGGCAGCGGCCCGGATCAAACGCCTCCTACCGCTCCATCCGGTTTGGCGGCGTCCAATATCACCTCAACAACAGCCACGCTGTCCTGGGGCGCTTCCACCGATAACGTCGGGGTGACGGGCTACCGGATTTTTAACGGCTCGACGCTGTTTGCTACCGTATCCGGCTCGACCTTGACGTACCAGGTAAGTGGTCTGGCAGCGAGCACTTCCTACACATTCCGTGTCTATGCTGTGGATGCCGCTGGCAATACGTCGCCAGCTAGCAATGTGGTAACGTTCACGACATCCGGCTCGACGCCAGACACGACACCACCTACGGCTCCAACTGGGCTGCATGTGATGGGAACGCCGACTTCCTCGTCCGTTTCCCTGATGTGGAGCGCTTCGACGGATAACGTCGGCGTAGCTGGCTACCGCGTATACCGCGGCTCCACGCTCGTCACGACGGTGTCCGGCTCCACGCTGGACTATGTAGTAACGGGTCTGACGGCCAATACGACGTACACGTTCACGGTTCGTGCCTTCGATGCCGCAGGCAACGTATCCGGCGACAGCAATGCGGTCTCGGCAACAACGGCAGCCGCATCCTCCGCACAGCCTTGGGCAGCAGGCACCTCGTATGCGGTAGGAGCGCTTGTCTCCTACAATGGCGACACGTATGAATGCCGCCAGGCCCACACCGCTATTGCAGGCTGGGAGCCTTCCAACGTGCCGGCTCTGTGGCTGAAGAAGTAAAGAATGGAAATAAAGAATGGCAAGAAGGCCAAGGGCAGGAAATTTGCCCTTGGCCTTTTTTTATTTCTCTTCCTCGGACCGGAGTATTCCGTGTGATGCGTTCCTGCCCGTGGACAGGACGCATAGCGATTAGCGCTGTCCGACGGGTGTACCGAGCTTGTTCAGGGTCTCCCGGATGAAGGCGGGCTCATCGGAAGGCATGCGCGATGTAATAAGGTTCCCATCGACTACGACCTCCTGGTCGATGAAGGTCGCTCCGGCGTTGGTCAAGTCATCCTGTAGCGCCGGAAAGCTGGTGACAGTCCTGCCTTGGACGATGCCTGCGCTGATCAAGATCTGCGGTCCGTGACAGATGGCCGAGATCGGCTTGTCCTGCTTGTTCAGGTGCTGTACGAACTGCTGGATCCCGTTGTTCAGCCGGAGCCCCTCTGGAGAGGAACCTCCGGGGATGACGGCCGCGTCGAACTGGTCGGCTTGAACTTCATCGATAGAGGCATCTGTCCGGTAGGTAGCCTGCTTTTGCTTGCCCGTCAGCTCTTCACCCTTCTTCAGCCCGATGATCACGGCTTCATGACCGGCCGCCTTGATCGCTTCATATGGCTTCTGCATCTCCGAATCCTCGAATTGGGCGGCTAGCAGGAACGCGACTTTTTTCATTAGAATCCACTCCTTCGGTTTCTAGAGTATGGGAATACGGGTTAACCATACTTTACCTTACCCCAAGGAGGCGGATCGTAATCCCTAACAGTGAGGATAGGGATAGGCCAGGAACTCGTCCAACCTGTGCTTGGCGGGTATCTCAGTCCAAGAGCCGTCGAGTACTGGTGCATAGGTGATGGCGAACAGATGCCCGTCGAAGGCATACAACTCCGGCATTCTGCCGCCTCTTGCGAAGTTGTCTTCGCCAGCCTGCTGGCCCAGCATAGAGAGCTCGTGCTCCACCGGGCTGGTCTGGGCAAAAGGCGACTGGCGATAGGGCTTGTAGAACACGTAATAATCCAGTTGATACGAGCTCCATTCCACTATTCGCTGCTCCAACGCCTCCAGGAGCGCAGCCTGATCATCTCGCTTGAGCCGCTTTTGTGCGGCTTGCACGGTCAGCATCTGATGCAGGATAGGCGAGATGTTTTTGGCTACGGTATCGAGCAGCAGCGTCTCCTCCTCGAGCAGGCTGCCTTCGGTTTCCAGTACGATCAGAAACCCCAACGGGTAAGGGTCTTCCCGGCGGATACGCTCGCTCGAGACGGCCAGCGGAGCGATCACACAGCAGTTGGCGGAGCCGGCATCGAGCCAATCGGTTGTATGCAGGGGCAAGATACGCTCCGCTCCCCGGCTCGTGTAGTCGCACAGGAGCTGCCGGTCGAGTAGGGAGGGATGGAGCTCATCCAGCCGCATGACGAGACGTCCCTTTGCTTCGCCGGGAGCGGAGCTGCCGATGGGCGGGGTATCGGGCCTACAAGAGAGGCCGATCTGCTCCGCTACGAGGTAGGCGTCTCCTTGGCGCAGGCAGATGAGCGCCTGGCGTACGCCAAAGGCAAGGCGCAGTGTCTTGACCGTGAAATAGCAGAGCTCCTCGGGCGTGCCTGACTCATTGACATTGCTGACAAGCCGGTTCAGATTCTGCAGCAGTCTGAGCTTCTTCTCAGCGCTGGTGCGCTGCCGGTTGGCCTCGGCGAATAAGTTGGCGTTGGAGAGTGCGATCAGGCTGGAGTTCGCCAGCGACTCGATCAGCTCGAAGGTGGCGTCGTCATAGCTTCGCTCGTCGTTAACGGGCTTGCTCAGCGTCACGATGCCCATGATCTGTTGCTGGAGGATCAGGATAATATATTCCGCATCCAGCTCCCGCAGCTGCTCCGGGTTGACGAATAGCGCATCCAGTCTGTCGCGGTCGCGCTCCATATGCAAGACGATCGGTCCGGCGTATTCGGCTGTCCTCAGCTCGAGGGCACCGTGATATTGCGTATAGGCCAGTACATTGCGGAAGCCTGTGATCTGAAGCCGGCCGCTCAGCGGATCGACGATGCCGAAGGCCGTCACCTGACTCGAGGTGACCTCGCTGAATACATCGGTGGCTATGGCGTACAGACGGGACAGGGACATCTCGGAGAGCAGCACCTTGGTGCTCTGATTGATGGCGAATAGGTTGAAGTTTTTTTGATCGAGCTTCGTGTTGGAAGCTTGCAGCTGAGCCAGATGGAAGCTATTTTCGAGGGAGTTGTTGATCAGCCGCATCAGCGTATTGGACATGACAAGATCGCTGCTGGAGAAGTTATCCGCAATATTGCCGTTCGAGACGATGAAGCCGTGCAGCTTGTCGCTGATCATCAGGGGCATCAGCCACTTGACCTGGAGGCGGGCGATATCCCCGGGTTCCAGGAAATGCTCGAACCCCCGGGTCATCGTATGCCCCCGGAACAGCGCGAGCTGCTTCATGCTTGCTGTATCGGCAATCGCATAATCGGCCGGGATATGAGGGTAGAGCCGCTTCTGCCTCAGCACGAATTTGTAGCCGTCATGAATAAAGAGCGCGGAGGCGTTCAGCGTCAAAATTTCATTGACGAATTCGAAGGAATACTGGGAAAGCTGCTCCGTATCGAAGCGCTGGGTAAAAAACTCGATTGCGTGCAGGAGTCCTTCAAACCGGTACGACATGCTCGGATGTTCCATGGGCGGGACGCCCTCCTTCTATAAGCTGTTCCTTATTCCTGAACGAATTTATTTTTATCCACGTAGAAAAAGCCCCCCGTACTACTTAGGATCGTCTTCTCGAGTTCCTTGATCTGCAGCATCGTTCTGGGATAGGCCTTCTGGAAGACGGCGACTTCCCCGTCGCCTCTGGCGCTCATATAGGCCATCAGCTTGACCCGCTGCTCCTCCAGCTCCAGCAAGGCGGAAGCGGTAGCCTCGTACTTCTCTTTGTATCCCGCGAATTCTTCCTGCTGGGTGTCGCTTAGCAGATCGAGATAGCCCTCATACATAACGATCTCCCGGCGGCAATGCTCAAGCTCCTGCAGCAGCCGCTTGTATTCGGCCAGCACTTGGTCAAGCTGCCTGATGATATCACTCCGGTCGAAGCCTTCGACCTCGACCCTGGTCGGCCGCTCGAATTCATTGCCGATATAAGCGGTCGTGAGCTGAACCGTCGCATGGACATGCCCGCCGATCAGCTTGCCGCGTTTCTTGTCGAGCACGATATGTCTGGCCTTCAATTGACAGCCGATCGCATACAGCCCGATGTGGATACTCTCGCCGGCCTCGATACTGCAATCCTTGGCATGCTTGATATACACATGGCGCGCTGCCCGGAGAGAAGCACGTTCCTTGCCGAAGCAGCCGCCCTTAATGTAGATGTCGCCGGACTCCGAGAAGATTTGGCCGACAGCCCCAATCCCGCTTTCGCCCAGAATACTGATGTCCTTGGTCGCTTTCACCGAGTAGCCGTCAAGCACGGTGCCCATAATCTGGATAGCGCCATCATAATCCAGATTTCCCGTCTGGGGACCTACGTCCCCCTGGATGAGCAGCAGTTCCTCGACGGTAATTAGCTTCCCTACTTTATAGACCGATCCGATCACCTGCGAGCGGAGCACGAACCGGTCGTCTTCCCACTCTTCGGTAATGAACTGCTTGTCATACTGGAGCGGTTGATCCATGCCCTTGCTGGCAGGTAGAAGGTCTCCCTTCAGATTGCGGCCGTCCTTGCCGTCTGTCGGGGGGATCTTCTCGCCGAGCCATTCTCCGGGCTGCACCTCATCGATGAAGCTCAGCTCGTAGTAGTCGGCACTCCCATCCTGCCGAAGCGTTGGTCTGCGTTCGGACAAGCTATAATAACTCAGCACGGCGTCCCGGCCGGGCTCCGGCTCGATGCCCCGGGCAATCACGATACTGCGCTGGACGGGCGGATCACGCAGCGCATCGAAGAGGATGCCCTCCGTAATCTCATGCTGTTTGAGAGCTTCGGCTACTTCGTCGACAAGGCTCGTACGCCGCAGCTGCAGCTCGCTTTCCGTCATATTCAGCTTGAGCGTGGCTTCCATCCAGTCCCGGCTAACTGTAATTTCCAGCAAGGGCCTCAGCACGCCGATTTGAACGGGAGCTCCTGTTGCCTGCAGCAGGGCGTCCCGCAGCCCGGCAAAGCTCGTCATCTGCAACCGGGGATGCTGTTTGAGCAGTAGGTCAAACTCCTTGATCGGAAAGCCGGGAGCGACGGCAGTTATGTATACATGATCCCCTTTGCCCTGAAGGGAGAAGCTGTCATTGCGAAAGAACTCCATCTGCGTTCCTCCAATTCGTATATCATACTTATATTTTCCATCATAAGAGGGTATTTTGTCACACAAAAAAACCGTAAACACCCAAAATTTTTAAAAGAAAAGGAAATAGGCTAGGTCTGAATAGCCTATTCCGAGCGAAAGTGAGGTAAGTCCGTGGATACAAGAACTGTCGAAATCTCAGTATGCAGGGATGCAACACGGCAGCTTGGTGATACGCAGAAGGGCTGTTAGCGGGATTGACAATCTAATCTTCAAATGGTAAATTTATTGTAAATTGATTATTCCGATTGAAAAACTTGTATTTATTCTAAGCTTTGGGAGGGAACGTTTGATGAACAGTGTGAATGTCTTCTTCAATCATGACGTCGTACAGGTGAATCTGTTTGGAACCGATCAGAAGCTGATACCGTCCCTGCTATCCGCATTGAAAAATAACAAGATCACGTTGTCCTCGATGAAGGAGCCTCCAGTCCGGATCGACCTGTTCAGCGCAGAGGCTGTCCTGTATTCGACGGAAGGCGATAAATACTCGATTCCGATTTTCTAAACTTGCTCTTTGCAGTGCGTACCGGCCCATCTGACCGGTTGCCAAGCCCGTCCTATTGGAGCGGGCTTTTTACTGTTTCATCTTTTTATCAATTGAAATCGGTTTCAGCAGGATTCGACTTTGTAATAGGTATAAGGTCATAGTATAATGGTCGCACGCTTATGTTAAGGAAGCTAATACCCTTATGAAAGGTTGTGTAATTAATGAAGTGGAGAATAACGATTTTAACTAAAGTCGGCAGCGGTTATTTGCTTATTGCGCTCTGTCTGGCTGCTTCCGTCCTATGGATTAGCGGCAAGCTGGATGCGCTGGAGCGGGAGACGAGCTTTATTGCCGGACACGATATGGACGTTCATGATGTCGCGGGTCTTATTGAGAAAAATATCATCGATCTCGAAGCCGGACAGCGCGGATTCCTTATCTCCGGTCAGGAGAGCTACCTGACGCCGTATACGAAGGCCAAGGGGGACTGGGTGAGCAACTACGACAAGCTGTTCGGCCTGGTCGGGGATAATCCTGCGCAACAGGAGAAGCTGAGCAAGATCAAGGAGCAGATCGAGAGCTGGATCAAGATTGCTGGCGATCCGGTCATTGCTTATAAGAAGGGCAATGATAATGCGGCCATCGCTGCGTTTTTCAAGAACGATCCGGGCAATCCGATCATGCAGGGCATCCGCCAGGATATAGATGTGTTCCGCAGCACGGAACGCGAGCTGACACATACCCGCGTGGATGTGATGTTGAAAAACAATCAGCTGCTGCGTCTGGAGCTGTGGCTGCTGCTCGTCGGAGTCGCGCTCGTCTCGATCGTGATCGCCGTTGTCATCTCGGTGAGACTGTCCCGGAGTGTCAATTCGGTGACGCGGACAATCGCGGATATCGCTTCGTCGGAAGGCAATCTAAAGACTCGCATCCGGGTGAGCAGCAACGATGAGGTCAAGGATCTCGCTGAAGCGACCAACCGCCTGTTGTTCAGCTTGCAGAGCATGATGCTGGGGATCAGGAACGATACGGTCAAGCTGGCTGAATCGGCTGCGCTGCTCACGCAAGGCACGGAGGATACCGCTAGAGCCACGTCCGAAGTGGCGCAATCGATCCAGAGAGTGGCCGCCGGTTCCGAGAGCCAGGTATCGCAGACGCAGGAAATTTCTGCGATCATGCAGCAGACAACTGCCGGGCTGCAGCAGGTATCGGTGAATGCTGGCGAAGTGGCCCAATTGGCCGGGCAGACGGCCGAGCTGGCCGCAGCTGGCGAAGAGAAGATCAACCGCAGCGTGGACGAGAGTCTGGAAGTGGTGAAGGCGTTCCAGACGATCCGGCAGCAGGTCGAGGAGATGAGCCACAGCTCCGAAGAGATTCTCCAGGTCGCCGGTTACATAAGGGAAGTATCCAATCAGACGCAGCTGCTGGCGCTCAATGCCGCCATAGAGGCTTCGCGCGCAGGCGAGCATGGCCGGGGCTTTAACGTAGTCGCCACGGAAATCCGCAAGCTGGCCGATCAGACCGGCCATTCGACGGAGAACATCAACCGTATTCTGGGGGCGATGACCGGCGGCGTCCGGATGATCGCCAGCCTGGTGGAGGACGGGGCCAAGACGATGGATCACAGCATGTCGTCGCTGGATGAGGCCGGGACGTCCTTCCGCTCGATCACTGGACAGGTGCAGACACTGAACGGCTCCGTCAAGGAGGTATCGTCTGCGATCTCCGAGATGTCCGCAGGCGCCCAAAGCCTGGGCATGGCGGTACAGGAGATCAACCAGGTCATCGAGGATACGGCAGCTCTCACCGAGGAAGTATCCGCCATGACAGAGGAACAATCGGCATCTGTGCAGGATATGGCCAAGGCGGCGGAGCAGTTGAATGAGCTATCGGGCAAGCTGGAAGCGCTCGTCAGCAGATTCAAGCTGTAGGACATGAAACTCTGACACATCGATTTTACGCATGAAAAGGGGATTTCCGGAGCTTCGTTCTGCCGCTCTGACGAGGAAAAACTGGAGCTTACGGCAGACTTATGGTATTGTGGGAAAAGTGTGTTGTCTGAATTTGTCGAATGGGATAAAAATCCTTTTGACTATATCCGAGTTATTTGCTAGGATATATAGAAAGCACTAAAAATTTGGTATAGAAGCTGTATAGCTGGATAGGGGAGAAAGAGAAGATGAAAAAAGCCATATTGTCTATTTTTGCGGCTGCGTTGCTGGTAACGGGCTGCTCGTCGGCCAAGCCGTCTGAAACACCTGCGCCTGCGGCAGGGGGTCAAGCCGAGACGAAAGCGCCTGACGCTAAGCCAAGCAAGCGTGTCGTTCTGGTTACGCCGGAGAAGATCGGTTTGAATCCATTCTTCGCTCAACAGGACGAAGGCGTGAAGAAAGCCGGCAAGGAGTTCGGCGTCGAAGTGAAAACGGTAGAATCCGCCGATCACAGCGCGATCGAGCAAAATCTGCGCTCGGCTGTCGCCGACAACTACGATCTGATCATCACGAGCGGCTTCGAGTCTGAGGATGCGCTGAAGAAAGTAGCTACCGAGAATCCGAAGAAATCGTTCGCGATTATCGATACCGTCGTGGACCTGCCGAATGTACGCAGCGTCGTGTTCCGCGAGCATGAAGCGGCTTACCTGCTGGGTGCGGCTGCCGGTCTTGCCACCAAGAAGAATGTAGTCGGTATGGTAGCGGCTGTCGATATTCCGCTGCTTAAGAAATACACGGTCGGCTTCGAGGAAGGCCTGAAATCGACTAACCCGAATGCGAAGTTTATCGTGAACTATGTGGGCGGCTTCTCTGACCCTGCCAAGGCCAAGGAGCTGGCGCTGACCCAATTCGCTCAAGGCGCGGACTTCATCGCAGGCGCAGCAGCTGTCGGCGATCTGGGCGTGTTCGAAGCGGCCAAGGAGAAGGGCTTCTATACATCCGGCCAGGACATCGACCGTACGGTTACGGACCCTGAGCACATCGTGCTGTCCCAACTGAAGGGCAGCGATGCTGTAGCTTACCAGACGGTCAAAGACTTCGCATCCGGCACATTCAAGTTCGGTCCGGTCGATTATGGTTTGAAAGAAGACGGCGTGGGCGTCACGTTTGTCACCAAGGAAAGCAAATCTCCGCTTAGCCCGTTCATCGGCCAAGAGGTTGTTAATAAAGTGAAGGCGATCCGCGACGACATCGTAGCGGGCAAGGTCACTGTACGCGATCCACTGAAATAATCCGGTTTGCAACCGCATAGCGACAACGGAAACTGTTTACGGAGACGTAGACAGTTTCCGCATGTCCGGGGAGAGGAGCCTTGGGAGTCTTCATGCTGCTTCAGATGAGTCAAATCACGAAAACCTACGGAAAGACAACCGCCAATTCGGCTGTGGACTTCACGCTGCGGGAGGGCGAGATTCATGCGCTGGTCGGCGAGAACGGGGCCGGCAAAACGACGCTGATGCGGATGCTGTATGGCATGGAGCAGCCGACCTCGGGCTCTATCCGCTTGCGGGGACAGACGGTGACATTCGCTTCGCCGGTCGATGCGATAGCTGCGGGCATTGGGATGGTGCATCAGCACTTCATGCTGTTTCCTTCCTTCACGGTGGCGGAGAATATCGTCATCGGGCGGGAGCCCAAAGCAGGTCCTTCCTTCGACCGCAAGAAGGCGGTGCAGCAGGTCGAGCAGCTCTGTGCCGATTACCGGATGCCGATCAATCCGCTGATGAAGGTTGCGGACTGTCCGCTTGGCTTGCAGCAGCGGGTCGAGATCCTGAAGGTGCTGTACCAGGGCGCGGACATTATCATCCTGGACGAGCCGACCGGCGTGCTAACGCCGCTGGAGGCCCGGGATCTGCTGGTGACGATGAAGAGCTTGGCCGCCCTAGGCAAAAGCTTCATTATTATCACGCATAAGCTGCATGAGGTCATGGAGGTTGCCGATCGCGTCACCGTTCTGCGGGACGGGCGGATCAGGGGGACGCTGGACACTTCGGCGACGAACGCAGAGGAGCTGTCTCGGCTGATGGTCGGCCGCGAGCTGGCCGATTCGGTCAAGCAAGCCTCAGACCCCGGCGAGGTGGTGCTGGAGGTTAGGGACGCTACGCTTTACGGCGGCAAGGGAAGAACGTCCAAAGCGAAGGCCAGGGAAGAGAAGCCTGTGCTGAACGGGGTTAGCCTCCAAGTGCGGGCCGGCGAAGTCGTCGGCATCGCAGGCATATCCGGCAATGGACAGTCCGAGCTGATCCAGGCGATCGCCGGGCTGCAGCCGCTCGACGGAGGAGAGATACGGCTTCAGGGTACGAGTATCGCAGGACGATCCCCGCTGGCTGTCCGGGGACTGGGTCTTGCCCATATTCCCGAAGACCGGTACCAGTGGGGAGCGGCCAAGGACGGGACCGTGCTGGAGAACGGGATCATGGGGCATCACCGCTCCTCGGCCCGTTTCGGCCTCTTGGCAGGCCGGAAGCTTAGGACGATGGTCGCTGGCTGGATCAGCCAGTTTCAGATCAAGGCCGGCTCCCAGGAACAGAAAGCGAAGGTGCTGTCCGGGGGCAACCTGCAGAAGCTGATCGTGGCGCGGGAGCTGGAGGGCAGCGAGCCCTTCCTGATTGCCGCTGAGCCGACACGCGGCGTCGATATCGGCGCGATGGAGCTGATCCATGAGGAGCTGCTGCGCAAGCGCAGCGAGCGGGGGGCTATTTTATTGGTATCGTCGGAATTAACGGAAATCCTGAAGCTGTCCGACCGGATTGTGGTCATGTATGAGGGCCGGATCGCCGGGGAGCTCGCGGCGGAGGATGCAACGGAAGAAACGATCAGTCTGTTGATGGCGGGGGGCGAACTTCGTGTCTAACTGGAAACTATACGCATCCGCCTGGCTTCAGCCCTTGCTGGCCGTCTGCATCGGCCTGCTCGGCGGAGCGGTCGCCATCATGCTGATCGGCGGCTCAGTCGCTGATACGTATGTGCAGATGTGGAAGGGGGCCTTCGGCAATACCTACTACATCATGAATACGCTGACGCGTGCTACGCCATTGATCCTGGTCGGTCTCGGCGTGGCTGTAGCCTTCAGGGCCGGTTTTTTCAATATGGGCTCCGAGGGGCAGATGATTTTGGGGGCGCTGGCGACAGCACTAATCTCGCTGTATCTGCCTGCTCCGCCGATGGTCAAGCTGCTCGCCGCCATACTTGGAGGGATTGCAGCCGGAGGGATGTGGTCCGCACTGGCCGGCTGGCTGGATGCGCGCTTCCGCATGAATCTGATCATTACGACGCTGCTGCTTAATTATATCGCGGCCTTATTCGCCGGTTATCTGGTGGCTTATCCGCTCAAGGATACGAAGGGCTCCGCAGCACTGGCGCAGACAGCCATGCTGGACAATAGCCTTTGGCTGCCCAAGCTGTTTGCGGGTATGACCTTGCATGGAGGATTTATCATTGCGATCGTGCTCGCCGTGCTGCTGACTTTATTTATGCGTTACACGGTAGCGGGCTATGAGATTCGGATGCTTGGCTACAACCCGCTGTTCGCGGCTTATGGCGGCATCAACCGGGGCAAGCTGATGCTGGCCGGGATGTTTGCCAGCGGCGGCATCGCCGGTCTGGCCGGAGCCGTCGAGGTCCTCGGCACGCAGTATCGGTACGTCGATGGCATGATTACGAATCCAGGCTACGCCTGGTCCGGGATCATGGCTGCGCTGCTGGCCGGCGCTCATCCGCTCGGAACAGTGCTGGCGGCCGTGCTGCTGGCGGCGCTGCAGACGGGAGGCATGGGCGTGGAGCGCAATACGGACGTGCCCCTGGCGATCTCCGGCGTTATTCAGGCGCTGCTCATTCTGTTCGTCACAGCCAAGTTTACCTATACGTTCTGGAAACGCAGGAAAGGGGGGAAGAGCGATGGAGCATCTGTTTGATGTCACGTTGTTCAATGCCATGTTCAGAATGGTGGCCCCGATCCTGCTCGCCGCATTGGGCGGCGCGATCTGCTCTCGGGTCGGGCTGTTTAATGTCGGTCTGGAGGGCTTTGTTCTGGTCGGCGCATTCGCTGCCATCGCGGGCAATCATTTCACAGGCAATGTTCTGGTCGCGGTGCTGATCGCGGTCGTGGCGACACTGCTGTTTTCGCTGATTTTCGCCTTTATGAGCATTCAATTGCAGGCCAACGTCATCATCGTCGGGATCTCGTTCAACTTCCTGGCACTGGGCCTTACCGCGTTTTGCTTGCAGGCGATTTTCAAGGTGAAGGGTGCCTTCTACGATAAAAATATGGTCGGTCTGCCCAAATGGAATATTCCGGTCATTCAGGATATTCCGGTTGTCGGAGGGATCGTGTCCGGGCATTCGCCGCTCGTGTATCTCGCGTTTGTGCTCGTAGTGGTGCTCCATTATTTCCTATTCCGGTCCGTGACAGGCTTCCGCCTGCGCGCCGTAGGGGAGAATCCGGTAGCAGCGAAGAGCATCGGGATCAAGGTGAACCGGATGCAGTACCTGGCGGTACTGATCTGCGGAGCGCTCTGCGGACTGGCTGGCGCTCAGCTGTCGCTGGGCCAGGTGACGATGTTTACGGAAGGCATGACGGCAGGTCGCGGCTTTATCGCGCTGGTCGCGACGATGCTGGGACAGTCGCATCCGGTCGGCGTGATGGCGTCCAGCCTGCTGTTCGGCCTGATGGATGCACTCAGTATCCGGCTGCAGGGCTTCTCGCTGCCGACGCATTTCACCCAGATGCTGCCTTACGTGGTGACGCTGCTGGCCTTGCTTTTCTTCCGTACGAACAGCTATATGGACGATGCGCGCAAGGCTAACGGCAGTTCCAGGTAAGAAAGGAGAACAGGCGATGACAGAGGGAAAGAAGAAATTGACGAAGGCCGACCGCATCAAGCAGATGCGGGTACCGGTGGTCGATGGAGCTTTGGCGCACCGGGTACCCGCCGGCCAAGTGCTGACGGAGCGCTTCCCGATCCTGCATGAAGGAGAAGTTCCGGAGTACAATCTGGACGAGTGGACGCTGCGGGTGTTCGGAGCCGTGGGAGAGGAGCGAATCTTTCGCTTCAAGGAGCTGCAGGCACTCCCGCAGACGCAGGTACTGGTGGATATCCACTGCGTGACCCGCTGGTCCAAGCTGGACACAGCGTGGGAGGGTGTGCGGTTCCGCGACTTTCTGGAGCATATGAACATCAAGCCTGAGGGACGCTTTGTGATGCTGTATGCGGATCAGGATTACGAGACCAATATCGCGCTGGACGATCTGCTCGGCGACGATATTTTGCTGGCGATGAAATATGACGGCGAGCCGCTCAGTCCGAAGCACGGCTGGCCGCTGCGTCTGGTCATCCCGCACCGTTACTTCTGGAAAAGCGCCAAGTGGCTGCGGGGCATCGAATTTATGAAGGAAGACCGCGAGGGCTTCTGGGAGCGAAACGGCTTCCACAACGAGGCCGATCCGTTCCGTGAGGAACGCTTCTCGGGTGAGGCACTGCCGATTCCGGAAGACGAATGGGAGAAAAAGGAGTTCGATTAAGATGTTGTTGCCGATTCTACAAGTCCAAACGGAGGATCTGTCTCCATACGCGATCGTCTGCGGCGATCCGTTCCGTGCAGAGAAGATTGCCAGTAAACTGGACAACGTCAAGGAACTTGCGTTCAGCCGGGAATACCGCACATTCGTCGGGGAAGCCGGCGGGGTAAAGATTACGGTTACGAGCCACGGAGTAGGTTCTCCGGGCGCGGCCGTCTGCTTCGAAGAGCTGATCAAGGGCGGCGTCAAGACGCTGATCCGCGTCGGCACTGCCGGTTCCTATCATAGCGAGCTGCCTGCAGGCAGTCTGGTTGTCAGCACGGCCGCCGTGCGCGAGGAAGGACTGACCCGTCAGCTCGTGCCTCAAGCGTTCCCGGCCGTAGCAGATGCCGAGGTCGTGCGCGCCTTGTACGAAGCGGCATTGGCTTTGGACCCGAACGTGGGCCGCGGCATTACACTGACGATGGACGCTCTGTTCGCAGGCGTCGAGGAGTTCCCGCACCAGAAGTACAAGAAGGCGGGCGTGCTCGCCGTCGAGATGGAGATTGCGGCGCTGTATGTGATCGCCTCCCTGCGCGGCGCCCGTGCCGGAGCGATCGTCGCGCTGGACGGCTATGCCGATGCCGATCTGAAGGAAGTGTATGACCCGCATACGGATACAGTAGCCAAGGCGGTAGAGCGTGAGATTCAGGCGGCGATTCAAGCCGTCGTCCGTCTGGCCGCAGCCGATGCGTCCAAGGCTTAGGTTCGAGAGGCTTTGTAAGCTTTGGCTCCAGAGTGCAAGCTTTAACCTGCACAGATGAACCATGTAGTCAATTGAATAAATCAGGAGCAACAGGTCGCGATACGGCCTGTTGTTTTTTATAGTTTGGGAAATTATGTAACACTAAAAGTTGTAGATAAATACGTCGAAAAATAGAATTGCAGAAATACATTTTTGAGGATCGTAGTCGATTAAATGAGTGAAGTAAAGAAGTGTTATGGGGAGAATCCGGTAGCGGTGGGGGATGAAGCCAAGGCTTAAGCAGCGATGCAAGTAAGCAAAAAGGAGTGACATCGCCCTGTGGCGATGTTACTCCTTTTTGCTTTTGCTTGGGGGCGCTGAAGTCAACAGACTCACTAAGCGTTTTACTGCTTCAACCGGTAGCGCAGCCATAGCCCGCTATTTGCTAGTGGTTCTACTTTTTCTAAAATAAACTCGACTCCAGGCTGAAAAGGATTGTCGCCATAAGCAAATAGCGGAACAGATTGTTGCGTTCCTTCTACCAACGGAATGAGTATCAAGCTTAATTCATCCACTAATCCGGCACTTAAGAACGAACCATTGATATACCCACCGCCTTCGAGTAAAAATTCGGTTATGCTAAAATGCCGATTGATTTTATCAAGCGCCAATTTCAAATCTAACTGCTTGCTTTTCCCTGCAAATATATAGGAAACGCCGATGGTCCGAAGGTGTGCTAAGTAACGGTTGCTTACCTCTTCGCTTAACACCGTGATGATATGTTCTCCGCGGCGATCTTCATAATCATCCCCAATTGTTCCTTGTTCCCAGCCTAGCTTGCCAGATGGATCGATAGCAATAGCATAGGCATCGGCCTCAGTGTCCGCAATAAAATCCTCACGGGGAATATCGGTATCCGGATACTTAGACAAATCTACTTGTTTTCCGTATGTGACTTGTTCTTCAAAGGTGACACGACCACAAATCCATGCTTTATAATGATATTTCTGGTGAATGCTTTCATACTCTTCTCCAAAAAAGAGCGTAGTCGGCGTGTCAAAGTTTTTTCCATTTACTTTTCCATCCAATGAAGTTGCCATATGACATACCACTTTATAAGGTCTCATTTATTATATCCCCTTTTTTTGGAATATCCTGTCCTTGATTCACAAGTTCAGGGCAGCATTCGTCATACTGTTTGCCTGCAATGAATAGTGGAATTAAATTACCTTAACATTTCTCTCACTATTGTATCTTTTTTCAATGATGTTAGCCAGAAACGGCACGCTACATAAGGTTCCTTTGTAGCATTTGAATCTCATGTCGCAGAATCTGCCCAATGGTTGGACGTAGCGGGTGAGAACTGAATGGAACGTGAGCCATAATTAGAGCCGGTTTCCCTTTCATTGATCCCGTTCCTGAATTCATCGTAGCAGATTGTGCGTATGAATTAGAACCAGGAGAGAGCCCAGTGTTTTTCTGTCCAGCATGTAACGGAACCTTGGTGAGAAAGAAAGAGCCGGCGGAAGGGTAACCGTCGGCCAGTACGTTAAGTCACTGTTAGGTGATGTTGTTCTTTGGCAGAAATTGCCCGGGAAATGTCGAAGAGCAGGGGGAGTGGGCGGGGACAAAGTAAGCATGGAGAGAATGCCGCGGAAGTAAAAAACAAGAGCCCTCACGCCGTACATGCGGGAGGGCTTCTCGGTATTTCCTAAGCTGAATGGTCTTCAACCCGAGAAAGAATCATCCTTCTGAAACAGAAGCAGCGGCATCTTGAATACATAGGCGACGACGAGAAATACGCCGATCGCCATACCGGCCAGCACGAGGACGCTGCTGAGCGATAATCCGCCGACCCCAGTGATCAGGTTGGCGATGTTGCAGCCCGGAGCGATCCGGGAGGCGACGCCCATCAGCAATCCGCCGCCGATGGCGTAAGGCAGCCGCGACTTCCGGGGCAGCCTCAGCTTGAAGCTGCCGCTCAGCCAGGAGGCGGTGAAGGAGCCGACGACGAGGAAGATGACGAGCGTTTCCTCAGGCCCCAGTCCCACACGAGGGAAGTCGGCGAACAGCGCATTCAGATACGTATTGTTGAACACAAGATCGTCGCCGAAGATCTGGGCCAACGCGACCGCGCCGATACGCGTCTCCGGACCGGTGATGCCGACATTGGACATCAGCACGAACTGGATAGTAGCGATCAGGCCGACGAGCAGAGCCACGAGCCGGATATCCCAATGCGATTGACGCAGGGGGTTCTTTTCCCAATCGGTGAAGGTCGTCCGGATGCCGTCACGGAAGGAGGACCAGCCGAACCGGTATACCGAGATGGCGACGATCACGCCCACGATGAGCAGCGGCAGCAGCCATAGCGGCAGCGGCCACGAGTAGAGCGTATACCCGCTCTCCAGCACAGTCATCGGCTCCAGCGCTTTCCTGCCCCATGGATCGTACAGGAAGGCGAACAGCAGGTTGCCAGCGATGGCGAACACGAGCACGATCCAGAACTGCACATATCCCATCCCGCAGCGGTAAAGCGTACCTGAGCCGCACCCTCCGGCGATGGTCATACCTATCCCGAAGAGTAGACCTCCGAGCAGGTTGGCCCCGCCCAGCGGCACTGTCCATACCTCCGATACTTCGCGCAGTCCAAAGGTCAGTACGACGGCCCAGCCGATCAGGGAAGTAGCGATCAGCACAAGCACGCCGTTCAGAGCCCGCGTATCGCGGACACTGATCCAGTCACGGACAGAGGCTACGAAGCAGAAGTCCGCTTTTTGCAGTAGGAATCCGTAGAGAAAGCCGAATACGGCAGCGAGTAGAAATACATCCCAAGTATATGCCATGATCAGACCGTCCTTATGGAGTGCTTACGCTTTTTTGATGAAAATATGATAATTGCCGTTCTTCTTGGCCACACCGAGAAATTCTCCGTATTTATTCATCTTCACAGCGGCCGGAATTGTCTTGGTGGCGATGGAATGATCGGTTATTTCGACTACAATCTCCCCGGATTTGGCTTTCTTGAGACCAGCCAGTGCCAGGTTCAGGGTGTGCGGGCATACCTCGCCGATCGCGTCGACCACATGGTCGGGCTTCAATTCAAGTAATTGCTGTTCATTCAAGCTCATGGAGCTCACTCCTTCTCGTCAGGTTGTGATAGGATTGCTATTCTGCAGCCGGGGCCAAGGAAGTCCAGAGCCTCTCCGCAGCTTGGTCGTCAGAACCGCTGGCGACCTCCAGCTCTTGAGACTGCCAATCCAGCATGCCGCCCAGATGGTTGTGCACCCGCTGAATACCGTTCGCCTGGAAAAATTTTGCGACTTCCAGACTGCGACGGCCGCTGCGGCAGACAAAGACATATTCCCGTGCCGGATCGAACTTCTCCAGTAGATCTGCGATCTCGCTCATCGGAACAAGCGGGACGCCGGGAATATGAACTGCGTCATATTCCTCCTGCTCCCGGACGTCGATGACGACGGTCTCCCCGCCGGACGCCTCAAGCAGCTCCTGCAGCTCCAGAGAATTCAGATGGGACACGCCTTCGATAAGTTGACTCATCGTATAGGTCCTCCATTACGTAGAAGATGGTAACGTTACTTGACGATTTCCGTATCTCCGGCATTGCCCCACTCCGCCCAGGAGCCTTCATACGGAGCGATATCGGAATAGCCCAGCAATCTCAGCGTGAAGTAAGTATGTGCACCGCGGACATTGGTCTGGCAATAAGGGATGACGGTTTTATCCTTCACAACCCCGATCTTCTCGAAGGAAGCTTTCAACTCCTCATAGCTCTTGAACTTCGGCACGCCGTCAGCGGCATTCTGTTCGATGGATTCGCTCCATTCTTTGTTAACCGCGTTCTTCAGGTGGCCGCCATTCTGGTTGCCGCGCAGATCTTCTCCCGAGAATTCCTTGGAGGAGCGCACGTCGAGCAGTACGCAGCCTTGAAGGTCATTCTTCTGCAGCTGTTCCTTGGTTGTGATCAGCTTGTCGTTCGGAACCGCATTGAAATTGCCCTTGGCTGCCGCAGCGGCCGGAGCATCGGTGGATACGTCCTTGCCCGCTGCCTGCCAGGCCGCGTAGCCGCCGTTCAGCAGCTTGACTTTATCTTTGTGTCCATAATATTCCAGGGCGTAGAAGACACGGGTTGCTCCGTTGCTATTGCCTTCATCATAGAGCAGCACGGTGGTATCGGAGTTCAAGCCGAGACCTTGGAAGATTTCGGTGAATTTGTCCTTGCCGACGATCGTATTGTTCTTGGCATCCTTCAACTGGCCGGCGTTAAAGGCGATGGCTCCGGGAATATGTCCCTGCTCGTAGCCTTTGGCACGCAGGTCGAGGATTTTCACATTGGCATCCTTGGCGTGCTCCTCCGCCCATTTCACATCGGCGAGCAGTTGGGCGTTCGGATACGTTTGAGGAGCCTTGGCTTCAGGTTTCTTCTCGGCAACCGCGGGAGCGGCGGCAGGGCTTCCGGCATTCGTCGTCGTGGCGGCAGGTTTGGTGCCGCAAGCGGAAGCAAGCACGGCGAGAGCCAGCAGTGCAGCGACGGATAGTTTGGTTTTCACAGATGGTGGACCCCTTCCATATCTAAAATGTAGTCTTGCCAGTCAGCTAAATTCCCTAGTATAATAACATTAATTCCGATTGAATTACAATGATTATTTTGTAATTTTATGCAGAAATCATGGGGGGTTCCAATCATTGAATCATCTTAGACAAGGCCTGCTGGCCGCATCGCTGCTGCTCGTGCTGAGCGGATGCGCCATGGAGACCCGGCAGGAGGCGGAACAGCGGCTGCAGGGCAGAACCGGCGGAGCTCCGACCGGAGAGGCGGCAGCAGTAGCACAGCCGGACGCCGGCAAGCTGACGAGCGTGCAATTCTACGTACCCAGCGAGAAGGAGAATGCGATCTCCGTTCTCGATGTCGTCTCGGGCAAGCGGGTAGGCCGGATTCCGGTCTCTGAGGCGCCTTCTACGGTCATCTTCTCCAGTACGATGCGGGAAGCGTATGCCGCCAACATGAACAGCAGCACCATCTCCATCATCAATACGCAGACGCTGAAGGTCGTCAAGGAGGTTCCGGTCGGTCCGATGCCTCACGGCCTGGCTCTGTCGCCGGACAACAAGACGTTGTATGTGGCGGCAGTCGCCGGTCAATTCATCTATCTGGTCGATACGAAGGAAGGCAAAGAAGCAGGCACGATCGATCTCGGTACGGGTGCCAAGACCAATTACCTGGCGTTGTTCGGCAACCGGCTGTATGTTAGTGACCATGAGAATAGCAAGGTCTATGTGATCAATGTGAAAACACAGCAGGTAGAGCTGACCATCGATACAGGCAAAACGCCCCGGGCGGTCAAGCTAAGCGGGGACGGCAAGACACTCTATGTGCCGACGGCGGGAGCCGGCAAGCTGGAGCTGTACGATACGACCAGCGGCAAGCTGATCAGAGCGGTCGATGCGGTGCCGGGAGCGACGGATGTTGTCGTTGCAGAAGACGGCGCTACGGCCTGGGTGACGGGGATGGAGGGCAATGCCGTTGCCCTGGTCGATCTGACGGCGGGGAAGGTCGTCCAGACGCTATCCGGGCTGCCCGGCGCCAGACATATCGCCTTTAACCGCCAAGAGTCGAAGGTGTATGTCACGCTGAGCGGCTCCGACGAGACAGTCGTGATCGATACGGCGAAGCGTGAGGTTATTGACCGGATCAAGGTCGGCGGTACCCCGCATGGCATCCAGCTGAAGGCGCTGCCGGGCATCGGCGGAAGCTGCTGACGCATGGAGCTGGTGCGTATTCAGCGAATTGAACGGCAGACCCCGGTAGCGGGGGCCAGGACCAGAGGCTGGTTGCAAACAGCATCGACGGGGGTGAACGCATGACACGCAAACGGACGTGGAACTGGATCGTAGCGGGGCTGATTATTGTGCTGCTTGGCGTAACCGTGTACCGGAATTTGGCGGCCGGCCGGGAGCGGGCTGAGGCAATACCTGCCGATACGGCGCCGGAGCCGGGCTTTGCTTCCCCTCCGCTGCGGCTGCAAAGCCTGGAAGGAAAAGAAGTGTCCGTCGGCGGCCCTAGGGAGAAGCCGCTGGTGCTGAACTACTGGGCTTCCTGGTGCAAGCCCTGCGAGAAGGAACTGCCTGATCTGCAGGCGCTGTATGCCAAGTATGGCGATCGTCTCGATATTTATGGCGTCAATGCGACCTTCCAGGATGAGCCGGAGCTGGCGCGCCGGAAGGCGGCGGATCTTGGGCTGACCTTCCCGATCCTGCTCGATACGGACGGGACGGCTGTCAGCCGGTACAAAATCATCACGATTCCGACCAGTTTCCTGATCGGCAAGGACGGACGCATCGCTGAGATCGTGCATGTGATGGAGAGGGAAGAGCTGGAGAAGAAGTTTGTGGAGCTGTTGAAGCGGTAAATTGCCAGTGTGACTGGGCTTCTCACTTATTTTTATGACGGATTGTAATATGTAATATCAAGTGCGACAGAGGAAGGCTACGCTTTCTCGCTTCGGCGGATGATCGAGCCGGAGAGCGTGTTTAGGCAAATGAAGAATAACCGGGGGTTCCGACGTTTTCTTCTTCTCGGCTTGCCGAAGGTAAGCCTTGAGGTCGGCTGGCTATCGCTTGCCCATAACTTGCTCAGGAAGGCGGCAGCAGACCCATAATATGCAATGGCGGCGCAGGGATTGCCTCCCACGCGCCGTCATTTTTCAAGTACGCACCTTTTTTACTCAAGTGAGCTGTTCTCAAAGTGAGCACAATCCGAACAGGCAGCTTATTTTGCTTGCGGAGGCAGCGGGCAGTTATACGCAAGTGAAAATGCGCACGGTGGAAGATAGGCGTAATTGAAATCCAGTACGAACTCGCCTTCCGTCTTTAAGGGAAACTCAACTAAGCGAAGGGGGCCGTAACGAATCTTAAAAAGGAATATAATTTAACTGACGAAAAGATTAAAAACCTTACATCTGATAAGGTTAAAGAAACAGAATTAAGAGTATTTGGAGAAACGGGAGAACCAAGTTTCTAAATAAACAAATATAATAATTTTACAAATATCAACTAATGATAAAGGTGTATCCATTGTGATACACTTTTTCCATTACAGTCTTTGAAGGAGAGATACTAGTGAAAGAAAAAATAATCTTTTTATGTATTTCACTTAGTACAATAGCTGGGGTCGCCTATGCCGCTAACGAAATTGAAAGCATTAAAGCATTTGTAAATCACAATATTAAAATCACCGTTAACGGAAACCCTTTTTCCCCTAAAGATAGTGAGGGGATTGAACTGGCTCCAGTAATAATTAATGGTAATTCTTATCTACCTGCTAAAGCAATCGGAGAGGCGCTTGGCGCAACTGTTCAATGGAATGAACCGAGTAAAACAATAATTATTACGAATAATGTGATTGGAAATAAACCGACTGATAAAGAAGTTTCTGACAAGGTTAATGAAATTAAAAAGATTTTAAAAGTAGGTATGACTCAAGCTGAAGTTAAATCATTGCTAAAGGAAAGTTACAAAATAGTAGATGATAATGGAGACCTAGAAAACGGAAGCGACTCTTATTGGAAGTACAATTATTTTACTGCACCAGGGTATACACATGATGACTTACCTGACCATGTAATAGATGAAGAAGGACTTAAGGCTAGGAATATTGGCCTTAGTTTGTTTGTTGGATGGAAAAAAGAAAAAATACATTTGTTCACAATTTCTTATGTGAGAGGTAACGATTTATATTTATTTATTATGAACCCCGACGGAACCTATTCTGAAAGTAAAATATAACATCTATATATGTTCTATAACTAGCACAATTCCCGTTGTATTGTAAGCCATGGCATTTGCATACTATTGAGGAATAGGCCAGATCCGTGTAAAAACAGATCATTTTATGGTGATTAATACCATTAATGATCTGTTTTTTTATTTATTCACATATTCTACACTCGGTCGAGTCAACATGTACCCTAAGCGAATCGATATACATTCAGTCATCATTCACTTAAAAAGGCATCAATTACAGTAAAAGTCATTCTAACTGCTCCTTGCGTAGCTGCTTTCATGGTCCAGATGAAACTTCATTTTCAGTCCATTTAGCCCGTTCTTGCAGATCACCCGTCCGAATAAGTTATATCTTTCTTAATCGGCGAAAGTGATTTGAAATTCCTTCCAAGTGACTTTAGTTCAATCTATATAGTTATATCTTGCTCTTGTTGCCTGGTACGCTTATTAGCGGTATAATGGCTCCTTTTATGGGCAAGATCTTCGATAAGTATGGACCAAGAAGGCTTATTCTCCCTGGGCTGATTTTAATTGGTGTAATTTTGTTCCTCTTCTCAACGATTACGATTAATTCCTCAACCCTATTTATTGTTGCATTGCATTGCTTGCTCTTGATAGCTTTGTCCATGGTCATGATGCCAGGTCAGACCAATGGTATGAACCAGTTGCCGGCAGAGATTTATCCACACGGTACAGCTATTATGAGTAATTGCAGCAAGTGGCTGGGGCGATTGGCAGTGCGCTGGCGATGACGATGCTAGCCGCAGGTCAGTCAAGCTATTTGCGTGATAAGGGATTTGATATGAGTAATGGGCTTAATCTTGCACAACCTGATCCCGCCATATTAGAATATTTGCCGTCTTCCTTTGTTTTTGGCATCAAAGACGCTTTTATTTTTGACGGTTTCATGACGATCATTGCACTTTTCATATCCTTTTTTATGAAGCGTGTAAAACCAAGTGAACAAAAAATGGACAAAATCGACTGAAAGCTAACTTAGAAGCGGGGAAGGTCGATTCCATTCTGCTTGGAATCAAACATCGGTCCGTCCGCCTGGGGCGCTAAATTGATAACGGACGCCAGCCCTCTGACAAAAACATAGCACTGTAGCTCTAGAGTGCATTCGTTATCATTCTTTCGGTGTAGATGAAATACGAAGACAGAAAATCCTTGCTGAGATGATCGACGGACTGTAAGAAAGGCCGGCATTGGCCTGCATAGTCAAAGGAGGCGCTCTCATGGAATTTGAATACTGGGCAGATGGAGCTATGCTAAGAAAGACTGAAAAAGTTATGGAAAGCTAACAAGAACTATCTATACGAAGTTCATCCCGAGGGGGCACAAGCCTCCCTTTTTGGCATGCCTGTCGAAATACTCAGAATATTCTTTCGTCGTTTCCGGTAGAAACCTGTAGGCTGGCTTTTACAATGACTTCACAAAACCTTCAACAAAACGTCACGAACCTGTAACAAAGGAGGGGAACCGCTTGATCAGTTTTCATCAGGTGCAAAAGCATTACGGCAGCTTCCATGTGCTGAAGGACATCAATCTGCACATCCGAGCGGGAGAAGTGGTAGTCGTTATCGGTCCCTCGGGCTCCGGGAAAAGTACGCTCGTACGCTGCATCAATCAGCTGGAGACGATTACGAGCGGGGAACTGATCGTGGACGGGACCAAGGTCAGCGACCGCAACACGGATCTGAACAAACTGAGGCGTGAGATCGGCATGGTGTTCCAGCACTTCAATCTGTATCCCCATAAGACGGTACTTCAGAACATCACGCTGGCCCCCGTCAAGGTACTCGGCATCCCGGAGGCGCAGGCCAGGGAGACGGCGATGCATGATCTGCAGAAGGTCGGCATTGCCGACAAGGCAGGCAGCTATCCGGCGCAGCTGTCGGGCGGACAGCAGCAGCGGGTCGCGATCGCGAGAGGGCTGGCGATGAAGCCCAAGGTCATGCTGTTCGACGAGCCGACGTCAGCGCTTGACCCGGAGACGATCGGCGAGGTGCTCGACATCATGAAGGCGCTGGCGAAGGAAGGGATGACGATGGTCGTCGTCACCCATGAGATGGGATTTGCCAGGGAAGTGGCGGATCGGATCGTGTTCATGGATCAGGGGCGTATTCTGGAGGAGGCGCATCCGAAGGACTTTTATGCCGAGCCCCGCGAGGAGCGGGCGCGGTTGTTTCTCAGCCGTATCCTGAATCATTAAGCGGCAGATGCTTTCACAATTTCATAGAAAAGGGTGGATGAAGCATGAAGAAAACATGGAAGAGCCTGACAGGACTCGGTCTGGTCGTTATTCTTGGAGCTACGGCACTGACGGCATGTACGCGCACTGAGCCGGCGGCAACCGGTAAGCCGGGAGGGAGCACACCGGTCTCATCGGCGGCATCCGGTACGCTGGGCGAGATCAAGAAGCGTGATAAGTTCGTGGTCGGGGTCAAATATGACCTGAACCTGTTCGGTCTCAAAGACCCGGGCTCAGGCAAGGTCGAGGGCTTCGATATCGACATCGCCAAGGCGATTGCCAAGAAGGTGCTGGGTGACGAGAACAAAATCGAGCTGAAGGAGGTCACGTCCAAGACGCGGATTCCGATGCTCCGCAACGGCGAGATTGATGCGATCATCGCCACAATGACGATTACCGAGGACCGGAGGAAGGAAGTCGACTTCTCGGATATTTATTTCATGGCGGGGCAGTCGTTCCTGGTGAAGAAGGATAGCCCGATCCAATCAATCGCGGATATCAAGAAGGGAACCAAAGTCGTCACCGCCAAGGGCTCCACGTCGGCGGCGAATATCCGGGCCCAGGCGCCGGAATCCTCCGTGCTGGAGTTCGAGAACTACGCGGAGGCCTTCACGGCGCTGAAGGCGGGACAGGGCGATGCGCTGACGACGGACAATGCGCTGCTCTACGGCATGGCTAAGCAGGATCCGAACTTCCGCGTGACCGAGGGAACCTTCACTGAGGAGCCTTATGGGATTGCGATCAAGAAAGGCGACGAGGAGTTCGTCAAAACTGTCAACGATACGCTCAAGGAACTGAAGGCGAACGGTGAGTATGACAAGATCTATGAGAAGTGGATCGGCTCGAAACCTAAGAAGTAACGCAGAGGGGAGCTGGGCGCATGCTTGATCTTAACGTGCTGACCGGGCACTGGGGGATGTATGCGGAGGGGTTCGGCAACACGGTCAAGGCAAGCGTGCTGGCGCTGATCGGCAGCTTTGTGCTAGGCACCGTGCTCGCCGTGTTCTGTATCTCGCCTTACCGGGTGCTGAAGGTGCTGGGAACGGCTTATGTGGAATTTGTCCGCAACATCCCCCTGATTCTGGTTGTGTTCATGTTTTTCGTTGGTCTGCCGACACTTGGCATCCTGCTTGATCCGTTCACGGCGGGGACACTTGGACTGACCGTATATACAGCGGCCTTCATCGCAGAGACCGTCCGCGCAGGCATCCTGTCGGTGCCGGCCGGACAGATGGAGGCAGCCCGATCGTCGGGTCTGACTTATATTCAGGCGATGCTTCATGTTATTTTACCGCAGGCGATCAAGATCGTGATCCCTCCGATCGGCAACCAATTTATCAACTTGGTCAAAAATTCCTCGATTCTCGGCGTGATCGCCGGACTCGATCTGATGTACTTCGGGGATATCGTATCGACGCAGACCTTTATTACCTTTGACGTGTACATTTTCATCGGGTTGTTCTATCTCGTGTTGACGATCCCGCTCAGCCTGCTGGTCGGCTACATGGAGCGCCGCCTGGAAATTAACCGCTAACATGAAGGAGGGAGACCGATGGATTTTATAGGTGCCTATGCTCCCGACCATTTGAGATTTCTGCTGCAGGGATTCGGGATCACCCTGGAGGTGGCCTTCTACGCGATTGTGTTCAGCTTTATCGTCGGGGTCGTGTTGGGCGTGCTGCGGTTTGCGAAGATTCCGGTGGTCTCCTGGCTGGTCGTGCTGGTGGTGGAGACGGTCCGCAATCTGCCGTTGCTGCTGATCATTTTCTTCACTTACTTCGCGCTGCCGGAGATCGGCTTCAAACTGGAGAAGATGTTCGCGGCCATTCTGGCGCTCGTGATCTTCGAATCGGCGATGATCTCCGAGATCGTACGGAGCGGCCTGAAGTCGGTGGACAAAGGACAGGTGGAAGCGGCACGCTCGTCCGGGCTTACCTACATGCAAACGCTGTGGCATATTATCCTGCCCCAGGCCCTGCGCCGGATGGTGCCCCCGCTGGTCAGCCAGTTCATCTCGCTGCTGAAGGATACTTCGCTGGCTGTCGTGATCGCGCTGCCGGAGCTGATGAATCATGCCCAGATTATTAACGGTCGCAATGTGAATTACGTCATCCCGATATTTGTGGCGGTGGCACTGATGTATTTCGCGGTTAATTACGCGCTGTCCGTGCTGTCACGGCGGCTGGAAAAACGCACTTCCTAATTTTTCTGGAGCTCAAGGCCGCCATTTTCTAGTAGAATAGAAATGGAGGTCTTCCTTTTTCTAGGAAGGTCTCCTACCTAAATGAACGAGAAGAGAGGGCCTACGTGCGGGAACGACTGCTGATTTTGGGCATTATTATGGTGGCATCCGCTTTTTTCGGGGAAATGAAGGTGAATCCGTTCGGAGGCTCCTTCCGCTTCTCGCTAGGGATTGCGGCGTTTTTCTTCGGCTTGCTGTGGTTCCGCTCGGTGCCTGTCATCTCGACGGGGCTGCTGACAGGCATGTTCATTCTGTGCTTCCGCACAGGTCTCGATACGCTGTTGTATGGGATAGATCTGCAGGACAGCCTGCATGTTCATCTGCCTTCGGCGGGCTTTTACATCAGCTTCACGCTGCTGCTCTACCTCAGCCATGCGCGCAGTCATCTGGAGTTTCCGTTCCGGGTTGGTCTGATCGGGACGACGATTGATTTTGTGTCCAATCTGGTCGAGCTGCTGGTGCGGCAAGCGATGGGAGACCCGATCGAGCCTACATGGCAGAGCCTGTCGCTACTGCTGCTGTTCGGGTCGTTGCGCAGCCTGTTCGTCGTCGGCCTGTTCAATAATTTCTCCATCCGGCAGGTCCGCGCAGTCGGGGAATTCCGTCAGCAGGAGCTGGAGCGGCTGCGGATGATCAACACGAATTTGTACGAGGAAGCGTTCTATCTGCGCAAATCGATGGCCCATCTGGAGGAAATTACGCGGGAGAGCTACCGCCTCTACCGGCGGCTGGGGGAGGGCGAGCATCCGGATGCCCCCGTCGCGCTGCGTGTCGCGGAGCATGTGCATGAGGTGAAGAAGGATTCCCAGCGCATCCTGGCCGGCCTCTCCAAGCTGATGAACCAGGAGCAGCTAGCCGCCCGGATCTCGATTGCCGAGCTATGCCAGTTGGTGATGAACACCAATCGCAAGTACGCGGAGATGATCGGCAAGCGGATTGGGTTTTACCAGGCGTGCGATGTGGATCTGACGACGTCACAGATTTACGAGCTGTTGTCCGTATTGAATAATCTCGTTGCCAATGCCGTCGAGGCCAGCGGTCGGCAGGGGCAGGTCGGACTGGTGGTCAGGCTGGTGGGCCCCGATCTCGTATTTCGGGTAACGGACGATGGCCCGGGGATTCCGCCGGAAGAGCAGGAATGGGTTTTCCAATCCGGGTATACGACCAAATACGATGAGGAAGGAAATGCCTCGACAGGCATTGGCCTGACGCATGCCCGGAGTATTGTGGACGATCTACGGGGCAGCATCGGAATTATTCCCGGCGAACGCGGAACCTGCTTCGAGGTCAAGGTGCCGACCAATCAACTATTGAAGGGGGAGAGGGCTTCCGATGCTGCGAATCTTCCTGATTGAAGACGATGCTGTGGTGCGGCGTATGCTGGAGCGGATAATCAACGAGAGCGGGCTCGGCGAGGTTGCCGGCCAGGCTGAGGACGGCGAGCTGGTGTCAAGCGACCAGCTGTACGGTATCGACGTCGTGCTGATCGATCTGCTGATGCCGGGCATGGACGGCATCCAGACGATCCGAAAGCTGCAGACGGGCGGCTTCGCCGGACGCTTCATCATGATCTCCCAGGTAGAGAACAAGGAGATGATCGGGGAGGCTTACCAGCAGGGGATCGATACGTTCATCCATAAGCCGATCAACCGGCTGGAGGTGCTTTCGGTGCTGAAGCGGGTGGCCAACCACATCTCGCTGGCCGTCTCCCTGCACTCGATCCGCAAGTCGCTGCAGATGCTTGACGGCGCGGCTGCCGAGCAGCCGAACGGCGCAGTTGCCGGGGGGAGGGGCAGCAGCGAGCCGGGCGGCGCCCACAGCTACAGCTCGTATGAGCAGCAGACGCTGGAGCAGAAGGTGCGGCAGCTGATGCTGCAGCTCGGCATAGCCGGGGAAGCGGGGGCACCCGACCTGCTGCTGATCATGCAGTGGCTCGGCCAGGAGGAGCGCGGAGGTGAACTGCTGTATGAGCTTCAATTAAAAGAAATTTATGTCCAGACGGTGCAGAAGCAACTAAATAACCCGGCGGACATCCAGCGTGAGATCCGCGCAATGGAGCAGCGCATTCGCCGGATGGTGCTGCAGGCGTTCACGCATCTGTCGTCGCTGGGGTTGTCGGATTACGGCAATCCGACCTTTGAACATTTCGCCCCCCGGCTGTTCGACTTCCAGGAGGTGCGGGTGCGTATGCAGGAGCTGGAGCAGGATGAGAAGACCACCAAGTGCCGGATTAACGTGCGCAAGTTTTTATCCGTATTCCATATGGAGGTACACGCCCAGTAGGCCGGGGGTCGCCGTACCGGACAGCCCGTATGCCCGGGGTATGGGTTGGAACGTATCCAGTACGGCGTTCCGCAGCCTGTCGAGCCAAGCCGCAGCGGCCCGGACCTGGAAAAGTAACCGTGGATAAAGCTGAAGCCGCTTCCCGACTCTTAAGCGAGTTGAAAAGCGGCTTTTGGCTTGTGCCACGACTGCTCTAACCGAAGATCGCGCGGGCTGCCATCCATCCGAAGTACAGCGCGTAGGCGACGAGCGAGAGACCGGACAGCATCGAGATCAGGAAGACGGCTCTGGCCGACAGGCGTTTGCGGAATACGCTGGCCAGCAGTGCCATCACGACATCCCACAGCAGGATGCCGATGACGATCGCTCCGCTGTACAGGAGCATCGATGCCGTATCCAGGGAGGAGACGGTTTTGGCGAGCACAGAGCCGAAGATGCCGAGCCAGAACAGAATGGTCAGCGGACTGGACACGGACATGAAGAAGCCGGTTAGTGCAGAGCGCCGTATGCTGATCTTGCCCCGGCCGGAAGTCTCGACGGGCTTGCTCGCCCGGAGCAGCGTCTCGATACCCATGTAGAACAGCACGAGACTGCCGAATAGCCACAGGCTGGTCTGGACGAGCGGCGTCTCGATGAAGGTTACGACGCCCATATACACCAGCGCCATGTAGAGCACGTCCGCGAACAGCCCGCCGAGGCCGATAGCCCAAGCGTGCCAGAACCCGTTCCGCAGCCCTTGGTCGAGCTGGGCGGCATTGATTGGTCCGATGGGCGCGGACATGGAGATGCCGAGAAAGACGTAGGAAAAGAACGTACCGAGCATGGAAGGAAACCTCCTGAATGAAAGATCCGCCGCTTAAGGAAGGGCGGAGGGCTGGCGGAAATAATTCGGCTTGCGCACGGCATTGTCGTAATCCTTGTGATACATATGGGTCGTTGCGGGAGAGACCGGCGGAATCAGCCAGCCCCAGTCCCCGGTCACGGTGCGGCCCCGCTGCTTCTCGTTATGCTCGAACCGCTTGAACTGGTCGGAGGCCGTATGGTGATCGACCATGCTGATACCGTCCTCGTGATAGGAATGCAGGACGGCCAAATTCAGCTCGACGAGCGCCTTATCCTTCCACAGCGTGGCATGCGTCGAGGTGTCGAGCCCCATCCTCAGGGCAAGCCTCGGCAGCACGTTGTACCGGTCCGGGTCCGCCAGATTGCGGGCCGCAATCTCGGTGCCCATGTACCAGGCGTTGAACGGTGCCGCCGTATAGCGGATGCCGCCGATCTCGAGCAGCATGTCGCAGATGAAGGGCATCGCATACCAGCGGAGACGCAGCTCTTCGAACCACGCCAGCTCCGGATGCCGGATCGGCACCTCGATCACCGATTCACGAGGAAGCTCGAACCACCGGGGCTCCCGGTCCCCGATGCGGATGACGAGAGGGAGGATATCATAGGGGGTCCCGGTCCCTCTCCAGCCTAGCCGGAGGCAGGCCTCGGTCAAGTCCGCCGAGGCGGGGTCGCCGACAATGCCCTGATCGGTCCGGTAGCCGGCATAGCGGACTAGCTGCTGGTTCCATAGCCGGATCGGACCGTCACTGCCGGCGTCTGCCGGGCGGAAGATAGTGATGCACGGTCTAATCTTGCCTTGGTTGTAGCCGATCCGCAGATGCTCGAAGAGCAGTCCGGCCATATCCTCCTCGGTTTGGGCTTCTCTGGCATCGAATACCTTGAGCGAGTTCCATGGCAGGCGTCCGATGCAGCGGTTGCTGTTTCTCCACGCCATGCGCGCACCATGCGCCAGCTCCTCGTAGGTATGTGTATAGGAGCCCGACTCTTCAATATCCCGGCAAACTTCCCACAATCTTTCCTTGGTTTCGCTTACGGTTTTATTCAACTCTCCGTAGCAAGCCTTGATGAACGAAGCGGCTTCGTCCACCAAGTAATCCTGGCTTGGCATGGACACGTGCCTCCTTACCTGGCATAGTTTACCTTATTCTTACCATTATATGGAACGTTTGTCCCGGTTATGTCCGTTTCCGAGAGAGCGGCTTTTGTGCAGGTGCCGATGCCTAGGAGCGTTGGCTTGATCCGTGTACGGAGCGGATTTACAATAGGATAAGAACAGGAAGAACGGAGAAGGAGGCGCGTTGACGCTTGAAAAGCTTATCGAGCCGATGGTATATCAGCGGATATGTGCTGGCTGCAGGATTAGCCGTGCTGGGGGAGATCGTGTGGGTCGGCGATCCGATCCGGCAGGGAGACATGTATTGGATTGATCAGCTGCAGCGCCTGGTCTGGCTCACGGCACTCGTACCCCTGCTCTGGTGCGCAGGTGCGGTCAGTCGATTGCGCGGCAGCAGGGGGTATGCCCGGGTCCTGCCGGGGCTTGTCCTGCTTAGCAGCGCAGGTGCCGCATTCGTGCTGCTGGCAGACGCCAGCCGGTTGTTCGCTGTGATTCTGCTGGCCGGCCTAGCCTGCTTGCTGACGCTGACCGATCTGCTGCTCGCGGAGAAGAGGGCGGGGGCCGGGTGGCTCCGGCGCAGTCTGACGGTCATCGGCCTGATCGCTGCGGCATCAGCGGGTTTATTCTGGCCGACCCCGTATCAGGTTATCTCGCCTGGCTTTACGCTGAATATGAACCGCTATGCCCAAGTAGAAGGGGGCGAACCACGGGGGTCGATTGAGGGCGTTCTGGTGATCGAGCGTCCCGCCTTCCCGGTCGACTGGCTGTATGCAGCTCTGCTGCCGCATGTCCTTATCGAGAAGCGGGATACGCGCATCACCATTGGGGAGGCCCAGCAGCAGGCCAACCTGCAGCGGACCGATGCCAATAAGATCGGCAGCGCCGTCGCCTTCCGCAAGCTCGGCATCGGAAAGGGCGTCGTGCCCACCGGCGTACAGGTCGTCGGCGTACCGGCTAACAGCCCGGCAGCCGGCCTGCTGAAGCCTGGCGATCAGCTGGCCGCGGTTCAGGGGCAGCCAGTCACCTCATCCGCCGGGTTGGCGGCGCAGATGCAGACGATTCAGCCGGGAACGGAGGCGGTTGTGCAGCTGCTGCGCGGAGTGGAGCGGCTGGAGGTTAAGCTGAAGACCAAGGAGAGCGAGGACGCGCCCAAGCGTGCGGTATTCGGCATTCAGGTCGAGGAGCTTGTTCAGGCTGATCTGCCCAAGCAAGTAGATTACCGCTCATACCTGGTCTACCAGGGAGGCCCTTCCCATGGTGCAGTGCTAGCTCTTACTCTGATCAATCAGCTGACACCTGGAGGCGTCACCAACGGGAACCGTGTCGCCGGCACGGGCACGATCGGAGCCGACGGCGCCGTGGGCAAGATCGGCGGTATCGAGCAGAAGGCCTATGCCGTGGAGCAAGCGGGAGCCGACGTGTTCTTCGTTCCGGCCGGGCAGGAGGCGGATGCACGCAAGGGGGCTCCGGCCTTGAACATCGTGCCGGTGCGCACGCTGGACGAGATGCTGGACTGGCTTCATCATCACCCGGCCCATGCAGGGTCCACCTAACGAATAGAAGTCTGACGGAGCAGTCCGTCAGGCTTTTTTTGTGCAGAGGAAGACAGGAAGCCGGGCCGAGGCGTTTATCAATATGAATAATTTAGAAAAATATGCAGAAAATATCTGATAAATCATGCTCCTATGATCTGGAAGCAGGTGAATGTCGTGAAGGACAACCCATCAAGCGGCGAAGAGCAGCAGCTGTTTCTTCAGCTTGAAACGAATCTCAAGCAGATCCGGGCGGAGGTCGGGAACAGCGGAGACATCGTCATCCGCGAGCTGCAGCTTGGAGCCGGTCCAGACCGCTTCATTGCAGCCGCGATTATTTATGTGGAAGGAATTTCCCATATCGATCCTATGCTGCATACCCTGCTTACCGGCTCCGGTGGCGAGCAGCCGCACAGAACGGCTGGACAGCTGCTCGAACATTGCAAGAATCAGGTCATTCCCATAGGGTTCGTAGAAGAGATAGCTACCTTTGAGGAACTGTATGAGTTCTTTCTGTCCGGCGACAGTGTGGTTCTGCTGGACGGATGCGACCGTGGCCTCGCTGTAGGGACCCAGGATATCGTCGCTCGTACGGTCGAGGAGCCGAACGTCCAGTCTGTCGTCCGGGGCCCCCGGGAAGGGTTTACCGAGGTGCTTCGCTGGAATACGGCGATGCTGCGCAGGAAAATCAAGGACCGAAGTCTGTGGATCGAGACGATGACCGTCGGCCGCCTGACCCATACGGATGTGGCGGTTGCCTACATCCGGGATATCGTCAACGAGGAGGCGCTGGCAGAGGTCAAGCAGCGCTTGTCTAAGATTGATATCGATGCCGTGCTGGAGAGCAATTATATTGAGGAAGAAATCGAAGACAAGCAGCTTACGCCGTTTCCCACCATCTTCAACTCCGAGCGGCCGGATGTAATTGCGGCAGGCCTGCTGGAGGGCCGGATCGCGATCATGGTCGACGGGACGCCGTTCGCGCTGCTCGTTCCGGCGGTATTTACCCAATTTTTTCAATCGAGCGAGGATTATTATCAACGGGCCGATTTCTCCAGTTTGATTCGGATGCTTCGTTTTTTGGCTTTCGGCCTGGCACTATTCACACCATCCTTTTACATCGCCATCTCTACGTTCCACCAGGAGATGCTGCCCACTACGCTCTTGTACAACTTGGCAAGCCAGCGGGAGGGCGTGCCCTTCCCAGCCTTTGTCGAGGCCATCATCATGGAGGTCACCTTCGAAATTTTGAGGGAAGCCAGCGTGCGAATGCCCCGGACGGTCGGGCAGTCCATCTCAATTGTAGGTACCCTCGTCATCGGCCAGGCGGCGGTCGAAGCGGGGCTTGTCAGCGCAGCGATGGTCATTGTCGTGTCCATTACCGCGATTTCGAACTTTGTTCTGCCGTCCTTCAATCTGGGGATTACAGTTAGGATCATCCGTTTCTTTCTGATGATGCTGGCGGCTTCCTTCGGCCTGTTCGGAATCTTTATGGGAGTTATCGCGATCGTCATCCATATGTGCAGCTTATCTTCTATGGGTGTTCCTTACACGGCGCCGCTCGCTCCTTTCCATCTCTCGGACCAGAAGGATACCGTCCTGCGGCTGCGTTTCCCTAACCTAATTACAAGGCCTCGGATCTTTCGCCAGAAAAATCTCGTTCGCCAGAAACGCCGGTAAGGAGGAGTTCCTATGAAGCGAGCGATCGTCTGCGGGCTCTTACTGCTGATCATAACCGGCTTGCTGAGCGGCTGCTGGAGCCGTCGGGAACTGAATAATATCAGTATTGTGGTGGGCCTGGGGCTGGACAAAGCGGGAGATCAGTTCAAGCTGACTGTCCAAATCGTCAATCCAGGTCAAGTGGCGGTCAAGAAAAGCAGCATGAGCAACGCCAGTCCGGTCGTCACCTATGAAGAGACCGGTAAAACGGTTCCCGAAGCGTTGGCGCGCATGACGGTCAAGGCCCCGAGGCGGCTATACTTTGCCCATCTGCGCATGGTGATCATTGGAGAGGATGTGGCCAGGGAGGGCGTCGGCAGTCCGCTGGATTTCCTCTCGCGGAACATGGAGCTCCGCACGGACTTTTTTCTCGTCGTCGCCCGGCGGGTTAGCGCCTCGGAGGTGCTGAAGATGAACAGCGCGATGGATCCGATTCCGTCCAACAATATGTTTACCAAGCTGGAAACGTCGAGTAAATTATGGGCTGCAACAGGCAGCATTACCTTGAACCGGCTCATACAGGAGCTGGGTACCAAAGGAAAATCGCCGACCCTGACAGGCATCGAGATCCTCGGAAAGAGAAGTCAGGGAGATAAGCTCTCTAATGGACAATCCGTCGACCCGCTGGTGCTGCTGACTTATGTCGGTATGGCTGTATTCAAGGAAGACCGCATGGTCGGCTGGCTTGAGGAAAATGATATCAAAGCCCTGAATTATGTCCAAAACACGGTAACCCAAACGACAGGAACGATCTCTTGCCCCGGCGGGAGCGGGGAGATCACCATGCAGGCAATTCGTGCAGATTCGAGCATCGACGTCAGCATGGAGAAGGGGGTTCCCCTATTCGATATCTCGATCAAAATCGAGCAGGATATCGCGGATGTAGAGTGCGATATGGATTTGTCCAAGTCCTCCGCTGTCTCAGAGCTGAAAAAAATCAGCGATGCCAAGCTTAACGAGCTGGTGGAAGCATCCATCCGCAAAGTGCAGAAGCAGTTCAAAACGGATATCTACGGGTTCGGAGATGTTTTCCACCGCAAGTTTCCCAAGGCCTGGCATGGGATTAAGACATGGGATGACGAATTTATGAATGCCAAGTTCCAAGTGCGTAGCGATACGAACATCCGGCGTATGGGAACGACTATGCAATCGATCAAGCATGAGACCAGGGAATAGGGGGGATCTGGATGTGGCTGCTCTTTGGCGTTGCCGGGATGCTGGCGTGGGTGTTGGCGATAGAGGTTCCAGGACTATACCGGAAACGGAGATATGTCGAGCTCGGCTTCCTATCCCTGATTACTCTGTCGGTAACGGTCCTATGCGTGGCCGAGAGTCTGGAGGTGAAGCTGCCCAATCCGCTGCAATGGATTGAGCAGGCGATGGGTCCTTATCCCTCCGCTTTGTATGGCCTATTTCACTGAGAGGAATGCGATGTATGGAGAAACCGGTTGTCCTGAACGTCCGTGCGTTTGCCGTACTGGTCACCTTCTTTATGATCGGCACGTCCATCCTCATCACACCTTCGGCTCTTTCCTTTGACGCCAAGCAGGATGCGTGGCTCGCCTGCATCATCGGAGTGGGGATGAATGTGGCCGCCGTTTTCCTGTATGTCAGGCTTGGAGAGAGGTTTCCCCAGCAGACGCTTGTCCAGTACTGCGAAACGATACTGGGCAAGTGGATCGGCAAAGCCGTAGCTCTCGGCTTTGTATTGTTTTTCTTTTTACTGGCTTCCCTGATGGTTGGAGACCTGGGGTACTTTTTGACCTCTCAAATCATGCAGGAAACGCCCATGGAAGTGCTGCAGATGATGTTTGTTCTGGTTGTCGTTATGACGGTCAGATTGGGCCTGGCCGTGTATACGCGGGCAGCCGTTTTGTTTTTTCCCTGGACGCTGCTGCTTTTCACGATTCTGATCCTCCCGCTGATCCCCAAATTTCAATGGAATCTGCTGCTGCCATTTCTCGAATATGGCTGGTCTCCGGTTATGCGAGGCTCGTTCAGCTTCTGGGGCTTGCAGGAAATGATCGTCATGCTGATGTTTTATCCGTATGTGGCCCGGAAGCCGGGCCGCAAAAGCGCTTTTGTTACCGGTGTGGTGCTGGGAGGGGCGATTCTAGTCCTTACTACCTTGGGCAGCATTACCGTGCTGGGTACGACTCTAACGACTAATCAGTTATTTCCGGCCTATACGCTTGCGAAAAATATTAGTCTTGGGCACTTTTTTGAACGGGTGGAAGGGATTATGATTTCGATTTGGGTCATTTCCATCTTTTTTAAAATTGTTCTGACCTTTCACGCTTCGGTTCACGGACTCGTCCAGCTGCTGCGGTTCAAGGAGGAGAAGGTGCTTGTCCTGCCGCTCGGTCTGGGGATGATCGTCATGTCTCTGATGTGCTACCCGAATACGATCTTTATCAAGGATTACCTGGGGCGGAACTGGGCGCCGTTATCGCTCATCTTCGGGGTTGTGCTGCCCCTTCTTCTGCTTGTTGTCTCCAGTGTGACCCGGGGGCTTAGGAGGGGCAAGGGCTAGAATCCAGGGAAAGTGGAGGGATAAGTTATTTATGAATATGGGTAAATTTATAAATATCAACTAAATATTTGAAGGATATCGCTAGAATACTGTCGAATTGTTTGAACATCTCAACTGTAGGGGTGTTCTATGGGCAAACGGGGAGGAATTATTCTTATCTTCACGATCCTGGGGATTATGGCTGTCGGATTTATCCTCAATCAAATAAAGCTGCATGCCCATCCGGCCCATGCGATCAGCGTGTCCCAGTGGCAGTGGCATGAAGGAGGCAGAGCTTCTCTGGCATTGACGCTTCATGACGTCCGGTACTCCAGCTACTGGTCGGCGGGATCGGTTCAAAACCGGATTTCCCGCGACCCGGAGTCTTCGCCGTCCATCTGGGTGAAGGTACAGATTCCTACCTTTGAAGCGGTCCATCCGGTGCTGCTGGTGAATCATGTCTATGCACAAGATGTCGTCATGTATTTGTCGGATCAGCTGATCTACAGGTCGATGCGCGATCATTCCTTCGATACGAACAATCTGCTGCTCCCGATTACCCGAGAGGATATGGGGAAAGTTTTATACATATGGCTGGAATCGCCTAAGGCTCAGATCGGACTCAGCAAGCCGGTCTTGTTCGGCGAGTATAGTGAGCTGAGGGGATTGCTCGATGAAAATATAGAGAGCGTGATCATAGGCAGCTCCTTCGTGTTCGTTGCGATCACGATGCTCTGCTGCTCCATCTTCCTGCGACGCACGCAATCCGCTTCGACCTGGCTGCTGCTGACAGCCATCGTCGGCCTGGCCGGCATCCTGTTTATTACGTATTCTTCCTATACCCAATCGAAGTATGAGCAATACGGCTACTTACTGTCCTGCTTGTTCGACCTGTCCTTATTCACTATCCTGCCGGCGGTGACGTATTTCTTCGAGAAAGTAATTGGAAGCGGTTATCGGGGTTCCATACGGGCATGGCGCAATATACAGATGATCTATTCGGTGCTAGGGATTGTCGTTCTTCTCGTGGAGCGGTCGGATCCTTCCGCTTATTTCCAGCTGTATTACTTGATTTCTGTGACGTTGATGGGAGTGATGATCGTCGTCCAGTTTCTCTTACTGTCGGTGTCCACCCTTTTTTATGCCCGAAAAGGGAATCGCGACGCTCGTATCTTCGCTTTCGGCTCCCTGCTGCTGGCCTCGTCGGTCATTGGCGATATGGCGAATTTCTATATGACGAAGGGCAACTATGAACTGATGCTGTGGAAATGGGGAATCAGCTTCTTCGTGATTTCGCTGATTGTTATCATGGGCCGCCGGCTGGGCGATTATTATCAGCAGATCGTGAATTACTCCAAGGAAGTGGAGCTGTATAACAATCAACTGCAGCGCTCGGACAAGCTGGAGGTCATCGGCGAGCTGGCCGCCTCCATCGCGCATGAGGTCCGCAACCCGCTGCAGGTGACGAGGGGCTTTCTGCAGCTTCTGTCGCTGAAGGTAATAGAGCAGGAGAAGGAATTCATGCATCTGGCAATCTCCGAGCTGGACCGGGCCTCCGACATCATCACTGACTTCCTGACCTTTGCGAAGCCGCAGCTGGATAACTTCACAAGTCTGCATGTACAGAGCGAGCTGAAGCAGATCGAGGGGATCATCATTCCACTTGCCAGACTAAGCGGGGGAGAGGTCGAACTGCATATTCCAGGTGATCTTCATATCCAGGGCAACTCCTCCAAGTTCAAGCAAGCGATGATCAATCTGATCAAAAACGGCATCGAGGCGATGAAGCAGCCCGGCAAAATCGACATCTGGGCCTATGATAGGAACGGGGATGTGCGCATCCACATCCGGGATTCGGGTGAGGGGATGGATGCTTCCGAGCTGGCCCGGCTGGGTGAGCCGTATTTTTCCACCAAGACGAAGGGGACCGGGCTTGGTCTGATGGTGACATTCCGGATTATCGAGGTGATGCAGGGTACGATTGAGTTTTTGAGTGACAAAGGCAGCGGGACCGAAGTGATCCTTACGTTTCCCGCCTTAGAGGAAGAAAAAGGAGTGAATTGATGCTGCAAGAAGCAGAGGCAGGTCTGGCATGAATACGACGGGAATGCTGACGGCTTGCCTCCGAGGCACTGTTGCGGCTCACAGATAACCTGTCCGATAGGTGTGAGAGCATAGAGAAAGGAGGGGTGAAGTCAAAAAAGAAGGGCACCTTCGCACCCTTCTTTTTATCATCATTTTATTATCGCTTACCAACCTGCTCTAGGTTCATTATTACCGCCTACCAGCACGGTAGAAGGCTCTTTGGGGAGAACCAAATAAAACTGGGTGTCCGTTTCCGCCAAAACCTGAACGTTGAAGTCGGCCGGGATCTCGATGCCGAACGTTTCCTTCACTGCAGCTCTTGGGTTGGCCAACAGGCGGGCTTTAAAACCTTCGTCTTCCCACGTCAAGCGAATGATCTTGTTCTTCAACTCTTCTGGCGTCATCATTACGAGTCACCCCTGCTTCGGAATTTGGGTAATTATCCCAAATAAAATATAGCATACTATTTTACAAATATCTATCTATTTTGTAAATTTTTTGATAGATAATAGAATAATCCACCGGCAGTCAGGCTGTCTTGGGCTTCTCGGATACGTGTGGCATCCCGGTCCATACTATCGATCAGGAAGTCGTGGAAGGCCTGCAGGTCGGGCAGGCTCAGCGTCTCCGCAGCCTGCATCCGGTACTCCTGGGCCAGCCGGACATACCGATCCGCCAGATCACCGTCGTAGATCAGTTTGCGGATATTGTCGGCGGACAGAGAATGAATTGCCGCAAGGGATGGGGATGCCAATGCAAGGAGCGCATTGTAATTGCCCTCCAGCAAGTCCGCCTCCCAATCCGTCCAGTCGTCTGCGAGCTGCAGGGTGACCAGTACGCGATCGATGCTGGCATTCAGCTCGCCTTGCAGCTCCGGCCGGTTAGCCAGGAGCAGAGCGGCGGTTGCGGTCAGCTTGACAGGGGCAGCCTTATGCGCAAGCGCTAGGGGCTTGTCCTGCATGGCAAGGCTGTCCTTCTCCCGCACGAGTGCTTCCGCCCACTGGGCATCGAAGGTCCGGTATGCATGCCAGAGCGGGGAGTCAGCCGCCGGGAACAGCTCGCGGAAGATGCTCAGGAATTCGTAATGAAACAGATGTCCCAGCGGCAGCTTCTCCCGGCAGTCGGGAGTGGGGGAATCCATCAAATCGTCGATGATGAAATAATACAGCATCCCGAAAACGCTGCCCAGCGCCAGACGCCGGTTGATTCCGGTGTCCAGACCCGTCAGATTCTGCAGCCAGTAAGGGAGCAGGTAGCAAATATAATTTTTGCTGCTGGTTTCCTTGAGCACGGTGAATTGGTCCAGATAATGCTGCCCGCTTTGATGGTAGGGAGGGGGAAAACGGGCCACAATCTGCTCTGCCTGGGCAAACACGACGTTCATCTCTTCCCGGAATTTCTCGAACCATTCCATGGCTTCACGTCCTTGATGGGATTTATTTCTATTATATTCATGTTATGCTTTTTTTCATATACATTCCAATGCGTGCAAGAAGGAGCTTTTAGGTCGGGGGCTTGCGGATTGACGCAGAGTTCATGCAGACGATATACTTCTCCTTGAATAGGGATGGACCGGTTGGTAGCCCGGTGATACACAGAGGAGGTACGCATAATGGGTAGCGTTTACACGATAGGCGAGGCATTGATTGATTTCATCCCTGCGGACAAGGGGGTTCCGCTGAAGGCGGTGACGGGGTTTGAGAAGGCGGCCGGCGGTGCGCCGTTTAATGTGGCTTGTGCGGTAGCGAAGCTGGGCGGGCGCAGCGGCTTTATCGGCAAGCTGGGTACCGATGCCTTCGGCGATTTTCTGGTCGAGACGCTGGATGGCTTGGGGGTAGACGTAAGCCATGTGCTCCGTACTGGGGAGGCGGGAACGGGTCTGGCCTTCGTCAGCCTCAGCAGCGATGGCAACCGCGATTTCTCGTTCTACCGCAATCCGAGCGCGGATATGCTGCTGACGGAGCAGGAGGTGTCTGGGATTGCTTTTGAGGCGGGGGATATTTTGCATTTTTGCTCCGTTGATCTGATCGAAGCACCGGTCAAATACGCACATCGCGCCGCGATTCAATCTGTCAAGGATGCAGGCGGGCTGATCAGCTTCGATCCGAATGTGAGGCTGCCGCTGTGGACGAGCCCGGAGGCGTGCAGGCAGACGATTCTCGAATTTCTTCCTGGAGCCCATATCGTGAAGATCAGCGACGAGGAGTTGAGCTTTATTACCGGCCTTAAGGACGAGGAGGCTGCGATCGCTTCGTTATTCACAGGCGATGTGCGCCATGTGGTGTATACGAAGGGAGCGGCCGGAGCGGTGTGGTACAACGCAGACGGCAGCATTGCTGTTCCCGGCCATGCCGTTCGCGTGGCGGACACGACGGGTGCCGGAGACGCCTTCATCGGCGCACTGCTGTACCAGCTGCATGTCCGCGGGCTGAAGGCGGACGGCATCGGGACGGAAGACATCCGGCAGATGCTGGATTTCGCGAATGCCGCCGCCGCCCTCACCACGACCCGCAAGGGAGCTGTTGTGGCACTGCCGGGTCAAGACGAGGTTATCAGCCTGCTGGCCGGTCAGCGCTGAGTGCGTAAGAACCGGATGTATCCGCTTATCTTCAAGTGAAACAAGCCGTCTTCCGGGATGCAGGAGCGTTCAACCGTTCTTCATCCTGTCTGAAGACGGCTTGTTTGTGCTTGAAGACGGGACCGTACAGGAGATGACGTCCTGGGAAAGGAGTGCTTCATTCATGAACGCATGGCAAACGAAAAGAGCCGCATGGCTGTTACTAGCGGTGATAGCTGTCCTTGCAGGAGCGTTGACGCTGTGCCTGCTCCGTCTGTCCGCTCCGCCGGACAATGATATTCTGACGAGATTTAATGCGGCCGAGATCAACCGACTTAACCAAGTAGCGGACCGGTTCCAGCGGGGGCACGGAGACAACGTGATGCTGATTCAGACTACGATAGACAGCGGGCCGATTATTCATGACATCCAGTCTACCGGCGGCAAGATCACCTGGACGGTCGATACTACGAGAGACGCGTGGAGCGGAACGGCTGGCAAGACGACCTACACATGCCGCTCGTTCAGCCGGACCGAGACAAAGGAGCATTATACGTATGAGCTGAGTCGGTGTGAAGGTTACGGCGCGGAAGAGGTCATCCCGGTATTTGGCGTAGCGAAAGTCGGATTGTCGTCCATCCTGAGAGAAATGTTGAATTAATTCCTCCACAGCCTCCTTCTATACGGATTAGCTCCGGCCCAATATGGCAAGCCTGTATAGAGAGAATGTCTATTCATGCTTGCGAGGAGCGAAATACGGTGAAACTGAATCCTTTTTCAACGGAAAGTGTGTTACCCGAATATTCCAAGTCCTATTGGCTGGACTCGGCCCCTCCCCGTTCCTTCCCCCCGCTGAAGGAGGACCTGGAGGTCGATTATGCGATTGTGGGGGCAGGCATCACGGGGGTCACACTCGCCTACCTGCTTACGGCTGAGGGTCATCGCGTCGCACTATTGGACGCTCATGAGATTCTAAGCGGTACGACGGGACACACCACGGCCAAGGTGACGGTCCAGCATGATCTGATCTATCGCGAGCTGATCGACAACTTCGGTGTGGATCAGGCCGCGTTATATTACAAAGCCAATCGCGAAGCGCTGGAGTTTATGCGGCGCACGGCTGCCGAGCTTCCAGGCCGGTGCGACTGGCAGGAGGAAGACGCTTATCTCTACGCCCAGACGGTCAAAGGCGCAGGACAGCTCCAACAGGAGTACGAGGCATACCGCCAGCTCGGAATTCCCGTGGAGGAGCTTGACGATGTCCCGCTTCCCTTCCAGGCGCATAAGGCTCTCCGGCTAGCCGGTCAAGCGCAGTTTCATCCTATGGCTTATATGAATGGCCTAGTTGAACGCATCGTGGCTGCGGGCGGCTTCATCTTCGGGCATACCCAGATCGCGGAGCAGGTGGAGGAGGGCGAGCGGCCTGTTTTATCCACGATGGAGGGGAAGCGGATAACCTGTCGCCATGTCATTTCGAGCTCTCACTATCCGTTTTATGACGGTTTGGGGCTGTACTTCACACGGATTCATTCCGAGCGTTCGTATATCCTGGCGGTAAAGCCGTCCTCGGAGTATCCAGGCGGGATGTACCTCAGTGCGGACGAGCCCAAGCGCTCGCTGAGGGCTGTTACGATAGGCGGCGAGCCGTATGTGCTCATCGGCGGAGATACGCACAAAACGGGCCAGGGAGAGCAGATGGACGAGCATTACAGGCATCTCGAGCAATTCGCCAGGCAGACGCTGGGCGTGGAGTCCATCGCTTACCGCTGGTCCGCACAGGATTGGGTGACGCTGGACAAGCTTCCTTATGTCGGCCCGCTTACGTCGAGTCACAGCAATATTTGGGTAGCGACCGGGTTCCGAAAATGGGGCATGACCAACGGAACCGCAGCCGCGCTGCTGCTCCGGGATCAGCTGCTGGGCCGACCGAATCCTTATGGCGAGCTGGTCACGCCATCGCGCTTCAAGGCCGTCCCCGGGCTTCAAACCTTGATTACGGAAAATGCCGATGTAGCCAAGCATCTGATCAAGGGCAAACTGGAAGCTGGCAGCAGAGAGGCAGACCAGTTGGGCCTGGATGAAGGTGGCGTGGTGCAGGTGGATGGAAAACGCGCGGGCGCATACAAAGACCCTCAAGGGAATCTGTACGTGGTCGATACGACATGCACGCACCTGGGCTGCGAGGTCAATTGGAATAAGGGCGAGCGGTCTTGGGATTGCCCGTGCCACGGCTCGCGCTTCGATTACAAGGGCGAGGTGCTGGAGGGCCCGGCGTCCAAGCCGCTGAAAAGAATCGAAGTCTGAGTTGAAAGTTGAGGCACGGACGCCATCCAGTGACAGACATAAGCGGCGGCAGCAACAGAAGCAGCGAGCAGGGACAGCCCCGCCGCTGCTTTTTTTTGTGAGGATGGCCCATAAATGTTCCAGGTAAGGATTCAACCTCCACTCTACATGGTTTAAAAATAGATAAGTGCCTCTAGGTAAGGATTGCAGAAGACCGGTACAACCCGCTGACTTTACAGATCTTGCAGGATTTCCCGAGAATGAACGCGAATTGTTTTTATTACCAGCGTGGAACGTATCCGGTCGATCCTTCCGTGCTGGAGGAATGTGGCCAGCCGTCGCCGGGGGGCCACGGTGATTACGGCATCAGGTCAATTGGCGGCGTATGGTAATTTGTACGATGTAGTGTCCCTTATGAAATCAGGGAGATGAACGATGATAGGAACAACCGCATCGCCAAAGTTCATATGCAAATTAGACTGTAACCGACTAGGAGGAGAGACGATGGTCAAATATCCGGTGGTTCTGATGATCTGCACACTGCTGCTCGCTGGCTGCGGCAAGATAGAGCCGGGCGCACACTTGGCTGCGGGGGCTGCGGCAAGCGATAAGGTACCAGCCGAGGAGCCCGCGATTTCCGTTCAGGGGCCGATGTCGGTATCCCGTACCGAGCTGCCGAACGGGCACAAGCTCAGCGTTACACTTGTGAAAGGCCGTTATTTCGAGGATTGGACCAGTCCCGGACCATTCATGGGTAAGAACTGGGAGGGTGAGTTCCGTCTTCAATGGCTCAATGAATCCGGCAAGGAAGTGCATTCGCTTAGTCTAAATGCGCCGTTTCATACGGAGTCGATGACGTTCAACGAAGTATTCTCCATCCATACGGATGATTACAATGACGATGGAAATTTGGATTTCGTGATTGGACAATACGGCTCGAGCAATGGTAACGTCTATCGAATGTTTACCTTGAATCAGACTGAGAAGTGTATCCAGGAGCTGGGCCTTCAGTCTTCCCATGAACTGTTTATCAGCAGCAGCGAGGGCCGGTACTCGGTGCCGCTCGAGAAGACGGGGAAGGGTGCTTTCAAGATTAGCTATTACGATAATGCCAAAGGCTCTACGATTGACGAAACGTACCGGTGGGACCGGGACCGGTTTGTCAAGCAATAGGAGTAACGCCCCTGAGAGGGAGCGATATCAAGCGTGGTTGCCTCCCGATTCCGATAGCATGGCCGAGTCAGAGGATGGTTCCCAGATCTGCTACGTGAATCGGCTGGACTCGAACTGCGCGACCAGATGCTTGATAAAAGCCGTTGTGGACGCACCCGGATACAGATCCCTGCGATAGACGACGCCGATCTGCTTGCCCGGTATCGGATCGGTAATCGGCAGCGCCCGGACCCGGTCGTCCTGCAGCCTGAGCAGGTAGGAGGCGGGCATTACGGCGCCGCCGATTCCCCGTCTGGCGAGCTCAAGCAGCGAGTCCAGCGTAGACACCTCAGCCTGCGGCCGCAGGGAGAAGCCGGCTTCCATACAGGAAGCATCGATCATCTGCCGGACCAGAAATTTCGGCTGCATCAGAACGACCGGATATCTCTGCAGCTCGGTCAGCTTCACGGAGTCCGCGTGGAACAGCGGATGCCCGGAGGAGACGACGAGCTGCAGCGTCTCGTGCAGCAGCGGGATGCTGTCTAGCAGCTCGTCCTTCAGCGGGAGGAAGACGACACCGATATCGAGCCGGTTGGACAGCAGGCCTTCGCGCGTTTCCTCTGTCGCAAGCTCCGTGACCGACAGCTCGATGCCGGGATACGCTTCGTGGAAGCTGATCAGCGAGGAGGTCAGCAGGTGGTTGCCCGAGCAGCCGATGCGCAACCGCCCTCGCTGCAGACCGCGCAGCCCGTCGATGGCGAGCTGGGCCTGCTCCAGCTCATGGAAGGCTTTCACCGTATGCCGGTACAAAATTTCGCCCGCTTCGGAGATATGAATTTTCTTCCCCATTCGCAGAAATAAAGGCGCCCCGACCCGCTGCTCCAGCAGCGCGATCTGGTGGCTGAGGGTCGGCTGGCTGATGCCCAGCTTCTCCGCCGCTTTCGTAAAGTGAAGCTCCTGGCAGACGGCCAGGAAGTATTCCAGCAGCCTGTGTTCCATAGGCTTCGCCATCCTCTCCTAATAATAGATCGTATCTATGATCTTAATTGAAAATATGGAATTGATCAATGAGGAGACTTCCCTTACAGTAGAGAAAATCATTCATGCTCCACAGCCGGGGCGTGACCTGAAGGGTGGAGCTCTGCATGTTGTCAAATGTACGAATCGAACGGACGGAAAGCCCCAAGACGAAGCCTAATCCGGAGAAACTGGGATTCGGCCAATATTTTACGGACCATATGCTGCTCATGGATTATTCCGCCGAGCAGGGCTGGCATGATCCCCGCATCGTCCCTTATGCGCCGCTCACGCTGGACCCGGCCGCGATGGTGTTTCACTACGGGCAGGCGGTATTCGAGGGACTGAAGGCATACCGGACCGCGGAAGGCGGGGCCCAGTTGTTTCTGCCAGAGCGCAATGCCAAGCGGCTGAACCGCTCGCTGGAGCGGATGAGCATGCCCAAGCTGGAGCCAGGCGTATTGACAGAGGCGATCCAGGCGTTGGTTGGGGTCGATCAGGACTGGATTCCCGAGGCGGAAGGCACCTCGCTGTATATCCGTCCGTTCATCATCGCGACGGAGGCGATGCTCGGCGTCCGGGCGTCCTCCAGTTATTTGCTGGCCATCGTGATGTCGCCGGTCGGCGCTTACTTCGATGGCGGGCTGAAGCCTGTGGATATTCTGGTCGAGCCCCATGACGTGCGTGCCGTACGAGGCGGCACGGGCGCAGCCAAGACGGCGGCCAACTACGCAGGCGGACTCAAGGCGCAGGCGGCGGCCAAGGAGGCGGGCTGTGCCCAGGTGCTGTGGCTGGATGCGCTGGAGCGCAAGTACGTGGAGGAAGTCGGCAGCATGAACGTGTTCTTCCGCATCGACGGCCAGGTGTATACGCCGGTATTGAACGGTTCGATTCTGGAGGGCGTCACACGAGGTGCGGTTATTGAGCTGCTGGAAGACTGGGACGTGATGTTTACGGCGCGTCCGCTGTCAATTCAAGAGCTGGTTCAGGCGGCTGCAAACGGCACGCTGGAGGAAGCATTCGGAACGGGAACGGCTGCGGTCATCTCCCCGATCGGCGGGATCCGGTGGAACGGTCAGCTCTATCCGATTAACGGTGGCCAGGTCGGCGAGCTGTCCCAGAAGCTGTACGATACCATTACGGGAATCCAGCGCGGGATGGTGCGGGATGTATACGGATGGACGGTTCCGGCTGTAGCGGAGCAGGAGGAGCTGCGCGCCGGGGTATAAGCCATGGAAAGCGGTGAGGGGGATACAAATGTCCCATTCGCCGCTTTTTTTGCCGTCTGCTCGCGCCTTACAGCTTCCTTCCGCCAAGGTCGAATCGAAGAAAGTATAGATGCAGCAGAGTCCCAACATCTGGTAAGATGAAGGAGGAAGATTATTCTTGGGGAGGGACAAGAAATGACGGAAATTCTTAGCAAGCTGAAGGAACTAACGGCTCCTTATCATATCAAGCTGGAAGAAAACCCTTATGCGAAGGCCATTATGGATAACAGACTAACGATAGACGAATACCGGGCTTACTTGGAGAAATTCTACACCTTTCTCTCGCCGCTGGAGGCTATATTCGAGCAGAGGACGGAATGGAGCGAACGGGGCTTTGATTTCGAACCGCGCCGCAAGCTGGACCTGCTGGAGCAGGACCTGCAAGCGCTGGGCGCGTCTGAAGCGGAGCTGAGAGAACTGCCCCGCTGCACGAAGCTGCCGGAGCTGTCCACCTTCCCTCAGGTGCTGGGCAGCCTGTACGTCTGGGAAGGCTCGACGCTCGGCGGGCAAATCATCACGAAGAAGCTGCAATCGTACCTGCCGATCGAACCGGCGGCAGGCGGCAGCTACTTCTACAGCTATGGCCCGGATACGCGTACACGTTGGCAGGAATTCCGCGAGCTGCTGACGGCTGAGATCACGAGCGAAGAGGCTGTTGAAGAGGCGGTTGCTGCAGCCAGCGACACGTTCAGGCTGTTCGACCAGTGGCTGGCGGAGAAGCCGGAGAGCGTGACGAGCGAACCATAGCGGAAGCGGGACGTAGTGCATCCCGGGATGGTTAGGAGGATGCACCGGGTATGAATATGTAGCGTAAGAGAGCCAAGGAAGGGCGAATGCAGGCAGGAGCCCTTCCTTGGCTTTTTGTGCTCCTTGTCCGTCTTAGACAAGCTTCCCAGCCTGGCTGTGAGAGAGAAAACCTTGTACGGCTCCAGGTTTATCCTATACACACCATCTATATCTAATATTGAAACTATCAATTATATCAATGGGACCACTATCATTATAATAGAACTTAGCAAGGCAAGATATTGCCAATTGTTGAATGGAGGCTGAAACGATTGAATACTACGACATCTGCTGCTGTCGAAACTTTAAGCATTAACACAATCCGCACCCTGACGATCGATGCGGTCGAAAAGGCCAACATGGGCCATCCCGGCATGCCGATGGGGGCGGCTCCAATGGCATATTCGCTGTGGGCGCGCCATTTGAAGCATAACCCGGGCAACGCTCGCTGGGCGGACCGCGACCGCTTCGTGCTGTCGGCCGGCCATGGCTCCATGCTGCTTTACAGCCTGCTCTACCTGAGCGGCTATGGGCTGACGCTGGACGATATCAAGCAGTTCCGCCAATGGGGCAGCCTGACGCCGGGCCATCCGGAATTCGGCCACACGGTCGGTGTCGAGGCGACGACTGGACCGCTCGGCCAGGGCGTAGCGATGGCTGTCGGTATGGCAATGGCTGAGGCACATCAAGCAGCCGTTTACAACCGCGAAGGCTACACGGTTGTCGACCACCACACCTATGCAATCTGCGGCGACGGCGATCTGATGGAGGGCATCTCCTCCGAGGCGGCTTCGCTCGCGGGCCATCTGAAGCTCGGCAAGCTGGTCGTGCTGTACGATTCCAACGATATTTCGCTGGACGGCGAGCTTGGCATGTCGTTCTCCGAGCGAGTTCAGAACCGTTTCGAATCCTACGGCTGGCAATACCTGCGCGTGGATGATCAGCACGATGTGAACGGCATCGCCGAAGCGATCGCGCTGGCGAAGGCTGACACCGAGCGTCCGACGCTGATCGAGATCAAGACGACGATCGGCTACGGCAGCCCGAACAAGGCTGGCAAGGGCGGCCACGGCGGCACGCACGGCAGTCCGCTTGGCAAGGAAGAGGTCGCGCTGACCAAGCAGGCGCTGAACTGGCCGGCAGAGGACTTCTACGTGCCGGAGGAAGTGCTGGCGCATTTCGCGGAGCTGAGGGAGCAGGGTGCAGGGCGTGAGCAGGCGTGGCAGGAGCTGTTCGCCGGTTACCGTGCAGCGTATCCTGAGCTGGCTGAGCAATTCGAGCGCGCCCAGCAGGGCGAGCTGCCGGAGGGCTGGAATGCCGGTCTGAAGCGTTACGAGACAGACCATGCGCCGATCTCGACGCGCTCCGCTTCCGGTCAGGCGATCAATAGCTTGGCTGCAGCGAATCCTCTGCTGCTTGGGGGCTCGGCCGACCTCGCTAGCTCCAACATGACGATGATCAACGGCGAGCCGGCGTTTGACGCGACGAACTATGCGGGCCGCAACATCTGGTTCGGCGTACGCGAATTCGCGATGGGCGCAGCGCTTAACGGCATGCTGCTGCATGGCGGCGTGAAGGCCTTCGGCGGCACATTCCTCGTGTTCAGCGATTACCTGCGCGGAGCGATCCGCCTGTCGGCGCTGATGAAGCTGCCCGTGGTGTACGTGTTCACCCACGACAGCATCGCGGTCGGCGAGGACGGTCCTACCCATCAGCCGATCGAGCAGATTCCTTCGCTGCGCCTGATCCCAGATCTGACGCTATTCCGTCCGGCGGATGCCAACGAGACGGCCGCAGCTTGGGAATATGCGCTTCAGGCCAAGGAAGGTCCGTTCGTGCTCGCGCTGACCCGTCAGAATCTGCCGGTGCTGCCGGGTACGTCCGAGCTGGCTTACACCAATATCGGCCGAGGCGGCTACGTGCTGGATGCAGGCGGCAGCGAGACGCCGGACGTGCAGCTGATCGCGACAGGCTCCGAGGTATCTCTGGCGCTGGACGTGCAGAAGAAGCTGGCTGAAGAAAACATTCATGCCCGCGTCATCAGCGTACCGAGCCGGGAGCTGTTCGAGCAGCAGGATGAGGCTTACCGCCAATCCGTCGTGCTGCCACAGGTGAAGGCTAAGGTCGTCATCGAGATGGCATATCCGTCTGGCTGGGATGAAGTGCTGGATGGCAGCGGCTTCGTCATCGGCATCCGCAAGTTCGGCGCATCGGCCAAGGCGGATAAAGTGATTAGCGAGTATGGTTTTACTGCAGAGGCAGTTATTGAGAAGATCAAGGCCCGTTATTTCGCTTAAAGCCACCAAGACCAGGCAGGCTGCAAAACCCAATAAACCGGAAAAGGCAGGGGATTGAAGATGAAACTGTTTATCGATACGGCAAATGTGGAAGAAATCCGCAAGGCGCATGAATTGGGTGTCATCGCGGGGGTCACGACGAATCCGTCGCTGATCGCCAAGGAAGGACGCGACTTTTTCGAAACGGTCAAAGAAATCATCTCCATCGTCGGCAGCCTGCCGATCAGTGCCGAGGTTATCTCGCTGAAGGCAGACGAAATGATCGAGCAGGGCAAGAAGCTGTCCGAGCTCGGCGAGAGCGTCGTGATCAAGCTCCCGATGACCGCTGACGGGCTCAAGGCGACGAAGGTATTCAGCGAGCTGGGCATCAAGACGAACGTGACGCTGATCTTCAGCTCGACGCAGGCGCTGCTGGCGGCGCGCGCTGGAGCCACGTATGTGTCCCCGTTCATCGGACGTCTGGATGACATCAATCAGATCGGCCTGAACCTGATCAAGGAAATCGCCCAGATCTTCCAGATTCACAGCATCGAGTCCGAGATCATCTCAGCTAGCGTGCGCCACTCCGCTCACGTGATCGAAGCGGCGCTGCACGGCTCACATATCGCGACTGTGCCGTACAAGGTCATCGAGTCGATGATCAAGCACCCGCTCACAGACAGCGGCATCGAGCGTTTCCTGGCGGATTGGGAGTCGGCCAAGCAAGGCACGTTCTAAGCTAAAGCTAATGCTAATGCATCCATAAAAGAATCACCACAAGCTCTGCCGTATGCAGCTCCAAGCATGCGGCGGGGGGCGGCATCTGAAAAACGAGCCTAGCCGGGCATGTCCTGTCCTCGTGGGGACGAGACACTGTGCGGCTGTCCGTCTACATAGTTCTATGAACGCTGTACAAAGAGAGGCACTGCATACCGCAGACGGCTTTATGAGGAAGATAGACCGATAGAGGAACTTTCATGCGTAACCGGCCCGAGCTCATCCCCCAGGGGGAAGAGAATGGAACGGAAGCGCATCCGAGTTCCTCTTTTTTTATGGGCTGCTGGACCGACTGCGGTAAGTCCGATTATCGCAAAAAAGTACTTATTTATTTAAATACGGCAACGCCATAAAGATACATAATGTAACTGTACTTATTTTCGATCCTCTGCTCCATCGAGGGTATAGGTCATATGGAAGAGGAGGTAAAATAGAAAGCGTTATCATCTTGAGCGCCAATAATTCCTTTATAGGAAAGGAGAATGCAAGGCAATTAGCTGAACGATTGCTTGGGATTCTGTCGGAGTCCAGACATGAGCTGAAATCAATGGGCAGGTTTTGTTGCGCTGTATGAGGTCTTATTTGATACAATTTGTATCTATTTTAGGGGCGGTCCGTGTGGACCGAACCCCTGCTCCAAGGAGGCTGTAAGATGATCAGGTTTAAAAAAGCAATCAGCCAGTTTCTTGTTGCGGCGTGCACATTAACGCTTGTATCCACGGCGTTGCTGTCCGCCCCTGCGGTAAGAGCGGCCGAAGCTGTGACCGAGCCGCCTGTCGTTCACGGGCTTCAGGGCGAGTATTATACGAACTCGGGAGCGCCGAAGTTTGATTTTCAGACGTTAAAGGCAACGGTGCTGGACCCCAATCTGGACTTCAGCAGTCTGGAGCCGGCTTTACGTATGCTGACGGGGCAAACCGACCGGGTAAGTGTACGCTGGACAGGGTTTTTGCAGCCCGAATACACGGAGGACTATAATTTCTCCATCATCGGAGACAACGGATTCCGGCTGTGGGTCGATAATAAACTCGTGATCGATCACTGGGTCGATGATTGGGATAAGGAGCAATTCGGTGCTCCGATCTCATTGAAAGCCGGTCAGAAGTACCCGATAAAGGTGGAATATTTTCAGAATACCGGGGGCTCCAATATTCATCTGCGCTGGGCCAGTCCGAGCGTGGCTAAATCTGCAGTGCCCTCTCAAGCGTTATACCCGCCCGGCGATTATGTGTACAACGGTTCCATCGCCGAAGACGGTGCAAGCGCGGAAGTGAAGCTGGATGCCCCGGTGAAAGCTTTGCCGGAAGGCTTCAAGTCTCATATGAAGGTTAAGGTCATGGGCAATGATTGGCCGATTACAGGAGTTTCTTTGAAAGCGGGCGATAGCAGCGTCATGGTGCTGCAATTCGAATATCCGGTCTACACCAAGGATGCCTGGCTGGTCAACGCAGCTTATGACGGGGCGGGGGGTTTACAACGGTCGGACGGCACAACCGTCTCGAAGTTCGAGAAGCCGCTCAGCAACCGTTCCAAGTACCAGATTATGACGCCTTGGGCCAGTCAGCTCGATAAGGAGCAGGTGCTCCCTGAGTATCCCAGACCGCAGATGGTCCGCGATGCCTGGATGAATCTCAATGGCGAATGGGAATTCCAGAGCGCCAAGGCGGGAGAGGCCGTACCGGCCGGGAAGACGCTGAAGGAGCGCATTTTGGTTCCTTTTGCGGCGGAGTCGATTCTCTCCGGTATTCATCGCGTTGAGAACCTGATGTGGTACAAACGTACCTTTACCGTTCCCGATAGCTGGAACGGGCAGCGCGTCAAGCTTAACTTCGGCGCAGTCGACTATCTCGCTACAGTTTATGTCAACGGTAAGGAAGTCGGGAGCCATAAAGGCGGCTATACATCCTTCAGCTTTGACATTACCGATCAATTGAAGCCGGGCGCCAACGAATTGATCGTTCACGTACTCGACCGCACGGACGAGGGCGAGGATCAGGCTGTCGGCAAGCAGACCGTGAAGAAGCTCGGAGGCATCTGGTATACGTCCGTATCCGGTATCTGGCAGACGGTATGGCTGGAGCCAGTAGCTGCAGCTCATATTGAAAAGCTGGATATGACCCCTGATCTTCAGAATCAAACGCTGAAGCTCACGGTACCGGCCGCATCGGCCGCCCAGGGATATACGGTGGAAGCCGTAGCCTTGAAGAACGGCGAACCTGTCGGCACAGCTAGCGGTCCGGTAGGTAAGGAAATTGCGATTCCGGTCCCTAATCCGAGATTATGGTCGCCGGACGATCCGTTCCTCTACGATCTTCAGGTCCGCCTGAAACAAGGAGACCGCATTGTGGACCGGGTAGACAGCTACTTCGGGATGAGAGAGATCAAGCTGGGCATGGTGGACGGCGTGATGAGACCGCTGTTGAATGGCAGCTTCGTCTTCCAGATCGGTCCGCTGGATCAAGGCTTTTACCCGGACGGCATTTATACCGCTCCGACGGAGGATGCGCTTAAGTTCGACATCGAAGCCGTTAAGCGGCTCGGGATGAATATGATTCGCAAGCATATCAAGGTCGAGCCAGCCCGCTGGTATTATTGGGCGGATAAGCTCGGTATCCTGGTATGGCAGGATATGCCGAGCCTGGAGGACCGGCAAAACAAACGGGGCTCCGATATTTCCGAGGCGGCCAAGCAGCAGTGGCTGAAGGAATTCAAGGAAATGATAGATCAATTGCGAAGCGTGCCTTCCATTGTGGAATGGACGGTATTCAACGAAGGCTGGGGACAGTTCGACTGGGGCGGTCAGAAGACGAGAGATGCCGTGACCTATGTCCAAGGTCTGGACTCCACCCGGCTGATCAATAATGCCAGCGGCTGGCAGGATTCCGGCGTTGGCGATCTGGTCGATATGCATGCTTATCCGGCTCCAGGCTCGCCTACTCCGACCTCGACGCGCGCAGCCGTACTGGGAGAATACGGAGGGCTCGGACTTCACGTACCGGGACATGAGTGGAGCCCACTGGTGTTCTCTTATCAGGAAATGAAGAGCAAGAAGGAACTTACGGACAAATACATCCAGTACATCGACCGGCTGAAGGAGCTCAAGAACAGCCCAGGCTTGAGCGCAGCGGTCTATACGCAAATTACCGATGTGGAATATGAAATCAACGGCTTGCTTTCCTACGACCGCAAGGTGGAGAAGATGGATTTCGATCGCATCGCCAAGGCGCACCGGGAGCTCATCGGCACAACCTCCTCTGCGGACTTGGCAGCCGCCATCCAGACGGCGGAAGCCTTCGCAAGCCGCCTGGTTCCGGGAGAGAAGCCAGGGCAGTATTCGCTGGATGCGATCAGCAGCTTCCGGCGCGTCATTGCAGCTGCCCGAGAGGTGCTCGCAGATCCGGCTTCGACCTCAAGCCAGCACGATCAAGCGATCCGGAAGCTCGCTTCGGAGACGAGCAGCTTGTTCGTCAAGGTCCATGATCCGATCCCTAAGGGATCGGCGGTCGATTCTTTTGACGGCCCGGCTTTGAGTCCGGATTGGAGCATCTACAGGGAAAAGAAGGAAAATTGGAGCCTGACGGCCAATCCGGGTCATCTTACGCTGCAAACCTTGCCTGGAGATAGCTACGGAACCTTGAACAACATCCAGAATGTATTCCTGAAGCAGGCGCCCGAAGGAGACTTTGTCATTACCACCAAGGTGAATGCCCCTGTCAGGAAGAACTTCCAGCAGGCCGGTCTGTATATCTGGCAGGATGAGGACAACTATGTGAGGCTGGGTCACGCCTGGGATACAGATGGCTCCACAGGCAAGACGCTGGAGACAGCTTACGAGAAAAATGCCGTGTACAAGAAAGCTACCGGCATGGCCGCCCATCCGGGGTACGATACGTCGTTCCTGCAAATCCGCAAAACAGGCGACGTGTATACGACTTATTTCTGGAACGGCACAGCCTGGCAGCAGGCAGCTGACCCTGTAACCGTGCAGCTCAAAGCTGCCAAAGTCGGATTCTACGCATTCTCGGCAACAGACGGCACCTCGATGCCAGCTGTCTTCGACTACTTCTCAGTCGGAGCACTCCAGCAGGAAGCAACGGCCATCCTAACGGGACCTTCCACGGTATCGGGCGGACAATCGTTCGAGCTTACGCTGGGATTGGATAGCGTGGCCCAGGACGTGTATGCCCAGGATCTGACGCTGTCCTATGACCCCGAGCAATTCGAATTCGTAGCTGCGGATTCATTGCGGGAGGGCGTGTTGATTGTCGATAAAAAGGTAACATCCGGCAAGCTGCGCATTCTCACGGCGCACGTAGGCGGAGCGAAACCGAACGGCGACCTGCTGCGCTTGCAGTGGAAGGTGCGGTCTAGCGCGTCTGCGGCCGATTCGGCCATCGTCTTGTCCGATATCATCCTCGCGGACGGCAAGGGCGACGAGACAGCTCTAGAGGCGGTCTCCCATGCCATCCGGATTACGCAGACCGTGGATAAATCCGTGCTCCTCGCCCGGATAGCGGATGCACAGGCCAAGCATGATGCCGCCGTCGAAGGTCCGCAGGCCGGACAATATCCGGCTGGAGCCAAGGCTGCCCTGCAACGGGCAATCGATGCGGCCCGAGCTGTCGCTCTGGATGCCCAGGCGACACAGCCGCAGGTGGAGCAGGCTGCTTCCAGCCTGCAGGCAGCGCTGCAAGCTTTCCTGAGTTCGGTGAATACGAGAACGCCGGGCGACACCAACGGTGACGGCAAGGTCTCGATTGGCGATCTGGCTATGGTAGCCGCCGCCTATGGTAAAACCTCGGCGGATCCAGACTGGGAGAAGTATAAGCAGGCAGACTGGAATAACGACGGTAAAGTCGATCTTGAGGATCTGGCTATCGTCGCGCAGCAAATCTTGCAAGAAAGCTAGAGCTATCACAGACAGATCAAGATAGGTCTGCAGCGGCCAGGATACCATGAACGAGGCGTATCCTGGCCGTTTTTTCAGAGCAAGCCGGAGAAGAAAGGCAGAAAAATGCAAAAAATCCCTTTTGGATGTAAATACATTGAGCTGCCTCCACTCTACAATGAAGAAGTAGGTTATCCGTGACTAGGAGGGTTATTAAATGAAACCACAAAGAAAAGTACTGGGGTCAATCCTGTCTGCTGCCGTTATGCTTACGCTACTCGCGGGCTGCGGAGGCCAAACGCCTGCGCCGGCTGCCGCTCCGGCTGCGCCGGCGACAACGAAAGAAGCGCCAGCGCCAACCGACAACAAGAAGCTGGTCGTGGGCTTCTCGCAGATCGGCGCAGAGAGCGGCTGGCGCGGAGCCGAAACGGCTTCCATTCAGGAGACGGCCAAGAACGATCCAACGATCGAATTGAAGTTCTCCGACGCCCAGCAGAAGCAGGAGAATCAGATCAAAGCTATCCGTACCTTCATCGCGCAGAAGGTGGATGTCATCGCTATGGCCCCTGTCGTCGAGACAGGCTGGGAAGCGGTGCTGACGGAAGCGAAAAACGCCAAGATTCCGGTTATTCTCGTAGACCGCAATATCGACAAGAAAAACGAAGATCTGTACACAACCTTCATCGGCTCGGACTTCGTACTGGAAGGTCAGAATGCGGCCAAGGCGATGGTCGAGCATCTGGGCGGCAAAGGCAATATCGTCGAGCTGGAAGGAACAGTTGGCGCCAGTGCGGCCGTAGACCGGAAAAAAGGCTTCGACGATGAAATCAAAAAACACCCGGATATCAAAATCGTGAAATCCCAAAGCGGCGATTTCAACCGGGCCACAGGCAAGCAAGTTATGGAGGCGATCTTGAAGTCGCCGGAAGGTAAAAATATTCAAGGCGTCTATGCTCACAACGACGATATGGCTTTGGGCGCGATTCAAGCGATCGAAGAAGCAGGCAAGAAGCCGGGCTCGGATATCAAGATCGTATCCATCGACGGGATCAAAGAAGCCTTCGAAGCGATCAAAGCAGGTAAGCTGAACACCGTGGTCGAGTGCAATCCGCTGCTGGGGCCTCAGCTGTTCCAGGCGGCCAAGGATCTGAAGGCGGGCAAACAGCTGGATAAATGGATCAAATCCAATGAGGAAGTCTTCAGCGGACAAAAAGCGATCGACGCATTGCCTAACCGTAAATACTAATCGCACGGACCTGCGCCGTGCGCAGGCAGAGAAGAGAAGCGGGAAGCGAAATCAAGAGCCGGTTGCTGCTCTTGATTTCGTTATCCATCGAAGAAGGAGTGGGTTCCATGCAGCAGCCTTTGTTAGTTATGCAAGGAGTGAGCAAATCCTTTCCAGGCGTCAAAGCTTTAACGAATGTGGATATCCGGCTGCGAAGAGGTGAAATTCACGCTTTGATGGGCCAGAACGGAGCAGGCAAATCCACCTTGATTAAAGTTTTGACCGGTGTATACGAGATGGACAGCGGGCAGGTGGAATTGAACGGCCGGCCCGTGAGTATTCAATCCCCCAAGGATGCGCAGGCGCTCGGGATTAGCACGGTGTACCAGGAAGTGAATCTATGCCCCAATCTGTCCGTTGCGGAGAATCTGCTCATCGGGAGGCAGCCCAGACGGCCAAACCAGGCCATCGATTGGAGGTTATTGAACCATCGGGCGGAGGAATTGCTGGAGCGGCTCCATATCCAGCTGGACGTCACAAAGCCGCTGTCCGAGTTTTCTGTCGCGATTCAACAGATGGTTGCGATTGCAAGAGCGGTGGATATTTCGTCAGGCCTGCTTATTCTTGATGAGCCGACGTCCAGTCTGGATCAGCGGGAAGTACAGGAGCTCTTCCGGATTATGAGGAAGTTGCGGGACGAGGGGATGGCGATTGTGTTCGTCACCCATTTCATGGATCAGGTGTACGAGGTGTCGGACCGTATCACGGTGCTGCGCAACGGTGAGCTTGTCGGCGAATATTTGACCGCGGAGCTGCCACGCATCCAGCTGATTTCCAGCATGATCGGCCGTGAGTGGAAGGATGAGCCGCATACGGGCAAGTCTTCAGACCAGGGAGCCTCTGAGGTCTGGCTATCCGCCAGCGGATTGGGCCGGACGGGCGGGGTGGAGCCGTTCGACATGACGATCCGCAAGGGCGAGGTGCTCGGCCTGGCCGGGCTGCTCGGTTCGGGCCGGACGGAAATCGCCAAGCTGCTGTTTGGCATCGACAGGGCGGACCAGGGCGCCATCACGATCAATCATGAAGTCATGCGGTCTATGTTTCCTTCGAAAGCTATTGAGCATGGCATGGCCTTCTGTCCCGAAGAACGCAAGGTCGAGGGGATCGTCGGCGAATTATCGGTCCGGGAGAATATTGTGCTCGCTCTCCAGGCGAAGCGCGGCTTTCTCCGGTTCCTGCCGCTCCGCAAGCAGCAGGAAATCGCCGAGCATTACAAGAAGCTGCTGGGGATCAAGGCTTCCAGTATTGAGCAAAGGATGGATCAATTAAGCGGAGGCAATCAACAAAAGGCGATCTTGGCACGCTGGCTGGCTACCGAGCCCAAGCTTCTCATTCTCGACGAGCCTACCCGGGGGATTGACGTCGGCTCGAAAGCGGAAATCCGCAAGCTGATCATGTCTTTGGCCGCCCAGGGGATGACGATTGTCATGATCACGTCGGAATGGGAGGAGATGGTCGGCTGCTGCGACCGGATTATGGTGCTGCGCGATCGTCAGGTCATCGGGGAGCTGTCAGGAGACGATATCAGGGAACAGCGGATTATGGAGATCATTGCCGAGGGAGGGGAACGCGATGAACAGCTACAGCAGCAGGTGGGGTGAGCTAACCCGTTCCAAGCTCTTCTGGCCGTCGGTCGGTCTGCTTTTGCTGATGGTATTTAACTTTTTTTTTACGCCCGGCTTCTTTGAAATATCGATTCAAAACGGTCATTTGTACGGCAGCCTGATCGATATTCTCAACCGGGGAACGCCGCTCATCATCATTGCGCTGGGCATGACGCTCGTAATCGCCAAAGAGGGGATCGATATTTCCGTAGGTTCGATCCTGGCTATAGCGGCATCCTTGGCCGCCTATCTCATGCAGCAGCATGTTCCGTTTGGATTGGCGCTGCTGGCCGGCCTGGCTGCCGGCTTGCTATGCGGCTTATGGAACGGCTATCTTGTTGCAAGGCTGAAAATTCAGCCTATGATCGCTACGCTTATCCTGCTCACCGTCGGCCGGGGCATCGCCCAGCTCATCTCGGGCGGACAGATCATTACCATCTCCAATCCGGCATACCGCTTCGTAGGCGGCGGCTATGTGCTCGGCATCCCGTTCGCAGTGATTCTCGCCGCGGTTCTGTTCATCCTGCTGTACCTGCTGATGCGCCGCACGGCGCTGGGCTTGTTCCTGGAGTCGGTCGGCGCCAATCGGGTCTCGAGCGCATATGCCGGTATTCATTCGACGCGGATCATGACCCTCGTATATGTCATCAGCGGCTTCTGCGCCGCCCTGGCGGGCATCATTATCAGCTCGAACATCACGGGAGCAGACTCCAATAATGCGGGACTTTGGATCGAGTTGGACGCTATTCTTGCCGTCGTCATCGGCGGAACCTCGATGCGGGGCGGCCGCTTTTATCTGGGCGGTACGGTACTGGGCGCTTTGTTCATCCAGGCATTATCCACGACGATCTATACCCTGGGCGTTCCTCCGGAATCGGTTATGGTAGTGAAGGCCGTCGTCGTCATCGCGGTCAGTCTGATGCAATCCGATGCCTTCCGCAGCATGTTCCGGAATGGCTTGAGAAGCAGAACGAGGAAGAAGGTGTTGGCGCATGAAGCTGCCTCTTAAGATTAATTCGTCGAACATTACGATTCTCGCCACCATTGTCTTATTTATTTGTTTATTTGCGGTAGGGTCCATTTTCTTCACGGGCTTCTTTGCTCCGCAGGTATTTCTGAATTTATTTGTCGATAACGCCTATCTGATTATTGTGGCCACAGGCATGGCGTTCGTCATTATTACCGGGGGCATCGACTTGTCGGTTGCGGCGATGATCGCCCTAGTCAGCGTGCTATCAGCAGAGCTGCTGAAGGCTGGCGTACCTCCCGTTGCGGTCATTTTCGGTGTCCTCGTGCTGGGTATAATCTTCGGTTTTCTCCAGGGCTATGTCATCTGCAAGTTTCACATCCATCCATGGATTGTGACGCTCGGCGGGATGTTCCTGGCCCGGGGCGTCAGCTTCCTCATCAGCACAGAGAGCATAGTCATCGACAATCCGGTCTACCGGACGATTTCCAATGCCAAGATTCCGTTAATCGGGTCATCCACGATTTCCGTTAGCGTGATCATTGCCCTGGTTACCGTGGCTGCCGCGATTTACGTATCCCGATATACCGCATTCGGCCGCAATGTATACGCCATCGGGGGCAATGAACGATCCGCTTCGTTAATGGGGCTGCCTGTCATGACTACGAAAGTGGCCGTGTACACGCTTAGCGGCTTTACGTCTGCCCTAGGCGGGATCGTCTTTACCTTCTATATGCTCTCGGGTTATGGGCTGCATCTGATGGGCGGAGAGATGGATGCGATCGCCGCTTGTGTCATTGGGGGCATCCTGTTAACGGGAGGCTTCGGCTATCTCCTGGGCCCGATGCTTGGCGTGCTGAGTACCGGCGTCATCCAAACCATCATTATGTTCCAAGGCTCACTGAGCTCCTGGTGGACGAAAATTGTGATCGGGTTCCTGCTGTTCGCTTTCATTGTGCTGCAGCGCGTGATCGTGAGCCGCAAAGAGCGTCGTCCCGTCTCGCAGAAGCTCAAAAGAAATCGTACTCAGAAGACTGAAATTCCTGTATAATAAGGGAAATTTAGTGTTTTTCATCCGATATGGAGGGATGCCGGTGGGTCGTTACCGCCAGTACTGGAACGATCGAAGCATTCGGTTCAAGCTCAACTGCATCTTCCTCTTGATTATCCTGGTATCGATGCTGACTTTGAGTATCTGGGGCACCCGAACCTACAGTACGCATTCGGAAAATCAGGCAGACCAATATACCCTGCAGATGATCCATCAGGTGGAGAGTAATGTAGATTTTTACATTCGCCACCTGATGGATGTTTTGGATTATATCGGTAAAGATGCGGCGGTAGGCCGGCTGATGAATCTCGGTCATTACGATGCTTTGAACGCCCTGGCCAGGCAGCAGGCGGTGCAGACGCTGCGCAACTTTACGGAGAGAAATCCCGAAATTGCGGGCATGATGCTGGTCAACCGTTACGGAGCATTCGTCGCTCAGGATATGCACCGGATCACTAGAGATTCGCTGATCGAGGAGAGCTGGTACAAGGACGCCGTAAGCTCGCATGAGCCGACGCTGCTGATTAGCAACCCGATCGGGCGCAACGTGAACACGACCCAAACCTACAGCGCCAACGATGTGCTCTCGCTGGTCCATGCGGTGCGCGATCCGAGTACGGGGGAAGCTCTCGGGGTTATCCTGATGGATGTGCGCATGGACATGTTCAAGGCCATCTTCGATAACCTGAAGCTGGGTAAATCCGGGTTTATTTATATCCAGGACAATAAGGGGAATATGGTCTATGCGCCCAATAATGCCATCGTGTACCGAATCCGGAACGAATGGTTTCAGGACGGGACGCAGGGAAGCCTGACCAAGAGCATCAGGGGGCATGATTATCGCATCCTCTACAATGACTACTCGCTGCGAAACTGGCGGATTATCGGCGTTATTCCCAATGATGACTATCATCGCGTCGTCTCCGATATCCAGCTGTATACCGCGGTTGTGACGATCGTGATGCTGCTGCTTGCGACGCTCGCCTCCACGTATTTCACCGGGACGATCATCAGACCGGTGCGCAAGCTGATGCGGCTGATGAGCAACGTTCAGAATGGAGATCTGAACCGCAGATTTGTTAGCGTTTCCAAGGATGAGATCGGACAGCTGGGCAATAGCTTTAACCATATGCTCGAAGAGATCAAAAATCTGATTAATATGGTCTATGCGGAGCAGAAGAAGAAGCGCGAAGCCGAGCTGCAGGTTTTGCAGGCGCAGATTAAGCCTCATTTTCTATACAATACGCTCGATACGATCCAGTGGATGGCCCAGGACTACAAGGCCAACGATATCGTGCAAATGATCGGGGCTTTGACGAACTTGTTTCGGATCGGATTGAACAAGGGCTATGAGTGGATTCCGATCAAGGATGAAGTGAAGCATGCGGAGAGCTACCTCATCATTCAGATGTCCCGGTATATGGGCAAGATGAATTATATGCTGGACATTCCTGAGGACCTGCACCGCTATCATGTGTTGAAGCTGATTTTGCAGCCCTTGATTGAAAATGCGATCTATCACGGCATCAAGGCCCGGACGGGCAAAGGCATGATCCGCGTCAGCGCGATGCGGTACAAGGAGGGGATCTTGTTCCGCGTCGAGGATGACGGCGCCGGCATGCAGCCGGACAAGCTGGAAGAAATCAACCGTATTCTGCGCGGGGAAGAAAAGCGGGGTGAGGAGCACGGGTATGGGCTGTTCAATGTCAATGAACGAGTCCAGCTGACCTACGGCTCCTTGTATGGCATTCAAATCGAAAGCGAGCCCGGCAAGGGAACAGCCGTCTCGCTGTATCACCCGCTCGTGCAAATGACCAAAGACCAGTTAATGAGGTGAGGCCGGATGTGGAAGCTCATGATTGCCGATGACGAACCCCGTATCCGATACGGGCTGAGGAAGGTTCTGTCCTGGGAAGAGATGGGGATCGAGGTGGTAGCCGAGGCGGAGAACGGTCAGGAAGCGCTCGAGATTGCCGAGACCGTGAGGCCGGATCTGATGTTTATGGATATCAATATGCCGTTTGTGAGCGGCTTGGAGGTGATCGAGAGGCTCCGGGACATGCTGCCGGATTGTGTGGTCATCGTCATCTCCGGTCATGATGAATTTGCTTATGCGCAGCGGGCGGTAAGGCTGAATGTGTTCGATTATGTGCTCAAGCCCGTGCAGAAGGAGGAGCTGCAGGTCATCGTCCAGAAAGCGTTGCAAACGCTCCAGAAAGAGCAGCTTGAGCAAAAATACAATCACTGGATGAATCAGAAGTTCGAGGTCAGCTCTGCCGAGCTGCGCGAGCAATTTCTGAGGAATTGGGTGGCCGGAAATCTGGATGATCGCCAGCTCCAGGAAGAGCTGCAGTTCTTCGGCATGCGGTTTCCTGAACAGATCGGGCTGCTGCTGATCAAGCCTCTGTTGAAGGTGAAGGTCACCCCCGCCCATAAGATATGGGACCCGCAGCTTCTGGAGTTCGCCGTCAAAAACATCCTGATGGAGCTGTTGGCGCCCGTTCCTTCTTCCGCAGCGTTCGGCAATGGCAAAGGTCATCTATGTGTCGTAACGCCGATCGGCCGGGCAGCGGACTGGCATGCTTTTCTCCAGGATTTCGAGCGTACGCTGTCCTTCTATCTGGGCGTACAGGTGCTCACCGCCTATACGGTGGCGGGCTGCATCGCAGAGATTCCGGAGCGTTACACCGAGCTGGTCATGGATTTGAATGCCTCGGTGAGCCTGACCCCAATCGTGCTGATGACGAAGAAGTATCTCGAAACGTTCTACTACAAAGAAGATTTATCGCTGACGGAAGTTGCAGAACAGATGAATGTCAATGCCAACTATCTGAGCAAGCTGCTCAAAAAAGAAACAGGCCAAACCTTCGTGGATGCCGTCACGCAAATCCGGATCCAGAAGGCCACCCAGCTGCTGAACGATCCGATGAGCAAAATGTATGAGGTGGCCGAGCAGGTGGGCTACCAGTCCCAGCATTATTTCAGTCACATTTTCAAAAAAGTAACGGGTCTCTCGCCTTTGGAATACCGCAAGCGGGGAGAGCGTTATGACCGGTAGGTCAATCCGCAAGGCCGTCCTTCTCCTCGTTGCTGTCAGCGTGCTGACGCTAGTCAGCCTGATCGTGACCTCGTATTGGAATCAGCAGCAGGAGGATCAGCCCTACCTGATCGGGATCAGTCAGCCGAATCTCAATGAACCGAGGCAAGTGGTGATGAACAATGAGATACGGAAGGAAGCCGAGCGGCACTCCAACGTCAGGCTCATCTTCACCGATGCTGCAGAAAACAGTGAGAAACAAATTCACGATGTGCAGAAGCTGATGACCTATGGCGTCGACCTGCTGATTATTTCGTTGAACGATCCTGAGAAGCTAACGCCTGTGGTGACGGAGGCTTATAAGAGCATCCCTGTTATTGTGCTGGGTCGGGGCGTAACTGGCTACGATTATACGCTCTTTATCGGACCTGACAATGCATCCGTAGGACGCAAGTCGGGCCAGCTGGCCGAGCGAATACTTGGGGACAGCAGCGCCGAGATTATCGAGATTCAAGGCATCCGCGGGTCCAAGTCGGTCGAGGAGACGAGCCGGGGATTCGAGGAATACGTCAGTCGGAAGCCCAAGCTGTCCGTGGTGCGCACGGTGGTCGGAAATTGGCAGCGAGACCGGGCGGAGGACGAGATGGCGGTGCTTCTCCCGGCATATCCGAATGTCAGACTCGTATTCGCGCATAGCGATGCGATGGCGCTGGGCGCCTATCGCGCTCTTCAAACCTTCGGGATGCAGCATGTTGGCATTATCGGCATTGACGGTCTCGATACGGTCAACGGCGGCTTCGAGCTCGTGAGGAAAGGGATCTTGAATGGCAGTGTGACCAGTCCGACCGGTGGGAAAGAGTCGATTCAGTATGCGCTTGATATTTTGCAGCGGGTCAAAGGCATCCCGAAGAAGATCATTCTACGAAGCCATCTGATTACCGGGGAGCAGGCATCCGGGGAAGCGCAGGAGGGCAACATGCCGTCCCTGGCCGGCCGGCAAATCGGAGACGGAGGCCGTAAGATCAGGCTGGGGGTTGCGGTCGTCGGCTCAGAGAGCAGCTGGCGGAATGCCAATACGGAATCGATAAAGCAAGCCGTCGAGCAGGAGAAGCAGATTGAGCTTTTCATGCGGAATGCGGAAGGAAGCCAGCAAAAGCAAATCGAGATTATCCGGGGATTTATCGCCCAGCAAGTGGATGTGATCACCTTTACTCCGATTGTGGAGACCGGATGGGACGAGGTGCTGCAGGAAGCGAAGCAGGCGGGCATTCCTGTGCTTTTGTCTGATCGTAAGGTCAAGGTGGAAGACGATTCGTTGTGGACCACGTTCATCGGCTCCGACTTCATCGAAGAGGGCAGGCGTGCGGCACGGTGGCTGGTGGAGGATACGAAGGCTTCCGGCAAGCCTGTCCGCATTGTAGAATTGCAGGGCACGCCAGGCTCTGCGCCTGCGATCGAGAGAAAGCAGGGTTTCGAGGAAGTGATCGCGGAGCATCAGGCGATGCTGCTCGTAGACTCGAAAATCGGCGACTTCACCTATGATTCCGGTCAGGGACTGATGGAGAGTATACTGCGTCAGGGAATTCGACCGGATGCCGTATTCGCCCATAACGATGATATGGCCTTCGGGGCGATCAAAGCGATCGAGGCAGCAGGTCTGAGGCCCGGTAAGGATATCCGGGTGATTTCCGTAGATGCGACGAAGCTGGCCTTCCAGGCGATGATGGCCGGCAAGCTGAATGTCTCTGTGGAGTGCAACCCGCTGCTCGGTCCGCAGATTACGAAGGCGGTCAAGGACTTGGCCTCCGGCAAGGAACTGCCGGTTCATATTATCACCGAGGAAGGGATCTTCACCCAGGAGACGGCCCACCGAGAGCTTACGACCCGCAGATACTGAGCCCGTGTATGTATAGCTGGCACGATCTGTCGCTGCTCCGTTTCTTGCGAGGAAACGGAGTGGCGATTTTCTATCTGCCAAGTATAACCGAAAAGCACAAATTAACTTTTTATTTTATAAATACTTCAACCGGGGATTTTTTTATAGTAAGGGTAGGGTTGATATCAGCAAGAGAGGGGGAGTTTCCTAATATCGTAGCGCTTAACCAAAAGGGAGGAACCATGATGAACAGAGTATTCGGTCTAGTGATGGCCATCATTCTCTTTGCCGGCATAATGAATATGCCTTCAAGCGTTCATGCTGCAGATCCGACGATGGACGGACATGGATTGATGGGCGATTTCTTCAAGTGCTACAAGAATCCCGACAACCGGGAGGATATCCGTGTTTTTACTTTTGATGATTATCGGGGAGAACGAGCCATCGGTAACTTAAACGGCGACGCGTTTCACAGTATTTTCAAACAAATAACCGGAACTACGGATTATGTGACTGCCCGTTTTACAGGAACCCTCGTACCTAAGTATACGGAAGATTACACCTTCCATATGGAAGGCGATGACGGGTTCAGATTATGGATCAATGGCCAGTTGATCATCGACTTCTGGAAGCAAGCCTGGGAAGTCCCGCAAACCAGCGCGCCTATTTTGTTGGAAGCAGGGAAGCATTACGAGATCAAGGTTGAATATTTACAGGGCTGGGGCGGAAGCTGGCTCCGGATGGAATGGGAAAGCGCCAGCCAGCGTAGGGAAATCGTACCGGAATCGGCCCTCTTTTTGCCGCCTGATCGTACTATTACCAACAAAAAAGATGAGTTGACAACAGAAATTCAAAAAGTCGATTTCTTGACCGGACAATTTGCGGGGCAAGTAACAGAAACCGTGTTGAATGACTTGAAGGCTGCACAAACGAAAGCGGCGGACTTGCTTGCTGCGATTGATGGTCAGCCGGTCAGCGACGGTGAAAAGGCAGAGTTATTATTCCGGGCCATTGAGGCTGTATCCAGGGCCCGGTCCGATTTTATGAAAGCAGTGGGTGTCACGAGCTCCTCGGTATTCGATAAATTCAACAATCCGTTGTACCAGGGTCAAGACCCGTTTGTTACCTACAAGGACGGATTTTATTACTTCGTGTCTTCGAGTAACCTCGATTCCAACAATAAAGTGTATGTATCCAAATCCCGTACCTTGACAGACCAGGGCGAGAAGGTGCTGGTATTTGATTCGCAAGGCACACAAACCCGGATCTTCGCTCCGGAAATCTTCTTCTTTGACGGCAAATGGTATATTTATTATTGCGCCGACTTGAGGGATTACGGGTACAAGCATATGGCAACGGTTCTGGAATCGGTGACCGGCGACCCGCAGGGGGCTTATGTGGATAAAGGCGCCTTATATGCAGGTGAGCATGGCGAGATCAAGCAAGCCAATGACTTTACCGTATTCGAGCATCAAGGCAAGCTGTATGCCGTCTGGGGGACCTTGGGCGCGGGAGAGCCGATCGGTCCGGCCATCGCTCCGATGGATAATCCTTACACGATTTCCGTAGACCGCTCTTTCTTGCCGGGCTTCGGCGGGGAAGGCCCTCGTGTCCTGCAAAAGGACGGCAAAGTATTTATCACCATGTCCGAAGGCGATTATGCTTCCAACGATTACCGATTATCCTATTTCACGAATACAGACGGAGATTTCCTGAATCCGAATTCCTGGACGCATACGAAGGATGTGTTCGTGGCTACCGGGGATGTGTCCGGGCCTGCGCGAGCAGGTTTTGTAAAGTCGGCAGACGGCAAGGAAGATTGGATGATCTATCATTCACGGGTGTATAAAGATACCGGCCGGAACTGGTGGCGCCAGGTCAATATTAAGAAATTCGGCTGGAATTCCGATGGAACGCCCGATTTTGGCAAGCCTGTTGCTCCCTATGAATGGCAGCCGCTCCCTTCCGGCGATTCGGGACAGGGGGATATGTATCAGGCCGAAAGCGCGATTCTTTATGGGAACATCACAATAGACAACAGCCACACTAACTATCAGGGAACCGGCTATATCAACTTGCCCAAGCAACCGGGCGCTGAAGCTAGCTTCGTCGTCCATGCTCCGGAAGCCGGGGATTATATCGTTGGACTAAGGTATGCTTATGGCGTGCAGGAGGATGGGGAAACGACCAATCATCCGACATCTCAATTACCGGCAAGAGCCAAAGTCAATGTCTATGTGAATGGCATATATGGAAAGACCGTGGAGCCGGATAAAACGGCGATCAGTTGGAATGAATGGTTCACGGGTTCCGAACGGCTCAGGCTGCAAGCAGGTACAAATGTCATCAGTTACCGGGTCGATCACGGCAGCATCGGCAATGTGAATGTCGACTATATCACGATGTACAAGGCGGATGTGCCCAATCCCGAGGCCCGGCAGCTAAGGGCCGCGCTGAGCGGTATGTCCCAAGTTCCATCAGGAAATAAATTTCAAGTGAACTATGGATTATTCGATGTAGCCAGCAGTGTGTACGGTGCTCTTTATGCTCAGGATCTGACCCTAAGCTACGATGCGGAGAAGGTTCGTTTTGTTTCGGCAGATTCCTTGAAGACAGGTCTGCTCATCCTGCATGCCAAAGCCGATGCTCCTGGCCAAGTTCGCATTCTGCTTGCCAGCCAAGGAGCGGATCATGCGGTTGCTGCGGACGAGGCGCTGCTTCAATTAAACTGGCAAGCGATTCAAGAGACATCTGCGACCGTCATTACACTATCCCGGGCGCAGGTGGCCGGCTCCCGGGGCGAGGAAGCTTCTCTGGCTCCTGTCACGTACAACGTGCAGATTACCGGCACCTTGAACAAGGAAGCTCTGAATACGTTAATTGCCCAAGCCCAGGATGCTTGGCGGGCCGCGGTGGAAGGCAGCGCTCCAGGGCAATACCCGACTGGCTCCAAGGCCGTCTTGCTGGCCGCGATTCACGCAGCTCAAGCAGCAGCCGAAACGGCTGGAAGCCAAGCGGATCTTGATCAGGCCGCTAACGTGCTGAGTCAGGCACTGCAGGCATTCAGAGATTCGGTCCATGCTTCCATACCGGAGGATACAAATGGTGATGGAAGGGTGAGCGTTGGCGATTTGGCTGTAGTTGCCGCCCACTATGGTAAAAACTCGTCTAGCCCGGATTGGAATCTGATCCAAAAATTGGACGTCAACAAGGACGGAGTGATCGACATTCTCGATCTGGCGGCTGTGGCGAGGACAATTTTGCAATAAAGGACATGAAAGCAGCCAGTCGCCGGATATCAACCGGCGACTGGCTGCTTGTGATTCAGCGGGAAATTAGGCTAGAGCCTGCCGCAGCTCCTCTGTCAGCAGCGGGACGATCTCGAACAGATCGCCGACGATCCCGTAGTCGGCGACCTGAAAAATCGGCGCATCCGGGTCCTTGTTGATCGCGACGATGATGCGCGACTGGCTCATGCCGGCCAGATGCTGGATCGCCCCGCTGATGCCGCAGGCGATATACAACTCCGGCGTGACGACCTTGCCCGTCTGCCCGATCTGCAGCGCGTAGTCGCAGTAGCCCGCGTCGCACGCTCCGCGGGAGGCGCCGACGGCGGCATTCAGCACCCGGGCGAGCTCCTCCAGTGGGCGGAAGCCCTCCGCGCTCTTGACACCGCGTCCGCCGGAGACGACGATGCGGGCCTCGGTCAGATCGATCCGGCCGGCGGCTTTCCGAACGACCGACTTCACGACGGAGCGCAGTGAGCCATCGCTGGATGCGGCCGCTGTCGGAACGGGGACGATGGGGGCCGCAGCTCCGTCTACCGGCTCGGCGGCAGGGATATTGTTGGGCCTGAAGGTCACGATGAGCGGGCCTTGGAGAAACCGCTTCTGCTCGAAAGCCTTGCCCGCATACAGCGGGCGGGTGAACAGCAAGTCGTCAGCGCTACGCTCGACCGA
>NZ_JBBPCC010000049.1:0-3359 GCF_038070315.1 Paenibacillus filicis | reverse complement strand
GGGGCAAATGCTGCTCCAACTATCTGTTTTCTACCCAGATCGCATCGGTCAGCATCTGCGCTGAAAATTTTTCTCCCCTCGGGGAGAAGTCTTTTAAAAGAGTTTACACAAAAGATTTGACAGACCCTCTTGCTGTCCTTTTAAATGTAATCATCTTCTTGTTTTCCATATACAAGCTTGGTTTCATGATTCAAATGCTCTTGCAAACCATCATAATTATTGGCATCTATTTGTTTCTACTATACAGGCAGCGCAGCTCATGAAGACGAAGAAAGCATCCGAAATAATTTATAAGGAGCCTTATGAATAAATATCTGCTCATAGATGAAGAAAGCAATCTTCCTATTGGGGAATGTTTGGATATTGATGGACTTGTAAATGAGCACGAAGATCATGATCGTGTACTTTATGAAATCAGCATAGACGGATTAAGCTTAAATGAAGAGTTCATCCGGCATTGTATGATCACTAAATCCAAAATAATGGGTATCTATATACATATATTGGAACAAGGTGAACATGTGATAGGTTCATATTACTTCGGCCTATGCAAGCCGTACTATCTGCACAAAGCGATTATAACGACTCCGGCTAATATCAATCTGAGGGTACTTGTCGGATGTTTATCAGCCCCCTCTCAGGAAGCTAAGGAAATTTGGGATGAATGGATGATTTCGAAGCCATTATCGATGAATGCTTGGGCTAAGTTATCACAAAAACAAAGATTGGGCTGGTCAGAGGTTGTCCGCATACACTCTAGCTTTGCTAAGTATGCTATCAGTCGTGATGGCAATTACTACTTGGATATGACTCATGTGACCGACTCTGTTTCCTTCTACTGCGCTTTAGGAGAAGCGATGAATGGACCAGGCGGGTATTATGGATTTAATTTAGATAGTTTGGAGGATTGTTTTTACGGAGGTTTTGGGGCAATACCGCCATTTAATCTTCATTTTAATATTCAGAAAAACAAAACAGATTCTTTAAAATTACAAAGACTGACGGACTTGCTGATCTCACATCAAGTAACCATCGTTTATCCTTAAATTTAATTAGGCATGCAGGAATATGGAACACTAAGCTCAATATTATAACTCAGTTTAATTGGATACCGCTGAATCAAAAACAATAATCAAGAAGAGAGCTCCGTGACTATTTATGAACGAATTGACTTAGAAAGCTATGTTAGCTGGCTAGCTGGATTAGCAAAGAAAGTATAAAGAGCAGTACAAACTATAATCCGTCTACTTCCTTTTCGTAGAAGTAAAAAGGTTTTGATTTTGTCGGGAAAAATAAGTTCGCCTTTCTTCGTATAGCCAAGTCGGGTGAACAGGGCCTGTGGGTATGAACCTGAGGAATTTAGAAGAAAGAAACCGCAGGCTTTAAGCGCTGCGGTTCATCAACTAGAAGACAGAGGGCGCTACTCGTAGATATGGATTCTGCGCAGCATCTGGTTCTGTCCATCGAATAAGATGATATTTTCCTTGGCATCGACAGTGAGCAGTGTATGCTCTTTTATCTCGATTGCCCTCGGCTCCACCTGGGTTTTCTGGAACGATTCGTTTATCTGCTCGGGCGCGTCTTTATTGAAGCGAAGATCCTGATTATTCGGTTGGACAAAGATCTGCTCGTAACGGCCTGTCTTTGGATCATATAAGCCGCGGTTGTAGTACAACTCGTCGAAGGATACATGCACTTGAATTTGACCCTTCGTATCGATGCGATAAACTTTATTGGAGTCGACTGCATAAAATACTCCATTGGCTGATGTCATATTGACAATATGATCAATGTGAGCACGGGCGACAATTGTATAGCCTTGATCGGTTACTGTGGATATATCACCTGTTTCTTGATCATACACATAGATGATGCCGTCTTTCACTGTGGAGACGAGCCTAGTGTCTTCTTTAGTCGACTTGGCTACATATCGGCTTCCTCCGCTTTTCTGCGTAGCATAGATGTTGAATGCGCTCCCCATATAGAAGGTTTCGCCATCAGCCGTATCGAAGAAGAAGGAGTGGTCATTCTTCGGAATCCGTTTGTTTTTGTCTAGTGTTGGAGTGGTGAAGGTTTTCCAATGGGTCACCATATGAATCTCTGGAGCAAGTTTATAGACGACCTGTGATCCTAGGACATATAGGGAGTCGGTTGCAAAGTTATATTTCAGCTCTTCCGGAATAAAGTCGAGGTAATGAAAGGTTCGCTTACGCACATCCGACGGTGCAGACCTGATGTCATATTCGGGAATATCTTGATATTCAAAGTTATAGCTGCCGTTGCCGTTCACCTGAGACAAGATGCGGGGTGTTTTTCCTTTAGTTGGATCATACTCTTTGAAAACATACCCCAAGCTACTATTGTTTTCAAGCAAATAGATACGACCATTTCGATCAGCCGCAATGCTGCTAACGATGGATGGATAGGGTTTAGGCGTATTGATCTCCGGATCAGTAGTCAGATTATCAACCGTGATTTTCGTCAGCCGTTTCGGCTTTGCCACCTCTGCCTGACCAGGCTGTATCTTCTGGGGAGACAGGGTGATCGCCCGAGTGGCTGAGTCGAAAGAAACCTTATAGTCGAAGCATTCCGCTATAAAACGAAGGGGGGCCATCGTTGATTCCTTTACGATGACAGCCGGCTGGTCCAAATGAACGGATTTCCCATTGTAAATAGCCTCATTGAAATCAATCGTAAGCTGAATGGACTGTGTTCCATAGGTCAATAGAGCGGTTCGGGTAGCCTCATTCCATTGAATCTCCGCTCCCAAAGCCTCGCTCACGAAGCGCAAGGGTACCATCGTCGTATCGTTCATTAAATAAGGCGCTGATGATAACTGAACGATAGCCCCCTTGGATTGGGCGGTTGTATCGTTTAAGGTTAGCACCACTTCATGAACGGCAGGTGCTTCCGCACGGGCCATCGGTGTATTCAAGTATGAAAGTATAAGAGAAGCTAACAGAAGCAGTGATGCTTTTCGCCGCATAGATGTTGATCCCTTCATCAAGTATGGTATGGTGTCCACAGTAAGTCCTCTTCACGATTCGGAGGTAAACATAATTTCACTAGAGACTGTCAATTAAAAAGTGTAACCTTTGAAAGCAGAATCTAGCAAACAGCGAGCCGCAGCTTGACCCGGAGCCTCTGGCGGGCCCGATGCACCCGCGATGGGCGAAGGGGCCTATGGGCCTTTTTCGCTCCGGCGATCAGCCTATCAGGCCCGCCCCCTCCGCATCAAGCCGCTTAGCGCACCTGGACGCGCTCCGGATAAAATACCGTGAGCTGCAGCAGAATTTGACCCCAGTTCTGCACCCGTCCTGTCCATTTTCGCAGTACATCCATGGTCGCCAGGTACAGCA
>NZ_JBBPCC010000048.1:0-5971 GCF_038070315.1 Paenibacillus filicis | reverse complement strand
GTGTTTTCTTAGTGCTTAGGTTAAGATAAGACTCCTTTAAAAGCACTACATGCTACCCGCGTATGTTCTTTAATTAATATTTGGAAATGGTACATAATGGAGGAGGGTCGTAGCCCAAGCGAAGGCGCGGGAGCTTCCTTTTTATTGAACTAACGGGCAGTTTAACGCAATAAATGTTAAAATTCCGTCGCGGTTTCTAATTATGGTAATATTAGAACAGAGAAATATTTTCACTTGATTCTGAGGGAGGAGTGGAGATGAGATATTCAAAACGTAGCTGGTCTTTTATTATAGGCTGTATAATAGTTGCCTCGATTACGGTAGTGATTTTTGCAACAAAAAGACCTGTTATCAAAACAATGGCATTATCCTATGCTTTTGATGTTACCGATACACGGAGGCTTGTCGGTTGGGCAGATAATGTATTTGTCGGGAAAGTGGTAAAACAGGTTGGAACTAAAACATTAATTGGAACTCCTGAAACTCAGTTTAAGGTGGAAGTTTCTGATAATATAAAAGGTAAATTTAACGGAACAGTAATCGTAAATCAACAAGGTGGATTTAATAAATTTGAATTAATACTAATTGAAAATGACCAGTTACTTCAAGAAGGACAATCATATTTATTTGTAACTAAGCATTTGAAGGAAGAGAATTGGAATACATTAGTACCAGTTTATGGTGACATTCTAATTGACAATAAAGAAGCAAAAAAAGAACTAATTGATAAATACACAAAAGCTTATAAAAATGAAATTCCATACTAACGGGAGACTTTAATTCAGCATCACGAAAGCAGCCGACGTATTACGTTCGGTTGCTTTTTTGTTGAACTAAAGGGGAGGATAATTCAAATCAATTTGGATACTATATCCAAGAAGTGAGTTAGATTGTTGCCAAGGTACTATTGTTAACAAGCTTCCTGTTTGGACAAGCACATATGCACGAGATAAACAACGGAGGAGTAAAGCAAAGTGCTTAAAAAGATGATAATTGCGCTATCACTAGTGTTACTTCTAAATTCAAGTGTTGTCTATGCCGGAGATCCCTATCCATACCATTCAAAGCTCAGAAACGATATTACAATATATGAGCAGAAAGTAAGTCAGCATGTACTTATTCCAACCTGGCTACCACCTAAGTACAAGCCGATTAGCGCCAGCATAACACGCAAGACGAATCTCATAATTACATATTCTCGGGGGTGGGAGATACACGACGGAGAGATCGAACTACAAGTGAATACTAAATCCGAAATAAAGGAAACTGGCTTATCCAAAATCAAGCTTGAAAACGGCACAACAGCTTATTTCAAAGAAGAACGTCTGGAAGGTCCGTTCGATAATGTCCCTTTTGATGGCGACTATGTGAGATTGTATTTTTACGATAACAATCTTTTGTTATACGCTTGGCATGGGGTCGAAAGCGATAAGTACGGCTAAAATGAAACGGATTCTAATCAAATTAGTAAATTCAATGACTTAAGCTAAACGGAGAACATTAGTTCAAAAACAAACTTGATAGTAGCCGAGAAACTTCTATTGCTGTTTTAAGCTGGTCAGTTATCTTTAGTTATACAAAAACATACCATTAACTGAGTAAGTAGTATTGGAGTGGTATGATGTATAGAAAGATTATTATCTTTAGTATTGGGATATTAGGAGTTGTATTATTACTTTTTCACTTCAATGTTAATGAAGAAAAAAGAGCGGTAGAATTAACTCTGGAGAAGATTAAAGAACTGAAAGACCCTCATTTGAGCGTACCATTTCCTAATAAACAAGCAATCAAGAGAATTAAAGTATCAACTGGAGGCCCACCTGGTTCTTTTACATTTGTAACCTTAAATACTAAGGTAATTCGGTTGAATAAAGAGACATTCGAAGTCACTTTAGTAAAGGACTGGCATATGAAGGTAAATAATATTTATGTCAAAAGTTATTGGACATATAAAGTCCAAAATAATAATGTAACCCTAATTAAAAAGGATGACAGAGAAGACGTAATGGCGGTCATTGGTTAGTGGAATACTGTTTGTTCAACTAACGAGGAACTTTAGTTCAACAATCCCAGGAGCAGTTACCGTCACGGCAACTGCTTTTTTTCTCGTTAAGCATTCACAAATGAATACACTTCCCTTACCTGGACAGATTAAGTTGTGATTGGTGTAATAAGGTAATGGAGGGGAATTCTTTTGAAGGTTTTAATTTGCTTTGTAATCTTATTTTCAATAGTCGGAACGCAAGCCACTTTTTCTAATGCAGTCGGTAAGAAGCCACTTGAGGACTCGAGGGAACTACAACTTCAAGATATGCTTGTATTACTTTTAGTACCGCATATGCAAGAGAAGTTAGCTGAAGTATATTCAGATGTATTTACAGTACCGGGATCACCAGATATATATCCTTATTTTGTTGAAGTAACGCATACTGAAAGAACCAATGGTTTCCGTGGTTTTGATTTATTAATCACACTCCATGTGCGTCCAACTGTTGGCCCTCATATCCCAGTTGGTGAAGATGTTTTTACATATAGGATCTCGCCTGCTGGAGTTGAGCTAAAAAATCTTGAACATCTTAAAGGACCGAATAAGAAAGATTTCCCTCCAAATTACCAAGATCTTTTAAAGTAACGGGAGACTATAGCTCAATAAGAACAGTGCAGCAACCGGCGACTTACGTTCGGTTGCTTTTTTATTGAACTAAAGGGCAACAGTACAGCTAAAGGAACTTTTCAGATGTGACTAGCGTCTAAACGATTAGAGTTTTGTGATGAACTTGTTGGAGGGATAAAATGAAAAAAGGCTTGTTGATTCTGTTTTTTTTGTTAACGGTGATGGTCTTTGTAGGCTGTTCGTCTTCAAGAAATTCCGATGATAGTTGGGATTACAATGAAGGTTTCGTCGTCTCAAAAGAAGACGGAAGAATCCTCGTGGTTCGTAAAAAGCCATCCGATTTCAAAGCCCCCCTTAGCGACATACTACAAAATGCCAAACCGAACGCGATGTGGATTTCGGTTGAACAAGTCGATTATGACGCTGTCGCGGTAGGTGACCACGTGAGCATTAAGATTCCGAACGGCGGCATTATTAACCGATCTTACCCAGCTCAAACGACGGCGGACGTGGAATTATTACGCTAGCGGGAAACGTTAGTTCATAATCTCAACGGTATTTGAGTATAGGGCAGTTTTGCAGGACGACTATATATGGGCTGATTTGGAAATCATACACCTAATCAATATATAGGTGGGATATCATGAGAAAGATTCTTTATGTATTATTTACTGTGGTAATGTTTTCAACCAGCTCGTTTGTTCAGGCTAATGAAAGTCCTTCCCACGCCTCGAAATATCACAAATTGGATAGCACCGAACTCAACGAAGTTAGGCTAAAGTCAGAATTCAAATTACTTGTTCCTGAAAACATACCTGACGGTTGGACAGTAGAACTTAAGTCTCCTTATCCGTTGGACACCACCAGAGCAATATAGTACGTTAGACTACACTACTTTGATAAAGATGAAAACTATATGTTTGGGATTGAACAACACAAGGCAATTGGGTACAAAAGTAAAAAAAAACATACATACATTGATGTCCGTAATAACACAAGTGAAACGAAAATTGTTGAAGAGGATTTTAAATTTGATACGAGCGGTGAAATTATAAAATTTAACGAACTTGAAGCACGGTTTACTCCAAGGGAAAAAAATTCCACGCCAGGTGGGTTTTTACGATGGATACAAGAAGGTACTTATATTGAGATAGTCAGCTCTGAAATGTCAAAAAAGAAGATGATTAAGATAGCCAAATCGATGAAATGATTATTAAAACTAACGGGAACGATAGCTCAACAAATTGCTTTTACCATATAAGAGCAACATGTTAATATATGTTTGTACCAGTTAACCCCTGAGTCTAACGTGGAGCATATAAGTATAAGACTTCTATAAAGTGTTTGTGGTAACTGGTACATAACTTAGAGGATTTGGCGGTAAGTAGTCGTATATATATATTGTGCAGTGACCTCTCAGGGAAACAACCGCCCCTAATAGGTTTGGAGCCAGCAGGGATCCCCTCCTGGACTTCTTTAACAGAAATGAGGCGCTCCATGTTCTTGGCGCTGCACAAACTTATAAATTATCAACTTGTCGTGTGACAAGTTTTTTTGCGTGTAAACAAAGAACTTAACAGAAGAAAGAAGGAAAATGTTTCTATCTGTCGAAAGAACATAATAGAAAGCCCTTTAAAGTGTTGAGGCGAATACTCGACCTCTAAGTTTATTTTGGGTAATGCACTGACTCTGAAACCTGACATGCTACATTGGGCCCGTATTGGAGCTCTTAAGAAAACTTGGTTAGTCTGGTGCTAATTGAATGCAAATAGGTGATCATCAGTTGAATAATTTTATGCTTACGGGTACAAGCATTAATGAAGGCCAAGACAATTCTAGAGCTTTTTACCCCTTCTATGTTGGAGTAGATATCGGCTCGGACTTCCATGTTGCTGCTTGCATTCCATTTGAAAAGTTCCGCAATGAGAAGGAATGGAAACGCAGTAAAACGATGAAGTTTAACTCGGATAGTCAAGGAATTACAAAGTTTATCAATGCCTTAGAAGATATTCAAGCTCAATTCGGTTATAAACCTCAGGATTTCTTTGTATTGCTGGAGCCTACTGGCGGACATTATTCATATTTGGTTGTTCGAGTTCTACTAGATCGAGGTTATTCAATATATCAGGTTGAAAATAAAGCTGTAAAGGACTTTCGTGAACGCCAACTAGGACTTAATGAAAAGTCCGATGAAATTGATGCTAGGATTATGGCCTACATGGGATGGCACAAGACGCTTCATCCTGATATGCGCTCTGTGCGAATTGTTCGTCCAGCAAGTGCAGAACAGATTTTGTATCGCACCTTAACAAGGGATCGTTGGTTACTTACTACTCAATTAACGAGACGGAAGAATCAGATCCAGCAGCTATTTTCAGTGACCAATCCAGAACTTAAACGCGCTTTCAAAAAAACAAGTGCGTTAACTGTCCTTAAGCTGGCACTGAAATATCCTACTGCACAAGAAATGGCAGAGTTAACTCAAGATGAACTTAGGCAAACTCTAATAGCGATTGGAGCGAAATCAGCTGCTACAAAAGCCTCCACGGTGTTAGCGGAGCTGTTACCGAATACTTTGGCATTTAATATTCCACACTTAACTGAAAGGCAAACGTGGCTTATTGAAGAATCGCTGCGTATAGACGAAGCGATTAAAAGTATGGATAAACAGATAACATCCTTGCTTTATGGTGATCAAGTAAAAGGATATAGTCCTCATCCTTATACAAAAATACTAATGTCCTTCCCCATCATGAGTGAATCTATGGCGTGTACCTTTATCGGCGCAATTGGTGACATAGAGCGTTTCTCAACATACTTAGAATTCAAAAAGTATCTTGGTGTTGCCGCAGAAAATAAAGTCTCGGGCACATCAGTTTCTAAGAGTAGGCAGACATACGAAGGCGTTAGAGATACTCGAAGAGTACTATTTTTAATGACCCTTCTGTTATTATCTCCGAAGATAAGCGAAAATAGTTTTCGTGTTTACTATAAGCGATTAGTTGAAAGAGGAATGGCAAAGAGAAAAGCAATTGGTCATGTTTGTGGCAAAATAGCCCATGTACTATACTCTTGCCTTAAAAACAATGAAATGTATGATCCTTTCAAACATGCTAGTAAAATGGGAGTGACTTTAGAAGACGATAAAGTAAGATTAAAGATCCCGACTAATTTAGAAGACTTCGAAATCCAGGCTGATAAATTAGCAGACGATGATGTTTTATAATTGATAAGAACCTACACTGCCTTATTTAGGAGCAAAGAGAGCCCATACCCTTATAAATTGGAAAATTAATTTACTTCCAAATACGGTTATGGGCTTGTTTACTTTTCATAAGCACTACACTACATTAGACT